>JACQUA010000406.1 GCA_016210565.1 Chloroflexota bacterium
GCGGGGCGCGGGACGAAAGACCCTTCGACTGCCCCTTCGCTTCGCTCAGGGCTTCGGCTCAGGGTGACAGCCTATTTTCAGAGCAATACCAAAACCGGAGCTTCCAATCAATCACCAAAGCGCAGCCTCGCGCCCCGTTTGGGGTTTGGAACTTGGTTCTTGGAATTTGTTTGGTCATTCGTCATTCGGACTTCTTCATTTCCCGTTTCCTTAGTCATTCGTGCTTAGTAATTCGGCATTTTTCCTTTCGATGTGGAATAAGGATATCCTGCCATAGATAAGACACGCTTGCTCCAACTCCTGCAAAAGGTAAGGTCCGGTGACATCAGTCCCGCCAGGGCGCTGGAAACGCTGGAGATATTGCCTTATGAAAACCTGGAATTCGCCAGGCCCGACCATCACCGGGCTTTGCGGCAGGGCTATCCGGAAGTCATCCTGGCGGCGGGGAAAACGCACGAGCAGGTGGCGGCCATAGCCCGCAAGCTCAAAGAACATAACGAGGCCATTTTGATTACCAAAGCCTCGGCGGAATGCTACCGGAAAGTCGCCGAATGCCTGGACTCCGCCCGATACAATGAACACGCCCGGATCATCACATTCCACAAAGCCAGGCGCACCAAACCGTCCCCCGGGATAACCGTCCTCAGCGGAGGGACCGCAGATATTCCGGTCGCTGAAGAAGCCGCAGTCACGGCCGAAGAAATGGGAAACAAAGTGGAAAGGGCGTACGACGTGGGCGTGGCCGGCATCCACCGGCTCCTGGACCAAGTGCCGCGGCTGCGTCAGGCCCACGTGATCGTGGCCGTGGCCGGCATGGAGGGAGCACTGCCGAGTGTGGTCTCCGGGCTGGTTTCAGTGCCGGTGATCGCCGTGCCGACTTCCGTAGGCTACGGCGCGAGCTTCCAGGGACTGGCCGCACTGCTCGCCATGTTGAACTCTTGCGCCGCCGGCGTTTCCGTGGTCAACATCGACAACGGCTTTGGCGCCGGCTACATAGCGGCGCTCATAAACCGCGCCTATCAGCCGAAGAGACAATGACGAATTGCGACCGCCGATCGGACCGGGGCGAATGACGAATGACCAATCAATCACCCATGCCGGCCCGCCAGGGGGTGCCATGAAGGATGAAAAACGGACTGTCATTGCGAGGAACGAAGTGACGAAGCAATCCCCCGGTTGGATGGACATCCGGGAGATTGCTTCGCTTCGCTCGCAATGACGACGCCGGCTTCTGGCTTCTACTGGGGGAAGGCTTCGGTGTCCCGTTCCACCAAACGGGGAGGCCGCTCTTCCCCGGCGGAGGGGCCGGACTCCAGGGAAGGGCCGGCTTCAGGCAGGCCCGCGACGGGTTCGAGCACCGGCGCGGGCGGCATAGCGAACTGCGCCGGGATGAGCTTGCCGATTATCACGTTCTCTTTCAGCCCCAGCAGGCGGTCTTTCTTGCCGAAAACGGCAGCCTCGGCCAGCACCCTGGTGGTCTCCTGGAAAGAAGCGGCCGCCAGCCAGCTTTCGGTATTCAGGGACGCCCTCGTGACGCCGAGAAGCACCGTTTGAGCCGTCGCCGGCTCACCGCCCTGGGCCAGGATCCTGGCGTTGATATCCTCATAGCCAAAGCGGTCTTTCAGTTCGCCCGGCAGGAGCTCCGTGTCGCCGGGGCTCTCCACCCGTACCTTCCCTAACATCTGGCGGGCTATCACCTCGATGTGCTTATTGTTGATATTGACTCCCTGGGACCGGTAAACCCTCTGCACTTCACTTACCAGATACTCCTGGACTTTCTCTCGTCCCTGGATGCGGAGGATATCCTGGGGATTGATGTGACCATCGGTTAGCTGAGTTCCGGCCAGGACGCGACTTCCGTTTTCGACGCGCACGTGCGCCGTCACGGGTATCGAATACTCCCTTTCTTCTTTTTCTTCGTAGTGGACCGTCAGACGGTCGCCCTGGACTTCCGCGGTCCCTTTCACCCGGGCTACGAAAGCCGGCGCCTCGCCTGCCACCTGAAGCTCTTTGCCGGGTTCTTTGCCCGGTTCGGGAGCGGCGAGAGCAGCCCCCACTTCAACTTCGTCTCCGGTCTTGACGAGCCAGGCGTATCCCGGCGGCACGGAGTACTCGTCCCGGTACAGCTCGGAGCTGGTCACCTTGATCTTCCTCTCTTCCCCGGTAGTGACGATGTCTGCCACCCCGTCAATCTCCGAGATGATGGCCTGACCTTTCGGGATTCTGGCTTCAAAGAGTTCCTCCACGCGCGGCAGACCGCTGGTTATGTCAATGCCCACGACGCCACCGGTGTGGAACGTCCTCATGGTAAGCTGGGTGCCCGGCTCTCCGATGCTCTGGGCGGCGATAATCCCTACCGCCGTTTCCTTCTTCACCAACTCGCCTTTGGCGAGGTCCCGCCCGTAACACTTCCGGCAAACGCCGCGGCGGGACTGGCAGGTCATGACCGACCTCACGTAAACCCGGTCCACTTCGGACCTGGCGATCGCCGCAGCCTTTTCTTCATCGATCTCGCTGTCGACATCGGCAATAATCTCGCCGGTGTTCGGGTCGGCCACCGGTTGCGCCGGCCAGCGGCCCATCAACCGGTCGGCAAAAACGACCAGTCGGCTTTCCTCCGTTTCCCGGGGTACGGCTATGCCTCCGGAACTGCCGCAATCCTCCTGGGATATCCTGACATCCTGCGCCACGTCGATCAGACGCCGCGTCAGATAGCCGCTATCTGAAGTCCGCAGTGCAGTGTCCGCCAGGCCTTTTCGAGCGCCATGCGTGGATATGAAGTATTCCAGAACCGAGAGGCCCTCGCGGAAGCTTCCTTTGATAGGCAACTCGATGATCTTGCCGGAGGGGTCCGACATCAGACCCCGCATACCGGCCATCTGAGTTATCTGGCCAATGTTACCCTTGGCCCCGGCGGTGGCCATCATGTAGATGCCTCCGTACCCGGAAAGGGCCTCTTTCACGGCATCCTGGACCTTATCCTTGGCCTTTTCCCATACCTTGATGGCCTGGTTGTATCTCTCCTCCTCCACCATCAACCCCATGTTGTAGTTCCTCTGGATGTTGGCGATCTGTTCTTCAGCCTTGTCCAGGATCCTTTGCTTTTCCGCCGGCACCTCCAGGTCATAGATGCCCACAGTTATGCCCGACTGGGTGGCGTAATGGAAACCCAGAGTCTTCATGGCGTCCAGCATTTTCGCCGTCTTGATATTCCCGAGTTGTTTATAGACCCTGGCTACCAGTTTCTTCAAAGACCCTTTGTCCATCACGTCATTCGTGAAATCCCACTCCGCGGGCAACACCTCGTTAAAGATAATCCGCCCGACGCTCGTCTCATACCACTTGCCGCCATTCTCCGAATGCCTGACACGCATAGGCGCCTTCAGCCCCAACGCCCCGGACTCATAGGCCATCTTGGCCTCGTTGAAGCTGCCAAAGGACTTGCCTTCGCCCTTTTCGCCGGGCTTCATGGTGGTAAGATAGTAGCATCCCAGGACGATGTCCAGGGTGGGGGCCACTACAGGGTCGCCGGAGCTGGGCAGCAGCATGTTATTGATGCTCAGCATCGCCTGCCGGCATTCCTGAACCGCGGCGGTCGACAGGGGAACATGGACAGCCATCTGGTCGCCATCGAAGTCGGCGTTGAAAGCGGTGCAGACCATGGGATGAATCTGGATGGCGCTGCCATCGATCAGGACCGGCTCAAAGGCCTGGATGCCGAGCCGGTGCAGGGTCGGCGCCCGGTTGAGCATCACGGGCCTTTGCTTGATGACATCCTCGAGGATATCCCACACTTCCGGCTTGGCCTTTTCCACCAGGCGCCGGGCGCTCTTGATGTTATGGGCCGCCCCCTGGGCCACCAGGCGGTGCATGATAAAAGGCTTGAACAGTTCCAGGGCCATGCGCCGGGGTAACCCGCACTGGTGCAACTGGAGCTCCGGGCCGACGATGATGACCGACCGGCCGCTGTAGTCCACGCGCTTTCCCAGGAGGTTCTGGCGAAAACGTCCCTGCTTGCCGCGGAGCATGTCCGACAGCGATTTCAGCTTGTGGCTCCCGGCGAGCGATACCGCCCGTCCCCGTTTGCCGTTGTCTATCAGGGAATCAACGGCTTCCTGGAGCATTCTCTTTTCGTTTCGAATAATGATATCCGGGGCTTCCAGCTCTTTCAAACGCCGCAACCGGTTGTTCCGGTTGATAACGCGGCGGTAGAGATCGTTCAAATCACTGGTGGCAAACCGTCCGCCATCGAGTTGGACCATGGGCCTCAGGTCAGGGGGGAGCACCGGCAGAACGGTCATCACCATCCACTCCGGCCGGTTCCCGCTCCGGCGGAGCGCCTCGATGACGCGCAGACGCTTGTGGGCCTTCTTCCGGCGCTGTCCCGAAGAAGTGCGGATTTCCTCCAGCAACCGCTGGCGCAGAGCGCTCAGGTCGATGTTCCTCAGAATCTCCAGGACTGCTTCGGCTCCCATGCCGGCGGAGAAAACGTTTCCGTATTTCTCCCGCAACTCCCGGTACCTGGCATCGGGCAGGAGCGTGTTGGGTTCCAGTTCTCCTATCTCCCCGGCCCGGTCCTCGTGCTCTTGCTTCGTCCTGAGATGCTTTTCCTCGAACTCCTTCTTTACCGCCCCTATTTCCTCATCAGCTTTCGCCTGGTAGGGCGCCAGTTGCTCCATCAGCGGGGCCAGCTTCTCCTCCGTCTCCTGCCTCCACCCTTCCTCTTTCTCCGCCACCCGCTCGCCGATAATCTGTTTGAGCTGGTTAAGGTGCGTGGCATGGCCGACCTTACCCCTGGCCAGAATGGTCGCGCCATCAAAGGAGATATCGGCGCCGGCTTTCTTGCCCTGGCTCGCCTTCAATTTTTCCTCGACGGCCTCTGCGGCGTCCGTAATCTCCTTTATGGCCGCATCCAGTTCGGCCTGGGCGGCCTCCATTATCCTGTCTTTCTCCGATTCAAGAGACGCCGTCTCTGCTGCGGTCCTCGCCTTCACCTCCTCGATCTTATCGTTCAGTTCCTTGTCGATGGCGCCGAGCTGGCCCAGGTATTCCTTCCCCTTCTCCTCCCTGATTGCCTTCAGGGCTTCTCTGTCAACCGAGGTTACGATGTACTGGGCAAAATAAAGCACCCGTTCCAGGCTGCGGGGGGAAAGGTCGAGAAGCAGCCCGATGCGGCTGGGCGTCCCCTTGGCAAACCAGACATGGCTTACCGGAGCCGCCAGCTCGATGTGTCCCATGCGCTCCCGGCGAACGCTGGCCCTGGCCACTTCCACGCCGCACTTGTCGCAGATCATTCCCTTGTACCGCTGGCGCTTGTATTTGCCGCAATAGCACTCGAAGTCCTTGGTCGGGCCAAAGATACGCTCACAGAAAAGGCCATCCTTTTCCGGCTTCAACGTCCGGTAGTTTATGGTTTCAGGCTTGGTCACTTCCCCATAGGACCAACTCCTGATTTGCTCGGGCGAGGCTAAGGATATTCGGACTACTTTGAAATCGTTGGCTTCTGCCATTTATTCGCTTCCCTCCGAGGATTCTTCTTTAGCTATGGGAATTCTTTCTTCCCCTTCGTCCAACACTTCCACGGCCAGCGCCAGACTCTGCAGTTCCTTGACCAACACCTTGAAGGATTCAGGGACGCCCGGCTGGGCGATATCTTCGCCTTTAACAATGGACTGGTAGGCCTTGGCCCGCCCGTCGACATCGTCCGATTTTATGGTCAGCATCTCCTGGAGCGTATGGGCGGCGCCATAGGCCTCCAGGGTCCAGACCTCCATTTCTCCGAACCGCTGGCCTCCGAACTGGGCTTTGCCTCCCAGGGGCTGCTGTGTGATCAGGGAGTAGGAGCCGGTGGACCGGGCATGCACCTTGTCTTCCACCAGGTGGATCAGTTTCATGATGTAGATATTGCCCACCGTAACCGGCTTATCGAAGGGTTCACCGGTGCGCCCGTCGTAGAGCGTGGTCTTTCCCCAGATGGGGCGGGCGACTCCCTTCTCCTCTTCCAGTTTGGCCACCGTCTCCATAAGCTGCTCGTCGTCCATGTCCGCGGGGTCCACGCCATGCTCCAGCTTCAGCCACAGAGACAGGCAGGCCCGGCGGGCCTCGCCCGGATAGTCTTCACTGAAGACCTTTTCGGGGTCATAGCCCTTGTCCTTCACCCAGTTTCTGGTTTCTTCTGAAAGCGCAGGCGCAGGCCCACCCCCGTTTCTCGTGTAGTGGCCCAGCGAAGCCGCCTTCTGAATGAGCCACGATCGCCCCAGCACGTCTTCGAGGTCCTTATCCGTGGCGCCGTCAAAGACCGGCGAGAGAGCCCTGAACCCTATGGTCTCGGCGCCAAGCCCCAGGTGGGTCTCAAACACCTGTCCCAGGTTCATGCGCGAAGGGACGCCGATGGGATTCAGGATAATCTGCACCGCGCGGCCATCCGGCAGGAACGGCATATCTTCTACCGGCAGAATCCTGGCGATGACGCCCTTGTTGCCGTGCCGACCAGCCATCTTGTCCCCGACGGATATCTTCCGTTTCCGGGCGACCCACACCTTGACCAGTTCGTTGACCCCGGCCGGCAGATCGTCGCTCTTGACCCTGGCAAACTCCTTGCCATTGGGGATTGACAGCAAGTCTTCCTTTCCTAACCGGTTTTCTTCGCCGGTGAGTTTTCTGGAAAAAACCCTGACATTGATTACGGTCCCCTGTTCGCCGTGAGGCACCCTCAGAGACGTGTCGCGCACTTCCCTGGCCTTTTCGCCAAATATTGCCCGCAGCAACTTGGCTTCGGGAGTCAGCTCGGTCTCGCCCTTCGGCGTGATCTTACCCACCAGAATGTCTCCCGGATTGACCTCGGCGCCGATGCGGATGATGCCCTGCTCGTCCAGGTCGCGCAATCCCTCTTCGCCCACGTTGGGAATGTCCCTGGTTATTTCTTCCGGGCCCAGTTTGGTGTCCCGCGCTTCCAGTTCGTATTTCTCGATATGAACGGAAGTGAACTTGTCCTCCTTCACCATCTCTTCACTGATGACAATCGCGTCTTCGTAGTTATACCCTTCCCAACTCATGAAGGCGCATAAAATGTTCTGCCCCAGCGCCAGTTCGCCCCCGTCGGTGGACGACCCGTCGGCGAGTACCTGACCTTTGTCGACCCTTTGCCCCGGTTGAACAACGGGGCGCTGGTTCAGGCAGGTACCCTGGTTCGTCCGGGTGAACTTGGTCAAATCGTGTCTTATCTCGTTGCCGTCGTCGTATTTGACCACAATTCCCGAGACGTACCGCACTTCTTCGGTACCCTCGGCGCGTTTGACCACCTCCTGCCTGGGACCAACCGAAATCACCACTCCTTTGTTGTCAGCGGTGAGTATCTGCCCGCTGTCCCGGGCCGCGACCCGCTCCATTCCGGTGGCTACCAGGGGGGCCTCCGGCTTGACCAGAGGCACCGCCTGCCGCTGCATGTTGGAACCCATCAGGGCGCGGTTGGCGTCGTCATGCTCCAGGAAGGGAATCATCGAGGTGGTAATACTGACGATCTGCTTGGGAGAGACATCCATATAGTCAATCTTGTCAGGGGCCTCCCGGAAATACCGGCTGCCCTGCCGCGCCTCGACCTTATCTTCCTGGAACTGGCCTTTGGCATCAATCAAAGCGCTGGACTGGGCGATAACGTGGATCATCTCCCCGGTACGAGGGTCTTTTTCCTCTTCTTTGTCTGCGGTCAGATACTCGATGCCGTCAGAGACATACGCCGCTACCGGTACCCTCTTGACGCGCAGTTTGGCCAGATCCTCGGCCTTGTCCCGGGTGATCACGCCTCCCGCGGGGATGATCACTTCTCCGCCTTTCTTGACGTGGATGGCCTCGGCGGCCCTTCTGCCGGTGGTCTGTTCCGGAACATTCTCCACCTCCCGCAACACTTTGCGGTAAGGGGTCTCGATAAAACCGTATTCGTTCACCCGGCTGTAGGTGGCCAGGGACCCGATGAGGCCGATGTTCGGGCCTTCAGGAGTTTCAATCGGGCATATCCGGCCGTAATGAGAATGGTGCACGTCCCTCACTTCGAAACCGGCCCGTTCCCTGGAAAGCCCGCCGGGGCCCAGGGCGGAAAGACGCCGCTTATGGGTGAGTTCCGCCAGGGGATTGGTCTGGTCCATGAACTGCGATAGCTGGGACCCACCGAAAAACTCCCGCATTGCCGCCACGATGGGACGGATAATGATCAGGCTCCCGGGAGTGGCCACCACCGGGTCGATAATGCTCATTCTTTCTTTGACCACGCCTTCCAGCCGCAGGAGTCCTGCCCGGAAATGGTTCTGGATGAGCTCGCCCACAGTGCGGATCCGCCGGTTGCCGAGGTGGTCGATATCGTCAGGAGTGTCCTGCCCGTTGTTGACCATGATGATATGGCGGATTATGGCGATCAAATCCTCGTCGGTCAGAACGCGAATGTTCTCGTCCCGGGACACGCCCAGGTGCTCAAAGGACCTGGCAAGCCGTTTATTCAGCTTGTACCGGCCTACCCGGCCCAGGTCGTACCGCTTGGGATTGAACAGCAGGTTATCAATCAGGTGTTTGGCGTTTTCCGTGTTCGGCGGGTCTCCCGGACGCAGCCGGCGATAGATGTCCTTGAGCGCTTCCTCTTCGCTTTCCAGGCGGTGGCTTTCCCCTTCCGTCTCCTCCACCATGGTTTCCCGCTCCATGGTGGCCTTGATATAGTGGTGAGCGGGGTCATTATCAACGTCGGCAAAGAGCTCGCGGATCTTGTCTTCCCTGGCGAGACCGCGCGCCCTCAGCAGGGTGGTGATGGGGACCTTTCTCTTCCCGTCAAACTTGACGGACATGACGTCTTTGTTGCTGGTCTCAAACTCGAGCCATGCCCCGCGGTCCGGGATCAACTTGGCAAAGCAAAGACCGCGTCCGCTAACCACATCCTCCTCCCGGGTGAAATACACCCCCGGAGAGCGGATGAGCTGGCTCACCACCACCCGTTCCGCCCCATTGATGATAAACGTACCGTTGGCAGTCATCAATGGAAACTCACCGAAGTAGAGCTTCTGCTCCTTGACCTCGCCGGTTTCCTTGATGACCAGCCGCACCTTGACTTCCATCGGCGCCGCGAAGGTGATGTCCCTTTCCCGGCACTCGGCTTCGCTGTACTTGGGCGCTTTGAATTCGTGCCACGGGGCGGAAGAACTATCGGGGTCTTTGAAATGAAGCGCTAGCTTGTTTCCCGTAAAATCTTCGATCGGGGATATGCTGTCAAGAAGCTCTTTGATACCCTCCCTCTGGAACCGGCGGAACGACTCGATCTGCACCTCGATCAGACTTGGTACGTCCAGGATATCCTTCAGACGGCCATAGGCTTTTCGCGTGAGGTCAACAGCCGGACGAGTCATTACTTGAGTTTCTGCTGCCATTCGATATCTTGCTCCTACAAACACCATTACAAGGCACTAGACCTTAGAAATGGGGAATACCGATGAAAACTATGATGGGGAGTTTCGTACGTGATGAGGCATATGTTGCAAACCTTAATTTTACCATCCGCGTTCCATCTTGTCAATACCCGGGCGGAACAAATTTGAGAAAATTGTAACTTCGCCCACCCAGCCGGTGCCACAGGCGTCCCGCCTGTGAGGGTCCGAATTCCCCTAAGACCGTAGGGGCGAACCCATGTGTTCGCCCGCCGGCGGGCAGAGACACGGGTCTGCCCCTACGGTGCTCGGACGAGGCCCCACGGTTTTCATCCTTGATCGTGCGCCCTGGGCGCACGGCTGATTGATTGGTCTTTCCTCATTCGAACTTCGCCAGCCGTTGCGCTCCCGGCTTTGCCATGGTTCGCCTCTCGCCCCGATGCATCGGGGCGGCACTGGTCATTCGTCATTCGGACTTGTATCTATTGACCTCGAAGCAGTACAGCTTCACCGGCTCCTCCGGCCCGATGTTAGCCTTGCACCGGCATATCTCAACCTGCTGGTCAACCGTGTCCACGCCCTCCAGGTCCGGCAAGAGCAAACCCTTGCGCCACCCGCACTGGACGATGACCCCGTATTTCCTGGGGTCGAGACCCTCCTTGCAGGCCGGGACCGGTTTCGTCAGCACGTCCACGCTGAAGGTAAGTTCCTCCAATTCTCGTTCGTCCACGGGCGGGAAGCGCGGGTCTCTCGTGGCCGAAGCAATCGCATTGCTGATGATTTCCTCTGCCACATTGCGCTGTGTCGGCTCAAAGGTGCCGATGCAGCCGCGCAGCTCGCCGTGTTTCTTGATGGACACGAAAACCCCGGCCTTCCCCTTCATTTCCGGGGTCAAATCGGCCGGCTTGATGGTCTTCCCTTCCCTGACATACTTCTCCACCGTGTCCCTGGCCAATTTCACCAGGGAATGCATTTCCTTCTTTTCCATATTTCGCCTCATGTCAGTTCCGACCACATCGGTAGCGCGGGCATTTTGCCCGCGACTCGGTTCCTTGACACAGCCGCGCATATTCGGGCTGTAATTTCAACCACGAATCAACACAAAAACCTATCATTCCAATTCGTGTGCATTCGTGTTCATTCGTGGTTGCCTTTCGGAGCCGCTTCAGGGACCTCCCGAGGCCCAGAGATATTGCGTTTCCAGCCTTCGGTCTTGATGTTGAGGTCGGCCCCGCAATAACGGCACCGCGATCCCTCAAGCCCCACGATATCCGTCTGATACCCCAGACGTTTGATTACCTGCCGGCCACAACTGTGACAGTCCGTATTCTCGCCGTCGTGGCCGGGCACGTTGCCCAGGTACACGAATTTCAGGCCTGCCTTCTTCCCAATGTTGTACGCCTTCTCCAGCGTGGCTACGGGCGTCGGCGGAATGTTCATGAGCTGGTAGTTCGGGTAGAACCGCGTGACGTGCCACGGCGTCACCTCGCCCAGGTGGTCCCTGATCCAGGCAGCAATCCCGGTCAACTGTTCGTCATCGTCATTCATCGTCGGGACCACGTTGGTCACCACCTCAATGTGCATATCCCATTTCTTCAGCGCCCTTTCGGCCACATCGAGGATACCCCTCCATTTAGACACTTTGGCCAATTTACGATAGAAGGCATCACTGAAACCCTTGATGTCCACCCGATAGGCATCGAGATGGCTGCCGATGGTATCCAGCGCCTCCGGCGTCATGTAGCCGTTGGTCACATAAACAGTGTAAAGATTATGTTCCTTGGCCAGCCGGGCGCAATCGTAGGTATACTCGAACCAAATCGCCGGCTCGTTGTAGGTCCAGGCGATTCCGCGACACTTGTGTTGTCTGGTCTGGGCTACCGCCCGGGCTGCCGAGACCTGTTCCAGCTCCCGTTGCCCGAAATCCACACAGGCTATCTGCCAGTTCTGACAATCGACACAGTGGAAATTGCAGCCGAGGGTCCCGAGGGAATAGACCCTGCTTCCCGGGTAGAAGTGAAACAGCGGCTTCTTTTCGATGGGATCGACGGCTACGGAAGAGGCAAACCCGTAGTTCAGGACATAGAGGACGCCGTCCTTGTTCTGCCGCATCCGACAGACCCCCAGCTTGCCGGGCCGGATGATGCAACGCCACTGGCACACATGGCAATGCACCAGCGAGTTCTGCAGCTTCTCGTAGAGCATAGCCTCCCGCTCTTTTTCTGCCATCAATATGATTATACACCGTCACGGAACCACCGCACAAAACGGCACAACACGCTATAAGGGTTTATCAGGGCTCAGGCGACTAGCTGCCTGCAAAGGCTGCCTGGCGCCGGGCTGCTCAAGCGCACTAGCCGTCGCTTTGTTCCTCTTCCGGCTGATATTCGCGAACCCGGCCTCGCTGGATAATCCAGAGCTTGCCGGCGATGTTTGCACCCCGCGAGAGCCCGCCAATAAGCGTGTCGACTGCGTCGAGCAGGTCCTTTGGCTCAGGTTTTGGTGGCAGCCGCAAAACCGCAATGCCCTCACAGGCAGATGGTTTGAACAAAAGAGGATTGCTGAACTCCATGTCCAGAGTAACCAGGCATCTCCGCTCTCCACGGCAGGTCTCAATCAGCGCCCTGTCATGAACGCCGCAAAGTCCCTCGCCGGGCACAGTGGCGACGTCGTGGCCCACCCGCCGCAAGGCTTCAGCCACCTTTCTGCCCAGGTTCTCGTCCAACTTGAGCTTCAACTCGCTGTCTCAAGTGGTATTTCGATGTAGCGTTCTCTCGCCATCTCCGCTCCGTAAGCAACGCACGCCAGGACATCCGCCTCTTCAAGGCCGGGATACTGTTCGAGGATCTCTTTGACTGTCATCCCGCTGGCCAGAAAGTCCAGGATAAGAGAGACCCAGATCCGGTGTCCCTTGATGCAGGGCTTGCCGAAACAGATCCCGGGATCAATGGAGATGCGAGACAACAGTTCCTGTCTTGTCATGGCTATTCCCCCTGTTCTTCCACAGTTATCAACGGAACCTCGGTCGCACCCCGGGGGGCAACGTAGTTCATGGCGCGCTCCGGTAGGGCCTGCACCACCCGTCCCCGCTCAAGAGTCCGAAAACCATGTGTGGCGGCGCCCGCCAATCCCGGCAGGCGACTGCTACTTCTTGAGCAAAGGGGCGAAAATCCTGGCCGATGCTTCCATGTACTCATTGGCTCTGGCAATCGTTTCGAGCGTGTCCGCCAGGTAGGTCTTTCCCGGCTTCGGTACCGTGTCCGGGTCGAGGTGCGCCGTCGGCACGTCGGTCCGCAGGCTCGGCAGCAGGTTCTCTTCAGAAAGCAGCGTCTGCGCTTCTTTGGTCAGTATCCAGTTGATGAACAGTTTGGTAGCGTTGGGATGGGCGGGCCGGGGTGCCAGCTCGACAACCCCGCTGCCGGGGCCGATGTACTCCCCTTCTTTGGTCTCCGCCAGGTTGATGGGAGCGCCCGCTTTCCTGAACTCAATAAGGTTTTCCATGTTCCCGCCGATCAGCAGGGCATGCTTGCCCCGGGCCAGCCACTCCACCTCCAGTCGTTTGTCCCTCATCACCACGGGTTCCTGCTCGATGAGCGCCCTCATGAAGTCCTCGCCCAGCACCTGGTGGTAGAGCCGGTACCACTGCGTCCCGGCGCCGCTGTTCTGAGGATCATCGAGGATGATTTTCCCTTTCCACCTGGGGTTGAGGATATCCCGGTATTCTTTTATCTCGCCTTCCCGCACCATCTCCGTATTCTTCCACAGAGAGCTGGTTACCCGGCCGAAGAAATCAACCTGGTGGCCGTCGACGATGGGGAACTTGCCGCCGACCCACTTCGCCGAGTCAAGGACCTCCGGCAAGACGATGATGTCACCCATCGGCGCCAGCATGCCCAGCGGTTTGAGCAGCCTCACTCCGCCGTATCCGGTAGATATTACGTCAACATTGTAAATCCCCGCCCGGTATTCCCGGGACATTCTTTCCGCTATCTGACCTCCATTCAGGGTCATCGCATCAACGACCACGCCGTACTTCTCCTTGAACCGCTCCGATACACGGGCGATGTAGACCGACGCCTTGTACAGCGTGACCTGGCCCTCTCTTCTCGCTTCGGTTACGACCCGGTCCCAGTCTGCGGCGGCAGACTTGCCTTTTTCCGCGGCAACCTGGACCGGCTGCCCTCCGCCCCCGGCCGGGGCGGCCGCCTCCCGGGGCGTACAGGCGGTCAGCGCCGAAACGGTAAGTACGGCCAAAACCATGGCAAAGTATACTCGCGGTTTCATAGTTGCTCCTTTCAGAGACTGGCACGAATACTATGACTGTTGCACCCCTATTGTATCATCTCGCGGCCGGGAACACCCAACGAACAAACTCCAAATCCACCCGTTCCCTCCACCTTTGGAAAAGCGGGACACCGGGGGATTTCCTCCCACGGCAAGAAGGCTTTTCGAATCCCCCTTAATCCCCCTTTTTCAAAGGGGGAGAAGATCTGTTAGCTGTTGGCTGACTGCCCCCGTTTTACTTCGTCGCAATCATGCCGAATTTCCGTTGGAGGCCCACGGCGTAATCCAGTGCTTCGGGGGGCGCAGCCAGTATCTGTTTCACGGTGTTTTCCACTTCCTGACCAATACCCACATCGTAGACCTCGCTCACGAGCTTCTTGACCATGGCATCGAACTCCGGGTCTTTCGCCATCCTGCCATAGGCGTCCGTCAGAGTAGTCATGATATTGTCCGGCGTGCCGGGAGGCGCTACGAGCCATTTGTCCACCAGGCCCGGTCCCACCCAGGCAAGATACGCCTGCCAGGGAAGCCCCGATGGCTTTTTGTCCCCCAGGACCTCATCAAAAGTCGGGACGTCAGGGAAATCGGGCCGGCGGACAAAACGGTTGCCCTTGATGGTTCCCAGCGTTGCCACGCTCTCGGCAAGACCTTCCTGGTGAAAACGGTTGATGATAAAGGCGTTGGCAGTCCCGAACATGTCGACCTCGCCGCGACGGAAGGCAAGCTCCACCTCGCTGGTGCCGCCGAAACCCAGCACCCAGCGCACGTTCCAGCCGAGGAACTCCCGGCCCCACATCGGTATGGCCTGCCAGGGGTCGTCGCCCCCAACGGTACCGATGACCAGAGGCCGGGACCGGGAGTCCGTCAAACTCCCCCGCAGGTCTCTTCTGACCAGGATTACACTCTCGGCGCGAGCGATGTTGCCGACATACTTGTATTGCGTTACGTCGTATTTGACTATGTCCAACTTCCTGAGCTGCCGGCCGATGGCCGCCGAAGCGCTGGTGAGTAAGACGGAACCGTCTCGCTTCGCCCTCTCGTAGAAGACGTTCTGGGCCACGGCCACCCCAGGCTGGTTGCGGATGACCACCCGGGGATTCCCCGGGATATATTTGGTCAGGAAGGGAGCGGTAATGCGGGCCACCACGTCGGTGCCTCCACCGGCCGCCTGGTCCACGATGATTTCAATGGTTTTCCCCTGGTAGTACGGCCTTTCCGGCTTGGGGCCCGCAGCCGGGGTGGCCGCAGGACCAGTCTTGGCCGGCAGTTCCGCTGCCGGCTTTGAGGTGGGGGCTGCGGGCGGCGCCGTTGGCGTCGTAGCCGCCGGAGGCGGCTGGACCGGCGCCGAGGTAATCTCCGGGGCGCAGGCAACGAGCACGCCCGTAATCAGCGCTGCCAAGATCAACAGGCTGATAGACCGGTGTGGTTGCTTCATTTAAGAGCTCCTTTCGTTGAACCAGGCGCCAAGAGGGATTCCAGATTGCAGACTCGAAGACTCCCCACCCCGGATTCTTAACCACGAAAAACACGAAGGGCATGAAAAAAGAAGCCCTCTTCCTTGGGCCTCACGAACCTCATAGACCTTCCAACGCGCCACTGCTTGACTGGTCACTGCTTGACTGCCGACTGCATCAGTCTATGACGCCGTCAATAATGAGATGGTTGATTTCGTCTTCGGGCATTTTCAGAATATGGCCGAGGACGTGGTCGTTGTGCTCCCCCAGCAAGGGTGGACGCTCGAATCTCGGCTCCGGGCCATTCACAAAGGTAAAGCCCCATCCCTCGCCGATCAGCTTGCCTGCCTCCGGGTGCGGCACCGTCACCCAGTGCCCGGTTTCCCTGAGTTGCGGGTCCCGGACCACCAGGTCCTCGCAGTTCTGCACCATCCCGGCAGCCACTCCGGCGCGCTGCAGGGATTCCATCACTTCCAGGTCGGTCCTCTTTCCGGTCCACGACTCGATGACCCGATCAAGGTCGTCCGCGTGCTCTTGTCTCTGGCCCAGCGTCCCGAACCGTTCGTCCTTGAGCAGGTCATCCCTTCCCATGGTGCGGCACAGGGCTTCCCACTCGGTCTGATCGAAGACGGCAATGGCGCACCATTTGTCGTCTCCCCGGCAGCGGTAGACCCCGTGGGGAGCCGCGTTTGCCAGTCGGTTGCCCGTCCTTTCCGGCAGTTTTCCGGCGGCCAGATGTTCGAATACGGCCGTCTCCGTTACGCAAACAGTCGACTCGAACTGGGAAAGCTCGATGAACTGCCCTTTGCCGGTCCTGGACCGGTGATACAAGGCTCCGACCAGGGCAAAGGCAGCGTGGAAGGGGTTGCAGTGAACGTCTGGCAGGGAATTGGCGCAGGGACATACGGGGGGCCTGTCTTTAAAACCGCTGGCCCAGTTCAGGCCCGCCAGGCCCATGAGTATCCAGCTCGTGCTGCGGAAGTAGCGGTAAGGACCGCCCTCCCCCATCGTCGGCATCCGCAACATTATGATGCGCGGATTTATCCTGGCCAGCTCGTCGTAGGTCATCCCCCATTTCTCCAGGGCATCGGGCCGGAAGCTGTCTATCACCACGTCGCTGACCGACACCAGCTTCCTGGCGACTTCCAGGCCCTGCGGGCGCTTCATGTTCAGCGCCAGGGACAGCTTGTTGAAATTGTACTTGTTGGCAAAGAGACCGAGGTTCATGCTGGTGAGATTGGCCGATTTGGCGCTCGGCTGCCGCCCGCCTCCCCGGTAGATGATGTGCTCCCGGTTCTCTATCGTTATGACTTCGGCGCCGAAGTCCGCCAGGAGCTTGCCGACAAGGGGGCCGGCGGCGTTGACGCCAAATTCCATAACCCTTATGCCGGTGAAAGGCAACCTGTCCTCCCCCGGTACCACCCCGACCTGTCGAGGGGAGCCATCGCTTTCATCCCTGGGGTCGCCGGACCCGCCACGCACAAAAGCTGATTGAGCGTTCGTCATTTGGACTTCGTCATTTCCCGTTTGATTCGTTATTCGTCCCCGATCAAGTCGGGGATCGTCATTCGTCATTTTCCCTATATGATGCCCGCTTCCTTCCATTCCGCCAGTTGCTCCGCGGGAAAACCGAGTCCCTTCCCGTACACCTCGGAGTTGTGTTCTCCGACCGCAGGCGCCCGCCGCTGGATGGCCCAGGGAGTAGCGGATAGCTTGAAGGGCGCCCCCAGGTACTTGATGGTCTTCCCCAGTTCGGGGTGGCTCACGTCAACGAAGTAGTTCCTGGCCAGGAGTTGGGGATCGAGGCTGACGTCTGCGGCGGTATTTGTCGCACCGACCTGGATGCCCCTTTGCTGGCCCCCTTCGTAGATTACTTTGCGGGTATGGCGCAGCGCGAATTCGCGGAAAAGAGCGTCTATGTGCTCCAAGGCGCTTTTCTGCCTGCGGTAAAAGGGGTCCCGCCATTCTTCTTCTTTCAGGTCTCCCGCCATTCCGTCGCTATCGAGCCAGGCCACGAAATCATCCCAGTTCGCGTTGAACAACCTGCAATCCACGTATCCATCCTTGCAGGCAAAGGTACCGTAGGCCGGCTGCTCGTGGCCGTCTCCCACGCGCCTTCTCACCTCACCGGTGGCGAAGTAGTTGGGCACCGTAACTAGAAGGGTTATGGGAACAGACTTATGCATGGAAATGTCGATGTGGACGCCCCGCCCCGTGGCCAGCCGGTCGTATATGGCGACCATGATGCTGACTGCCGCCTGCAAAGAACACTGGTGGTATGCCTGGGAGCCGGCGATGCGCTCCGGCGGCCCGTCAGGCCAGCCGCATATCGACATCAGTCCCCCCAATGCCAGAGCCACCGCGTCGCTGCTCTTGTAGCGGCTCCACGGACCTTTCTGTCCGAAGGGGGATATCGAAGCCAGAATCAACCCCGCATTCGCCCGCGTCAGGGTTTCGTAGCTTAACCCCATTTCGGCCAGCAGACCAAGAGGGAAAGTCTCCACCATGACGTCCGCCGAGGCCGCCAGGGTTTTGAGAATATCCCGGCCCTTCTCAGTCTCCAGGTTGAGAGTAACGCTCCTCTTGCTGGTGTTCATCTGGAACCAGTAGAGACTTTTCTCCGGGTGTGGTTCGCCATCCAGAAAGGGCCCGATCTTTCGCATCGGGTCGCCGCCGGGCGGCTCGATCTTGATCACATCGGCGCCGGCATCCGCCAGCATCTTGCAGCAATACACGCCCTTCTGGTCGGTTATGTCAAGGATTTTCAGCCCCGAAAGCATGCCTGGCACGCGGTTCCCCCTTCCTCAGAAAATAGCCGCGCCGGCGGGCAGACCCATGTGTCTGCCCCTACGGGCCCCCACTCGCCGGGGCCGCTACGGTCGAGGGCCAGCATGCCCGTTTTCATCCTTCATTGCGGAGGATTCGTCATTCGTCATTCGGACTTCGTCATTGCTCTTCTTACATGTTGGCCTTTACGCCTTTGCCGGCGATGAAGTCCCGCAGCCCCTCGCTGCTCCTGGGATTCTTCCTCGCCTCCTCGCCCTGCCACAAACTTACCAGCTCCAATGCCTGAAGATAGGTAGACGCGTCCACCGATGAATAGGCTGCCTTTTTGCAGTACATCAAAGTGAGCGGGTCCCACCGGGCTATTTCTTTTGCCCATTCTTGCGCGGCTTCCTGCAACCGGGCATGGGGCACGACTCTGTTTATCAGGCCGGCCTGGTAGGCCCTCTGGGCGTCAAAATTCTTGCCTGAGAGCAGAATCTCGAAAGCCCACTTCATGTGCGTTTGACGGAACAGCGGGACGACGGCGCCCCTGGGCACAAAACTCCGCATGATCTCCGGCAGCCCGAACTTCGCGTTTTCCGAGGCGATAGCCAGGTCATGGCAGTTCATCAGGGAGAGACCGGCCCCCAGGGCGTAGCCGTTCACTATGGCAATGGTGACCTTGGGGAACTGTCTCACAAACAGCGACAGGTGTTGCTCCTCGCCCCCGCTTTCCGGGTGCTCGTGACGCTCCTTCAACTCCCGGACATCCATTCCGGCGCAGTAGGCCACATCTCCGGCCCCGGTGGTGGTCACCACCCTTATGGAATCATCATTTCTCAGCCCGTCGAGAACGGACGTGAGGCCATCGCGCACCTCTTTGCTGAGGGCGTTCCGCCGCTCCGGGCGATTGAGCGTAATGTGGGCAATGCCGTCCTTCTTTTCCAGGATTACGGCCGGTCCGTTTGAAGTCATGATGAGAGCCTCCTTATGTTAACTTGCTCAGAAAATCCCCCGGGTGGCACAGGCGTCCCTGCCTGTGCGCGATGGACCTTCTGCCTTCCCGACATGTCGGGGCGGCGGCAACCCGCACGGGCGAACACACGGGTCGCCCCTACAGGCTCTTCGCGACTGCCAGAATTCCGGGGACGCACAGGCACGGAGGCCTGTGCCACCCGTCACCCTGCCGGCCACAGATCAGGGATGACAGCCTTCAAGCCCAGCTTTTTGAGGGTATCGGGCAGCGGCTTTCCCGTTTTCCGGTCCCAACCCATCTCCTTGTAATAGGTATCCAGCATCCCCTCCCAGTAGGGCGCTATTCCCTTTCCCTTCTTGGGACCTTCGGCGGGCGAAGAAAAATACCGCGGCGATAGCGTTTCCACCTCGGGGCCGATGCCATGCCTCACGTTGAAGGCGCGAAACAGGTTGGCGGTACGAACCCCGGCGGTGTTCGCTTCCTCCAGAGATAAGCTCCGGCCGGTAGCGGCGTTGACCATATCCACCAGGTGCCCCACGAAAGTGCTGTGTTTGGTCAAGGTAGCGAACTGGCACACAACCAGGCAATCGATGAAGAAGCGCGCTCCCTTCTCTCGGGCCACGATTACGGGGACCTCTTCGGGAGAAAAGGGGTTGGGGATAGAAAGCGTTCCGGTCTCGTAGGTGCCGATGCTGGAGGTCGCCTGGTCCAGGGTCGTTGCCCAGGAAGCCCTCGAATCGTGGGGCTTGGGGGCATGGCCCTTCTCGATGAAGACGGCGCTCTGCACGGCTTCTTCCCCGATCATCCGGGCGGCCCGCATGACGCCCTCGGCCAGGACGTTGCCGAATCCACGACGATGGGCAATGTTATGCAGCATGTTCCTCACGCTCTCTACATTTCCCCAGTTCATCGCCAGGCCGTCGGTATCCTTCTCCTTCAGCGTCCCCTTCTCGAACAACTCCATTGACATAGCAATGGTCCAGGCAGTCTCATTCAACTCCAGGCCCAGACGGTCGGTTACATCGTTGAGCATCACCGCTGCGCCGATGTCGTTCTGGCCGATAAGCGAGCCCCAGGCCTCCCATCCCTCGAACTCCGGCTCCTCGGCCACATAGCCCGCGTACGGGCCTTCCTTCACCGTGACAATGTGGCAATGGGCCGCCGGGCACGCCCAGCAGGCGGAACGCTTCAACCCCAGCTTCTCCCGGTAGTTCTCGCCCATGAAATTGGCATGCTCCGGAAAGGTGTTGGAAGTCAGGTTCTTGACTCCCAGATGGCCCTGGATGGCGAAGTTGCTGAAGATCATGGAGGTGCCCCAGTAGTAATGGCTGAAGGGGTTCGCCTTCCACTTCTCCAGGGTTTCGCGGCTGACGGCGTCGAGCCTTTCCTTATCCTTCACCGGAATGGCCCCCCTGCCCCGCGCCGCCGCCACGGCCTTCAGCTTTTTGGACCCCATCACCGCGCCAATTCCGTTGTGTCCGGCCACATGACCCCGGTCCCCAACAATGGCGGCGAATTTCACCAGGTTCTCTCCCGCCGGACCGATACCGAAGACGCTCAGTTCACGTTCCCCTTTGCCCAGTTCCTCCTTGATAAGCTCTTCGTTTTCGATGGTATCCTTGCCCACCAGGAAGGCAGCGTCCCTGAGTTCAGCCGTGCCGTCATGGACATAGAGGTAGAGCCACCTCCTGGCGGTCCCCTGTACGATCACCGCATCGTAGCCCGAGAACCTCAGGTAGGCGCCAAAATAGCCGTTGGCCTGTGATGAAGCAGCGCCATTGGTGAGAGGCCCCTTGGTAACCACGCCGAAGGCCCCCGCCCCGGCCACCCTGAGCCCGTTGAGAGGACCCGTGGCAAAAACCAGACGGTTGCGCGGGTCGTTCCATTGGACGCCGGGCGGGACCTCGTCGTAGAGCACCTTTGCCCCCAGGCCGGCCCCGCCGATGAAATCTCTCACGGTCTGCTGGCTGAGGATTTCCTCAGTTATCTGCTCCCTTGTCAGGTCAACCCTGAGTATCCTTCCGGCATAGCCGACCAGTTTTAGAGACATAGGTATTCTGCCTTTCTTGTTAGCCTAGTGGAGCAAACCCGCATGTCTGCCCCTACAAGCGAACCCGCGGGTTCGCGCCTACGGGGCATGCGGTCGCGTACCGCTGCGGATCCTGACTCTCGACTCCCGGCCCGGTGGGGGCACGCGGCAGCGTGCCACTACTGGTGGGCTGGCCAGGGAAAACTCTGGTATTTCTTTCTGACGCGCTCGACCACATCCGGTTTAAATTCAATCACCTTAGGAAATTCCATTATCCACTCAAACGGTTTGCAAGCGTCAATAATCGCCCTGGAGTTAAAGAGCGCTTCTGCCGGTTTTCGT
The DNA here is from genome assembly GCA_016210565.1 of Chloroflexota bacterium. Lineage (GTDB taxonomy): Bacteria > Chloroflexota > Dehalococcoidia > JACQUA01 > JACQUA01 > JACQUA01. The sequence goes on from JACQUA010000406.1 coordinate 21,253, forward strand.
ATCATCGGGTCGAGTGAACTGCTCATGGTGCGCCGAATTATGTCGATGCTGGTCTCGGGGTTGGAGCGGGTGCTGATGGCCCACATGACATCTTCCATGTCGGTCGGGTCGATATCCTCGTCCACAACTACCACATACCTGTTCCCGCTGGCGGCACGGCGCAGTTGCGAGACCAGAAGGGCCGCCTGGCGGGCGTGGCCGGCATAACGCTGCTTCAGAGAAACAGTAATGAATTGCGATAGCCCCGATTCGCTCAACCACACTCCTTGGACATCGGGCACGCCCGCTTTGATCAACTCGTTGAATAGTATCACGCTATTCGTCAAGACCGTGTTATAGCTCGAATCGCTCGGAGGCCGGCCGGGCGGGGAACCCAGAAGCACAGGGTTGTTCCGGTGATAGACGCGTTCCACTTCGATGACCGGCGCTGCTCTTTCCTTGCTGGCATAGTATCCGTGCCATTCGCCGAAAGGGCCTTCCAGAAGTCGCTTGCCAGGCGGACACCAGCCTGCGATGACAATCTCGCTGTCGACAGGAAAGGGCAAGCCCGTCATTTCATCCCTGAGCAACTGCATCGGCTCTCCTCGAATAGCGCCCATATAGTGGAACTCCATTCCAGCGGCGACTTGAAGGCAAGCCACCCGAAAAATCAGGGGATGATGCCCGACAGACACCAGGACGGGGCAAGCCTGGCCCTTCTCATGCCATTTTTGGAGATGGAGTGCACCGTGCCTTCCCGGGTTAATATAGATACCCGCGGTCTTTTCGTCGTGCACCATAACGCGGTAGGTGCCGGCGTTGACCAGTCCGGTCTCCGGATCTCGAGTGATCACCGCATCACCCGTTCCGATATACCTTCCTCCGTCCTCCTCGTGCCATTTAGGCACAGGGAATTTCAAGAGGTCAATCTCCTTCCCCGCTACCACATTTTCCAGGACTGGGCCGTCAGCTACTATTCTTGGGGGATAGCTCTCGAGTTTGGCCTCCCATTCGGCAAATTTCTGGCGCGCCGCTTTCAGGAGAGCCAAACCTGAAAGTCCCTGAGCTAGGTTGAGAGTCAGGGCGGTCCGCTCCGGGGTGCGGGTAGACCCGGTCAACACGCGGTAGCCCCCGGGATAACCGGGAACATTATCGAAAAGCAGCGCCGGGCTAGGTTTCCGTTTCCAGTTGAGGGCCGTCAAACATCCGATTTCAATGTCCCAGTGGGCGCCGTCAATCTTCTCCAACTCGCCCATTTTGTCTACTTTTCGCAGCCAGTCGCGAAGGTCTTCAGCCATTCCTTTGCCTATTTTCCTGGTCAAAAAATCCCATTTTATGCATGAGCTATCTGACTAACTCACTTTCTCTCACCCCACACCCCGACTCCGTAACGCGGAGCCGCTACGCTACACCTGTCCCTTGCATATCTTCAGACAAGCACCTCTTGTCCTGGGGCGAAAGATCGACAACTATTTGTTGGCCTTGACGCCTTTCCCTTCGAGAAAGTCCCGCAACCCCTGGCTGCTACGGGGATTCACTCTTGCCTCTTCGCTTTGCCACAGCGATGCTACGTCCACAGCCTGACGGTATGTGGGCATGTCCACTGATGAATAGGCAGCCCTTTTGCAATACATCAGTGTAATTGGGTCCCACTGGGCTATTTCCTCGGCCCATTCTTGAGCCGCCTGTTGCAGCTCCGCATGCGGCACAACTCTGTTTATGAGGCCTGCCTGATACGCTTTTTTCGCATCCCAGTTCCTGCCGGTAAGAACCATCTCAAAAGCCCATTTCGTATGCGTCATCCGGAATAAGGGAGCTATTGCCACCCTCGGCACAAATCCCCTCATGATCTCAGGAAGGCCGAACTGGGCCTTCTCCTCGGAGGCCACGGCCAGATCGTGACAGGCCACCAGCGTACAACCCGCTCCTAGGGCATACCCGTTTACCACAGCAATGGTTACCTTCGGGAAATCCCTGAAGGCCGCAGTAATATCTGGCAGTCTGACTTTGCTCGGGTGTTCATGCCGTTGCTTCAACTCAACCAGGGACATTCCGGCACAAAAAGCAATGTCCCCAGCCCCCGTGGTGGTAACCACTCTTATGGTTTCATCGTTCTCAAGGTCTCGCAAGGAAGAAACAAGGGCACCCTGCACCTCCTGGGTAAGAGCATTTCTCTTTTCCGGATTGTTGATGGTGATCCTGGCTACGTGGCCTTTCTTCTCTAGAATGACTGGCAGCGCTGAAGTCACTCTCGGTACTCCTTACAAAATGAAACGTCTTAAATAATTGCACATTGTACACGTGCAAAATCCCAAGCACGCAATCCTAAATCCTAACCCGGACAAGCCGCAAATTCCAAGTACCAAATTCCAAGTTCCAAACGTTTCGGAAATCCTTTTTGCGTCTTGCGCAAGACTTCATTCTTAACGGACTAAACAAATCCGAATACCAAAATCCAAAATCACAAATAAATTCCGATGAACGCATTCCA
>JACQUA010000411.1 GCA_016210565.1 Chloroflexota bacterium
CCGGAAATTACCGGGCTACATCTTACTCCTTTCTCGCTCGCTCGGTAACATTGTTCATGATTTAGCAGACATGCCTTGGGTTACATTTTAGATGATTCAATTCGCGGTCTTGACAGTGGATATGGAAGATGCTACATTAGGCCTTGATACCGGGCTAGAGATAATTGTTATGAAGATACGCAACTTGAAAGCCGGCGATTTGGAGAGGCTTCTCCACAGGTTCGAGGTGACGTACAAGCTGTCCTCGGCGGAGTTTAACGAGAAGTTCAACCGCGGGGAACTGGACGAGAATCCGGATTTTGTACGCTGGGCGACGTATTACGACATGGCAAGCAAAGCGGGACCTGTTGATCTTGAGCTGAAGGTGTGATGCTTGGCCGCAAGCCCTGAAGAGTATTTCGAGCGGATTGTTGAATTTCTTGGCAAAGGGATAAGCCCGTTGGCGGAGTTCGACGGAGAGCCTTCGGTGGAGATGCTTGGCGACCAGTTGGGGAAACTTGAAGCGAAGGTTGTGTTTGCCGACGGGAGCAAACTGGAAGTGGTGCTGGCGGTGGACTTCACCGGAGATTATCCCGAATGGACGCACTACTCATTCCACTATATGGATGACGGGGGACGATGCCGGTTGCGCTACGACAATAGCCGGCACTACCCGGGCTTACCTCACTTTCCCCACCATCGGCACGAAGGTCCCTCCGAGCAGGTTTATCCAACTTCGAGTCCCAGTGTCAGAAGAATAGGGGAAGAAATCCGGAAGTTTCTGAGCGCCTGAAACTGCATCCGTCGCGTTTCCCTGAGCACCGGGAGTCCAATCGTGGGCAAAATGGGAAGAAGGAATCCGAAATCCGAATATTGCAGCACGAGACAAATTCGAATTCCCAAACGCTGGTCGCTAAAACCGTTCGGATCTTCAGCATTCGGGCTTTAGATTTGTTTCGGATTTCGTGGTTCGGATTTTGGTTCCGGCTTGTCCGGGTTAGGAGATAAGGCCAAAAATGAGTGAAAAAGCCGATGAACCGAAATGGTACCTGGAAGACCCCCGCGTGTCGCGGCGGGCCCGTAGGCGGGGGCGCTGGCGCGGTTTCATTTCCAAACGGGACGCGCTATAATAATGGCAGGGACGGAGGAAGACATTCCATGATAAGGTCCGATATTAAGTTTACCTACGAAGACTATAAGAACCTGCCGGACAGCGAGACCAAACGCTACGAACTTCTGGAAGGAGAGTTGGTCGTGGTCCCATCACCTGGTTTTCGTCATCAGTCTATCTCGGGTAACCTGGAGTCCTTGTTGGGCGCCTTCGCAAGGAAAAACAATTTAGGGATAGTGGTGCATGCCCCCCTGGACGTGCATCTTGGTGACAATGTGGCCCAGCCCGATATCATGTACATCTCGCGGGGAAGGTCCGGCGTCATCACCAGAGATGAGATACTGGGCGCGCCCGACCTGGTCGTAGAGATACTGTCTTCGGCCACCGCCGCCAGGGACCGCACCCTCAAGAAAACGCTCTACGCCCGGCACGGCGTCCGGGAAATGTGGATCGTCGATCCCGAAGGGGAGACTATCGAAGTGGCGGCAGCCGGCAAAGCCGGTTTCGAGACTACGGGCATCTACAAGAAGGGGGAACGTCTGGTTTCGCACGTGCTGCCGGGCCTCAAGCTAGACCTCCGCAAGGTGTTTGGGTAGCCGGCATCTGTCGGCTGTCGGCCGCCAGCAATCAGCAGTCAGCTATCGGCTGTGGGCTCGCGGCCTCCCTTTTCCCCCTTCTCCCTTTTGCCCAACCCGGCCTTTGCCGGTGTCCTTGACTGCAACTCGGACCGGTGCACGCGCAGCGTGCCGCTACGGGGCTTCGGCCTCTTGAATATTCCCCCCGACTGTGCTATATTGAACCGTAATCGAACATTTCTTGACAGAAAGTGGGTCTCTCCCACTTTTTTGCTATATAAGGGGAATACAGCTATAAAGAGGGTCGACAGAAGAATATGAAGAGCGAGTTCCTGATCGCCATCACCCAGCTTTCAGCCGAAAAGAAGCTGCCAAAAGAGGTGATCATGGAGGCGGTGGAGTCGGCGCTGGTTTCCGCCTATAAGAAGGAAAATCCCGCGGTGACCCAACCGGTCACGGTGAAGCTGCACCCCGGGACCGGCGAGTTCAAGGTGTTCGTCGAGAAGATCGTCGTCGATGAGATGCACGACCCCGTGGTGGAGGTGTCCCTGGCGGAAGCCAGGAAATCCAAAAAGGACGCCAAAGCCGGTGATCTGCTGGCTGTGGAGCAAGAGTTGCCCAGGAGCGCCGGCCGCATCGCGGCGCAGACCGCCAAACAGGTGGTATTGCAGCGCCTGCGGGAAGCGGAGAGAGACGCCATCTACGAGGAGTACGCCACCAAGCAGGACGATGTGGTGAGCGGCATCATCCAGCGGATTGAGCTGAACAAGAACGTATACCTTGAACTGGGCCGCACGGAAGCCCTCATGCCCCCTTCGGAGCAGGTCAGGGGGGAACGCTACCGGGTTGGACAGCGCATGCGGGTTTATGTTCTCGAGGTGGGCCGTTCCGGCAGGGGTCCCCAGGTCATCGTGTCCCGGACACACCCGAGTCTGTTGAAGAGACTGTTCGAACTCGAAGTGCCTGAGGCTCACAACGGTACGGTTGAGATTAAGGCCATCGCCAGGGAGCCCGGACAACGCAGCAAAGTGGCGGTGGTGGCGCGGCAGGCCGGCATCGACCCGGTCGGATCCTGTGTCGGCCAGCGGGGAATCAGGATCCAGAACATCGTTAATGAGCTGGGCGGCGAAAAAATAGACGTGGTGCTGTGGGACCCCAATCCGGCCGCATTCATCGCCAATGCCCTGAGCCCGGCCCAGGTGGTGCACGTAGACATTGGCGCCGGCCAAAAGACGGCCACGGTGGTGGTCCCGGACCGGCAGCTCTCTCTGGCCATCGGCAAGGAAGGCCAGAACGCGCGTCTGGCGGCCAAATTGACCGGGTGGAAGATAGATATTAAGAGCGTCACCGCAATGGAGGAGGAGAAGGCCAGGAAAGCTGCTCCGCTCCCGGAAAAAGCGGCGGTGGCGCCGGTCCCGAAACGGGAGCCTGTGGCGGCCATGCCCGAGAAAGAACCTGTCCTGGTTGCCCCGGTTGCTGTCGAGGTCGAGAAGCCCAGGGAGGTCGTGCCTGAGCCGATAACAGTTGCGGCCGTACCTCGCAAACAGGAGGCGCCTGTGCCTGCGGCGCCCGTTCGTCCACAAGCGCCGAAGCTGCCCGAAGTGAAGGGAATTCGATTTGCCGAGGAGATACTGGCGCCGGTGGCGCTGGTGGGCGAGGAGGCTGAAGCGAAGAAGGCGAAAAAGAAGTCGAAGAAGGAGCGCGAAGAAGAGGCCAAAGCCAGGAAGGGCCGGCGGGTGGACTACTACCCGGTGGACGAGGAGGAGGAATAATGGCGGCGCTATCGAAACTTATTGTCAAAAAAGCGAAATCGCGGGTTTCATCGAAGCATGTTCCCCTGCGGACCTGCATAGCTTGCCGGAAGACCGGTCCGAAGCAGGCCCTGGTGCGTCTGGTATTGACGCCGGAGGGCGCTGTGACCGTAGATGCCGGGCGGAAGCTGGCGGGAAGAGGGGTGTACCTGTGCCGGGAGACCCTTTGCTGGGAAAAGGGTGTAAGCGAGAAGACGCTGAGCCATGCCTTCAGGACAGGGATATCCCGTGAGTGTCTCGCAGGTCTTCGTGGCCACATGGGTGAACTCTTTGGTGATAGCCTGAGAGAAGGAGGGAAATAAATATGACTACCAGGCCTTCTCGTCAGGGCGCCAGGCCGGTCAGGCAAGCAACCGGGGCGATGATTGCTCCCGCCCCGGAGCGGACCGGCAAAGAAGGGCCTAGGAAGCCCATGGAATTGCCCGCTTCGATAACAGTCAAGGACCTGGCCGGACGCCTGGGTGTGACCCCGGTCCAGGTAATCAAGCAATTGATGAGAAACGGCATTATGGCCAACGTCAACCAGGAATTGCCGTACGAGGTGGCGGCGGTGGTGGCCAGGGACTTCAACTTCGAAATGAAGGACATTCCCAAGAAGTTGACCGCCGTGGCCGGGTCCAAGAAGTCTGCGAGGTTCCGCGAAGAGCCGTCCAAAGACCAGGTGATCAGACCGCCGGTGGTGACCATCATGGGGCATGTGGACCACGGGAAAACGAGCCTGCTGGACGCTATCCGCCATACCAATGTCATCGCTACGGAAGCCGGCGGCATTACGCAGCATATCGGCGCTTACCAGGTCGAATCCGATGGCAAGAGGATAACCTTCCTGGACACTCCGGGCCACGAGGCGTTCACAGCAATGCGCGCCCGCGGCGCCAACGTTACAGACATCGCCATCATCGTCGTAGCCGCGGATGACGGGGTGATGCCTCAAACGGTCGAGGCCATCGACCACGCACGGGCCGCCGGAGTACCCGTCATCGTGGCCATAAACAAGATCGACAAACCGGGGGCCAACCCGGAGAAGATCAAGAAACAACTTGGCGAGTTGGGTCTTGTGCTCGAGGAGTGGGGGGGCGAGGTCATCACGGTCAACGTTTCGGCGAAAAAGAACCTGGGAATTCCGGAACTCCTGGAAAACATTCTCGTTCTGGCCGAGGTCTCCGAACTGAAGGCCAGTCCGAACAAGCCTGCCGCAGGTACCGTTGTTGAAGCGGAAATGGACAAGAACCAGGGCCCCCTGGCCACCGTTTTAATCCAGTCGGGGACGCTGCACGTCGGGGATGTGGTGGTAGTGGGGACGACCGGCGGGAAAGTCAAGGCAATGCTCAATGACAAGGGGAAGAGAGTCAGGAAGGCCGAGCCTGCCGCGCCGGTGATCGTACTGGGACTGGATACGGTGCCACAGGCCGGAGACATTCTCGAAGCGGTCGCCGGTGAAAAAGAAGCCAGAGCCATTCTGGAAAAACGGGGGCTGCAAAAACAGCGGGAAGCGGCCGCGCCCAAGAAGGCCGCCAGCCTCGACCAGCTCTATAGCCAGATACGGGAAGGCCAGGTCAAGGACCTCAACATAATATTGAAAACGGACGTCCAGGGCAGTATCGAGCCGATAAGGTTGTCGCTGGAAAAGCTTTCCACGGACCAGGTTAAGGTCAAGACTATCCACTCCGGCACAGGCACGATAACCGAGAGTGACGTCCTGCTGGCGATTGCCTCCAGGGCTATAATCATCGGCTTCAACAGCAAGCCGGAGCCCGGCGCCAAGAAGATGGCGGAACTGGAGGGGGTTGATATCCGGAACTATTCCGTCATATACAACCTCGTGGAGGACGTGGAGAAGGCCATGAAAGGCATGCTGGAGCCTGTCTATGAAGAAGTGGTGGATGGACGGGCCACGGTGAAGAGCGTTTTCCCGAGCGGCAAGAAGACCAGGGCGGCGGGCTGCCAGGTGAACGAAGGCAAGCTGGTGCGGGCGGTGCTGGCCAGAGTGGTGCGGGCGGGCAAGGTCATTCACCAGTCTACCATCGCCAGCCTGAGGCGGTTCAAAGAAGATGTTAAGGAAGTGGCGACAGGTTTTGAATGCGGCGTCGGCGTAGACGGCTTTAACGATTTTGTTCCCGGAGACGTCATAGAAGCCTACCACAAAGAAAGAACAAGCTAGGCGGTAGCTGTCAGCTTTCAGCAGTCAGCTATCAGCGAGAATTCCGGGCTCAAAGCTGACCTGCTGATAGCTGTGTGCTGATTGCTTTCACTTGCGCTTAACCCACCCTACGACAGAATCCCCCTGTATCCCCCTTTGAAAAAGGGAGAGAAGGCGAAGGAGGAAGAAATGAGCCGGAGGATGGAGCGTGTCAACCAGCTCATCAGAGACGAACTCAGCCAGCTAATTCCCGGCTATCTGAAAGACTCGGCCCCCGGGTCCATGGTCACGGTGACCGAGGTGGTGACCGCGGCCGATCTTGGTTCGGCCAAGGTGTTCATCAGTGTTCTGGGCGACCCGGAAGAAAAGAAAGCGGTTATCGATAAGCTTTCGGGGGGCGCCAGCTTCTTTCGCCATGAACTGGCCTCACGTCTGTATATCAGGAAAGTGCCCGAACTGCTGTTCCGCAGTGATGAATCTATAGAGCGCGGTTCCCGCCTTCTGGAGCTCCTGGACCAGGTTGCTGCTGAGGAAGATGGGAAGAACACAGCGAAAAAATAGGGGTGGACAAAGGGTTGCCAGTTGATGGAATACTCAACGTTGACAAGCCTGGCAACATGACGTCTTTTGGCGTCGTCAGTCTGGTAAAGAAGCTTACCAGGCAAAGGAGAGCAGGCCACGGCGGCACTCTCGATCCCCTGGCCACAGGGGTCTTGCTGGTATTGCTGGGCCATGCGACCCGGGTTGCCCAATACCTTCTTGAAGCGCGCAAGACGTATCGCGCGGTCATCGAACTGGGTACTGCTACCGACAGCTACGACGGAGAAGGCGCCGTCGTTTACAAAAGGGATCCCGCCGCGGTGACCAGAGAGTCCGTGGAGGAAGGGTTGGCGCAGTTCCGCGGCCGTATCTGGCAGTCCCCGCCCCCGTTCAGCGCGGTCCGGAGCGGAGGAAGGCGCCTCTATGACCTCGCCAGGCGCGGCGAGGTGGTCGTCCCGGCACCCCGGCAACGAACCGTCTATCGCCTGGAACTCGTCGAGTGGACGCCGCCGGCGATGACCGTGGAAGTTGAGTGTGAGGGAGGGTTCTATGTCCGTTCCCTGGCCAACGACCTGGGCGAGCGCCTCGGTTGCGGCGCCTATCTCAAAGAGCTGCGCCGGTTGACGTGCGGCGATTTCCGTCTGGAAGATGCCATCTCTCTTGACGAACTGAAGGCGCTGGACGCGCCCGCCCTGGCCGCGCGGCTGAAGCCGGTTGATTCCGTTTTGCAAGACAGGGCGGCCGTCACCTTGAATGCGGAGAATACCCGTGATTTTTGCCATGGCAGGGTTGTGGAAATCCCCCTTAATCCCCCTTTTTCAAAGGGGGAGGATCTTTTGCCGCCTCCTCTCCCCCTTTTGCAAAAGGGAGAGGACCGCCTGCCGGCTGCTGTCCCCCTTTCGGAAAAGGGGGATACAGGGGGATTTGCCCCGGCGGGGGGCGAGTTGCGCCGGGTCTATTCCGAGGATGGGACTTTCCTGGGGGTGGGGTGGTGGGAGGTGATAGGCGGGTTTTTATATCCAAAAAAGGTCTTCTTTCACCCGCCGGCGGCCGAAAAATGATGAAATCTTAAGCTAGAATGTGAAAAAAAGTCGGTCAAGGGTATTGACATTTGGCTTCCATAGGTATTATAGTTCAACAAAAATAGAAGGAGGTGAACCTAATGGAAGCCTATTGTTTCAAGTGCCGGACCAAGAGGGACATCAAGAGCGCTCAGAAAGTGACCCTCAAGAACGGAAGGCCAGCCACGAAGGGAGTTTGCCCGGTGTGCGGCACCAAGCTGTTCAGAATCGGGCAGGGATAGTAGCCGCACAGTTCCCACCTGTGGGGTCGCAGGAATAGTGATTCAACCCGGATGCTCGGTCCGGGGAAGTCGAGGCGCGGCCCGGGTAAACCGGCTTGGGGAGGGCTGGCGCGGTAGTCAGGTGCTACCGTAGCCAGTTTCCCAGGTGCTGGTCCGGGAAGGCAGCGTCGAGTTTCTGCAGCAGGAGTCTTGGATTGACCTCAAGGACCTGATTAATTGAAGTTTTCCCAAGACCGGCGCCCCGAGCTATGGCAGTAGCTAACGGTCCCGTCAGAAGATCATCGCTATTGTGGGCATCGGAGTTCAGCAGGAGTTTGATGCCCCGCCGCCTGGTTGACGAAACAATGTGGCCATTCGTCAGAGAATGGCCTTTCCGGGCGGAAATTTCAATGAAGTGACCATTAGCTACTGCCATACTTATGTCCTCCGCCAATAGAAGACCGGGGTGGGCCAGGATGTCCACGTGTTCGCTTCGGAGCGCCGCACTATTGGTGCCTTTTTCGACGGGTTCCACAATCGTCTCGCCATGAACTACCACCAGCCAGGCGCCGAGTTGCTTGGCGGTCCTGGCTAGTTCACCGATGGTGGGCGCCGGGACATGGGTCAATTCCACCCCCGGGATGGCGAGGAAGCCCCAGTTCTTCCTGGCCAGTTCGCAGTCCGCGGTCACGCCTCTGACAACCTGTTCAAGATTGGCCGGACTGGCATGGTCGGTGACGGCGATGGCCCGGTACCCCCGCACCATTGCCCGGCGTATGAGTTCAATCGGCGACAGCTCGCCGTCACTCAAGAAACTGTGCGTGTGAAAGTCATAGACCAAGGTTTGTCCCCCTCGCTTGGAGATTTCAGAATCCAAAAGGAATGATGTCGGGTCATGTGAGCGAAGCCGAGTAATTGCATGGCCGTAGGGGCAGACCCCGGCCTCTGCCCGCCGGCGGGCGAACACATCCCGACAAAAGTCGGGACCCCTACGGTGGTCGGACCGCGTGCTTGTTCGTTTCCATCCTTCATGGTGCGCCAGGCGCACGGCTGATTAATCCGCCATTCGGCCTTCGTCATTCGTCACTTCGTTTCCAGCTATGTCAATTTCAACCCTGGATATTGTATAATGTTGCTCGTCTCTTCTGGCGGATCTCGGCAGCACCATTATAGGTTTTTTTTCGGGAATAAGACAGTCCCCGCACGGTTAGTATGCCAAAAACGGTTCTAGGAGAAGCTAAATGTTTGAACGAATAACGGCGCCCCTGGACGGGTCTGAGATGGCTGAGGCAGTTTTGCCGTATTTGGAGTACTTTGCCCAGATGATGGGCTCGGAGATCGACCTGGTGGGAGTGAGCGGACCCGAAAGAGAAATGGACCGTCTTTTGAAGGTGTACCTGGATAAGCTGGCGGAGCAGATGGCGGCCCGGGGCATAAAAGCCCGTTCGATCATCCTGTACGGCCGGCCGGAAGAGGAGATCATCGATTACTCCGAAAAGAACAACATCGGCCTGGTGGTAATGTCCGCCCGGGGCCGGTCGGGAGTGAGGCGATGGGAGATGGGCAGCGTCGTGGAAAGGGTATCCAGGGCCAGTAATACACCGCTGCTGGTGGTCAAGGAAAGGCCGGTGGCTGCTGAAATCCCGGGCGCCAGGCTCATAATAAGGATGATGGTGCCGCTGGACGGGTCGAAGCTCGGAGAGTCTGCGTTACCTTACGTGCGGTTCCTGGCCTCTCGCATAAAGGCCGAGTTGGTGTTGTTGCAGGTCATTTCGCCGACGCCCTCCCTTATGGCTACCGAGAGCTACTATGCCACCTACAGCAATGAAATCATCGCCGCCCAGCAGGCCGAGGCCGAGAATTACCTGAAGAGCCTGGCCGCTGGGATAAGCGGCGAAGGCACCAGGACCAGCTACAAGGTGGAGATCGGCATACCGTCGGAGAAAATCCTGGAGGTGATAGACAGGGAGAAGATCAGTCTCGTAGGCATGTCCACCCACGGTCGAACGGGAATCAAGCGCTGGGTCTACGGCAGCATCGCAAGCAAGGTACTGAGTTCTTCACCGGCGCCGGTGTTGCTGGTCAGGGCCCCCGAGATGAAGATTTCCCGTTGATTCATCGCTCCAATCTCCCGAAGAAAAGAGGAAATAGGACTTTTGAGTAAGATCAACGTAGCCATCATTGGCCTGGGGAACTGCGCTTCTTCCCTGGTCCAGGGAATTTACTACTACAACAAGGCCAGGGAAGGCGACCTCATCCCGGGATTGATGCATATTAACCTTGGCGGCTATCACATCAGCGACATAAATATCGTCGCCGCTTTCGACATCGACAAGAACAAGGTTGGGAAGGATGTCGCCGAAGCGCTCTACGCCCCGCCCAACAACACTTTTGTCTTCTGCCAGGTGCCGCAGATGGGTGTTAAAGTGAGCCGGGGCATGACTCACGACGGCCTGGGCAAATACCTATCAAAGATAATAACGAAGGCGCCCGGCCCCACGGCCAATGTGGTGAAGATCCTGCAGGAAACCAAGACAGACGTGGTGGTGAACTACCTGCCTGTGGGCAGCGAAATGGCCACCAAGTGGTACATCGAGCAAATCATGGCCGCGGGCTGCGGTTTCGTTAACTGCATACCGGTCTTCATCGCTCGGGAGAGCTACTGGCAGGCGCGCTTCGCGGAACGCGGCCTCCCGGTGATTGGCGATGACATCAAGTCTCAGGTGGGCGCCACCATCACGCACCGGGTCCTGACGCGGCTTTTCCGCGACCGCGGCGTAAAACTGGAGCATACTTACCAGCTTAACTTCGGCGGCAACACCGATTTCTACAACATGCTGGAACGGGAGCGCCTGGAATCGAAAAAGATATCCAAGACCACCTCGGTGACATCCCAGCTCGATTATGCCCTGGACCCTGACGATATCCATGTCGGCCCGAGTGATTACGTGCCATGGTTGAAAGACCGGAAGTTCTGCCACATAAAAATGGAGGGCCGCACCTTCGGCGACGTGCCCCTGAACCTTGAGCTGAAACTGGAGGTCTGGGACAGCCCTAACTCCGCCGGGGTAGTTATTGATGCTATTCGCTGCTGCAAGCTCGCCATGGACAGGGGGGAAAAAGGGGCCATCACCGGCCCGTGCGCCTATTTTATGAAATCACCCCCGGTGCAGTACACCGACGACGAAGCGCGCAGGCTGGTGGAGGAGTTCATCAGCAAGGACGCAAAGGTCCGGGAATAACGATGAAAATAGGGCTGGTCTCGCCTTATGATTACTCCTATCCCGGTGGGGTGACGATACACGTCAGCCAGTTGGCCCGGCAGTTTCAGGCCAGGGGGCACACGGTAAAGGTCGTTGCACCCTGCTCCAAACCCCCGGCTGACGACCTCAGGGAATGTGTTATTCCGGTCGGGCATCACCCCGTTCCGGTCCCCAGCGGAGGCTCCATCGCCCGGATCACGCTGTCGCTGAAACTGTCCGGCACGGTCAGGCGCCTCCTTCAAAAAGAAGACTTCGACGTGGTGCACATGCACGAGCCGTTTACCCCGATGCTGCCGGTGACCTTCTTGCGCCTTTCCGATTATCTGAATATAGCCACCTTTCACGCCTATCACAGCAAACCCAGGGGATACGGGCTGGCCAAGTTCATCCTGAGGAAGTGGGTCAGGCGGCTGCACGGGAGGGTTGCCGTATCCGAACCAGCCCGGAAATTCGTGGCGCGCCATTTCCCGGGGGATTACCGTATCATTCCTAATGGCATCGACCTGGGGCAGTTTTCGCCGCTGGTGGAGCCGATGGACTGCCTGGGTGATGGCAAACTGAACATTGTTTTCGTAGGGCGACTGGAAAAGAGGAAAGGCCTGGACTATCTTCTGAAGGCCTTCGTCCTCCTGAAAAAGGACTATCCGGAGGCGCGTCTGGTGGTCGTAGGGCCGGGGAAAAGTCTCTTGAACAGGTACCGGCGGGTAATCCAGAGGCAGGACATCAAGGACGTGGTCTTTACCGGCTATGTGCCTTACAATGAACTCCCCCGCTATTACCGCAGCGCCCACGTGTTTTGCGCCCCCGCGCTAGGCGAGGAGAGTTTCGGCATCGTGCTTCTGGAATCCATGGCCTGTGGCCGGGCTGTGGTGGCATCGAATATCGAGGGCTATGCCAGCCTGATGACCCACGGGGAAGAAGGCCTGTTGGTCCCTCCCAGGAACGAACTGGCCCTGAGGGACGCCCTCGGCGAGTTGCTGGCCGACCGGACCCTCAGAGAAGAGATGGGGTACCGCGGCAGCCTGAAAGCCGGGGACTACAGTTGGGACAAGGTGGGTGCAAGAGTCCTGGACTATTATCACGAAGTGGCCGGCAACTATCCCTGGGTGGCCACGAACGCGGGCCAGTTGGTATCTTCGCTACAGTCTTCAGGGTCTGACTGAAGCCAGGTCTTCTCCCCCTTTCGCGAAAGGGGGATACAGGGGGATTTCCTTTTCGCCAACGGAGAGGAAGCTCGGATACGCAAATAATTATAACATTACCTATACTTCGACACGGACTGCGGCGGTACCTGTCGCTAAATCTCACCCCACGGATGCGCTGCCATCTTCACCAGACTATAATACTCTTGAACGGTACATAGAGAGACGGGCGAACTATGTTAACTAATTATGTCCAGGCCGCAATGCATAAGGCCGGATATGAAATACCCGCTGATGACGGTAGCTTCTATGGCGAAATCCCCGGATTTCAGGGTGTTTATACCAATGCTGAAACTCTGGAACTGGGCAGGGAAGAGCTGACGGAGGTACTGGAGAAGCGGATTCTGTTTAGAATATCGAAAGGGCTGCCTCACAAGGGAGATATACGGGTGGTCGCTTGAAGCAAAGCCTTGAGCGAAATGGAAAAAAGAAATGACGAATGACGAAGTCCGAATGACGAATCAAATTCGAATGTCTAATGACGAATGTGAGTCTTGTTTTGGCATTCGAGTTTTCGGAATTGATTCGTCATTCGAATTTCGTCATTCGTCATTTTGGTTCCGGTTCGTCCGGGTCAGGGAGTCAAGTTGGTTAATCTCTCTGAGATAAGGGAGAGCATGGGCAAGCGCATGGCAGCGCCGGTGGTGCAGGCCATCTCGGTAGTGAAGCTGTCTCCCAATGCCGTCACCGTGGCCGGGTTTGTGGTTACCCTGGCGGCCGCGGTGCTGATCGGTCTGGGGCATTTCCTGGCCGGTGGGATAGTGGTGATCGTCGCGGGTTTCTTCGATATGCTCGATGGCGCCCTGGCCAGGCACCAGGGAAAGGTCACCCGGTTTGGCGCGGCCCTCGACTCGACCCTGGACCGCTACGCGGAAGCGGTTTTGTTCCTCGGCCTTCTCTGGTTCTATTTTCCCCGGGGGTCGCTCCTTACCACGGTGCTCATTTATGCGGTGCTGGTGGGTTCCCTGCTGGTCAGCTACGTTCGTTCCCGGGCGGAAGGGCTGGGGTTGAAGGGTGAGAGCGGGATCTTTACCCGGCCGGAGCGGGTCGTGGTGCTGGCCCTGGGACTCCTGGTGAATCAGGTAATCATCGCGTTGTGGGTCTTGGCCATACTGACGCATGTAACCGTTCTGCAACGACTGGCAAGTATCTGGAAACAGACCACGCCGAAACAGTGAAGAGGAAAGGGAACGTTAAATGCCGGCTATCATTGTAATCGGGGGCCAGTGGGGGGACGAGGGGAAAGGGAAGATCGTCGAGCTTCTGGCGGAAAAGGCGAGGTTTGTCGTCCGTTATTCCGGTGGAAACAACGCCGGTCATACAGTCATCAACCAGTACGGGGAGTTCGGGCTCCACCTGATACCTTCGGGCATTTTCTATCCCGGCGTAACCTGTGTTATCGGCAACGGCGTCGTGATAGACCCGGCTTCGCTGATCCAGGAAATGGAAAGTCTTAAGGCGAAGGGCATAGACATCTCCAATTTCTTCATCAGCGAAAGGGCCCACATGGTCATGCCGTACCACCTGTTGCTGGATGCCCTGGAAGAAGAGGCGCGGGGCGCCGGCGCCATCGGGACTACCCGGCGCGGCATCGGCCCGGCGTTTGTGGACAAGACCGGGCGACAGGGATTACGCGCCGGCGACTTGCTGGAGAGGGAGGTGCTCTCGAAGCGCATCGCAGAGATGGTCACCGTCAAGAATGGCTTCATAACCAGGGTGTACGGTGCGGCCCCATTATCGGCCGGCGACGTATTCGAGAAATACTGGGGGTATTCACAGGTGCTTTCCCGATACATCGTCGATACGGTTGCGCTCCTTAAGGACGCCCTGGCCAGAAAAGACCTGGTCATGCTGGAGGGGGCGCAGGGCACTTTGCTCGACCCAGATTTTGGCACGTATCCTTACGTGACCTCGTCCTATCCGACGGCGGGGGGCGGGTGCCAGGGATCTGGGATCGGCCCAAAGGACATCAGCCGCATCATTGGGGTCTTCAAGGCCTATTCGACCAGGGTGGGCGGCGGGCCGATGCCGACGGAATTGACAGACGAGACGGCTACCCTGATCAGAGAGCGGGCCCGGGAGTACGGCACGACCACCGGGCGGCCGAGACGCTGCGGTTGGTTCGATGCCGTGGCTGGCGCCCTGAGCGTCCAGGTAAACAGTCTGACCGGAATGGCCGTTACCAGGCTTGATGTCCTCGATATCCTCCCTACCATCAAGATATGCACTGCTTATAAGTCGGGCGACCGTGTTGTACAGCGCTTCCCGGCGCAAATAGATCTGCTGGAGAAGTGCTGCCCGGTCTACGAGGAACTGCCGGGATGGCTCACCCCGACTTCCGGGGTGCGCCGCTACCGGGACCTGCCCCTGGCGGCGCGGCGGTACCTGAGGCGGTTGGAGGAGTTGCTCGCCTGCCCGGTAGACATCGTATCTGTAGGCGCCAGGCGCGAAGAGACCATCATGATAAAGCCTGTGGGCTGATAGCTGCGCTCGCAAGGAACGTGGAGCGGTGGTGGTGTGGGGACTTCCTGAGGTCTTTGAAGAACGTGTGACCACCACAGGAGCAAGCTGTGTCCGGCAGAAAGGCACCTATGTTGTTCGTCCGGTTTATCGCGTTTGTGTTTGTCCCCATCTGGTTGTCGCTTTCGATGCCGGGGTGTGGCGTCATGGGTGCTCCCGGGGAGACCGCAGGTATTGACGGTCCCACTGTAGTTCCGGACGGTTCCGGTGGTGCCATGGCCGTTTACCAGGTCGGTGAAGGTAACGGGCGCAACACGTATGTCCAGAGGATTGGGCCGGAGGGCCAGGTCCTGTGGGGTGAAAGAGGAACACCGCTTTTCTTCGCGCCGGGCGCCGGCGGAGGGATTGGCCTGAGCGCCCGCGTGGCGGCTGGCGGCAACGGGGGTGTGGTGCTTGCCTGGACTCGACACGATGACGGTCGCATTGAACTGCAGAGGGTAAGTCCGGAAGGTCGCTTCTTGTGGGAAAAGGGGGCGCCGCAACTGGTGGAGGGCGGCCCACTTTTGCATATGGTCGTTAGCGACGGTTCAGGCGGGGTGTTTGCAGCATGGGGTGGTCGTGTTCGTATCCAAAGGATAGACGGCCGGGGTCGGGCCTTGTGGCCCGCGGATGTCCTGCTCGCAGAGGGACAGGGACGTTATCTCAACATGGCTCCAGATAGGCAGGGCGGCGTTCTCCTGGTCTGGGACGACAGCGGCTACAACGTCGTTGTCCAGAAACTGGGGCCTGGCGGTGATGTCCTGTGGGGGCCGGATGGGGTGCGGGTAGTCGCCGGAGAAGGCGCGGGCAAAACGCATTCGATTGTAACCGACGGGATGGGTGGAGCGATAGCAGTCTTCGAGACCGCCCAGCGCGACCAGACCGGGTTCATCGGCGGATCCGACCTCTTTGCGCAGAGAGTGGACCCCGGGGGAAGGGTACTCTGGCAGGCGGACGGAATACCCATCGCGCGGGGTTCGCCGTTTGACGCGCAGGGAGTGGAGGACGGGACCGGAGGCGTCATCGCGGTCTGGAGAACGGACGTATCTATCTATGCCCAGAGAATGGATGGGGCGGGGAAACTGCTCTGGGCCAGGGAAGGAGTGGAGGTCTGGAATGGGGGAGGAAGTCCGGCCCCGCCCGTCGTGAGCATACTTGTCGACGGCGCCGGTGGGGCGGTCATTGTGTGGCATCAACCGGCCCGGGGGAGTCCGCTGGACGGGGGACAGGAACTGGAACTGCGCGCCCAGAGACTGGGAAGCAACGGGCAAACGCTCTGGGGCAGCGGCGGCGTCCTGGCGGGGACAGGCCGTGGCTATCTGACGCGGCCCGTGGTTTCGGGGGACGGCTCGGGGGGAGTGATCGTCGTCTGGGCGGAGGGACCAGGTGTGCATCGAGTGACCTCATCTTACGTTCAGAGAATCGACGCCGGCGGCAATCCCCGGTTTGGCAAAAAGGGAGTCAAACTGGGCGGCTGAGACACGAAGGTCAATCTTTCTCCCCCTTTGAAAAGGGGGATTAAGGGGGATTTGAAAAGCCTTTTTGCCGCAAGGGAAGAATCCCCTGTGTCCTCCTTTTGCGAAAGGGGGAGGGGAGGAACGAATTTGGTCAAGAAACTTTACCGCAGCCGGACCGACCGCATGATATGGGGCGTTTGCGGCGGGCTGGCAGCCTATTTCAATGTGGACCCGACGATCGTAAGAGTAATCGCGGTCCTTTCCATTTTTGTCAGCGGCCTGGGCATCCTGGCCTACCTGATATTGGCCATCGTCGTGCCGCTTGAAAGCTCAACAGCCGGCCAGCCGAGGGAGGTCATCCGCGAAAACGTGGCGGAGATGAAGGCCGCCGCCTGCGAGTTCGGCAGGCAGGTCCGTTCCGGTCTGGCCGCGGAGTCCGCCCCGAAAGAGGGTAGGCCGGCGGCTTTGGGGAATGGTCTGAGCATGCTGGCTGTGATTCTGATAGTGGTGGGGATTCTCTGGTTGCTTTCGACCATGAGGCTCTTCTGGTGGCTACGCTGGACGTATCTGTGGCCTATTGTGTTGATTCTTGTTGGGATTGTCATCCTGGTGATGCGCAGAAACAGGTAACATTCGCCCATGTGTCTGGCGCACCGTGATGGATAAAGAGATATTTCCTCTCCCCTTTGTGGGAGAGGACTAAGGTGAGGTGGCTGATTTTCGGCCGATTTTCACCCTCACCTGACCTCTCCCATCGAGGGAGAGGGACTTTCGGAGCAGCATGCTTACAGGTAACCCGCAAACAATTTCAACGGATGTTCTGGTCATCGGCGGTGGGGGGGCGGGGCTCCGGGCGGCGATAGAGGCCAGGAAGAACGGCCGGGAAGTCCTGCTGGTATCCCGGTCAAAAGCCGGCTATGGGAATAACACCGCTATCTCCATGGCCATGTTTGCCGCCTCCGGCGGCGATCGCGAGCCGAGAGATAACCCGCAGGTGCATCTCAAGGATACCGTGGTCGCCGGCTGCTACCTGAACGACCAGGAACTGGCCGGGGTGATGACGGAGGGCGCCTGGCAGCAGGTGAGGGACCTGGAGGCTATGGGGGTCAATTTCAAGAAGAGCAGCGGCCAGCATCTGTGGATCATGCACGTCCCGGGCCACACCTATTCCCGGCACGTTACCGCCAACCGTACGCTTGGCGTGGAGTTCACCGGACCTATGCGGGACTATGCTTCGAAAACGGGCGTCCGGTTTCTGGACGGGGTCGAAGTTGTGAATCTTCTGGTGGATGGGGGGGAAGCGTTCGGCGCCGCCGGTCTGGACGAGCGGGGCAATGTTTTCGTCATCCGGGCCGGTGTCACCGTCCTGGCCAGCGGAGGCGCCGGCGAGGCGTTTTTGAGGACCAACAATGCGGGCGGCAGCAGCGGAGACGGCTTTGCCTTCTGCTACGAAGCGGGGCTGCCCCTGGTTGACATGGAGCTGGTCCAGTTCTATCCCACCACCCTCGGCAAGTACGGCGGGCGGCTCTGGTCTTACGAGGTAATCGTGGGGCGGGGCGCCACGCTGCGGAACTCGCGGGGAGAGGATATCCTGGAAAAGCACGGTCTGAAGGACTTCATGAAAATGACCCGGGATAAACTGGCCCGGGCCATCATGCTCGAAATCCTGGCGGGCAATGCGATTGACGGCCGACTGAAGGTGGACCTGGGCGTGGTGCCGCCGGACAACCTGGACAAGGTCCTCCGGGTGATCGAGGCCCAGCGTTATCCCAGGGAAGCCATGGTGGCCCCGGCCGCCCATCACTTCATGGGGGGCGTGGTGATCAACCGGGACTGCGAAACGGGGGTTAACGGGCTGCTGGCTGCCGGCGAGGTCTGCGGCGGCATTCACGGGGCCAACCGTCTGGCGGGAAACGCCCTGACCGATATTTTTGTTTTCGGGGCGATCGCCGGAAGGCAGGCTGCTCGGCTCGACCCGGGTCAGAGGAAAGAGGTCCCGGGCCTAATTCGGAAGGTCCTGGACGGTCTCCGGGAGAGAAGCGACCGGAAGGGTGAAGAGTCGATTGAGGCTGTGGAGATCGATCTCCGCACCACCATGTGGGAGAAAGCCGGCATCGTGAGGAATGAACAAAGCCTCGAAAAAGCCCTGGCGCAGGTGAAGGCCGGGCGGGAAAGGCTAGCCTGGGCGAAGATCGGGACCATGCCCGACGTGATCAAGCTGACCAAGCTGGAGAGCATGTTCCTGGTCGCTGAAATGGTGTGCCGCGCGGCGCTGCACCGCAAGGAAAGCCGCGGGTCGCACTATCGCACGGACTATCCCGAGCAGAACGACCGGGACTGGCTGAGGAACACCGTGATTACCCGAAAGGGCTCGCAAATGGAGCTGACGACCCGACCGGTGGCGTTTCCCAGGATCCCTCGCCCTTGAGCAGTACCAGGGTTTCCTCTCTGTCGATAGGAGAGGATCATGGAGAGGGTGCGTCAATAACGTGAGATAAGGAGATTGAATAATGACTTCAAGCCCACCCGTCATCCTGGAAAAGCTTGGCCGTGTCGCCAGGGTCACCATGAACCGGCCGGAGAAAAGAAACCCGCTGACCAGAGAGGTGCAGGAGGCCCTGGTCTCGGCCCTCGACGATGTCCTGAAAGATGACGCCATAAGGGTGGTCATGACCACCGGCGCCGGAGATATATCGTTTTGCGCCGGGATGTCCCTGGCCAAACTGAAGGAGAGGCATGAACACCCCGGCAGCGTCAAATTTCCGGACATCACCGGCGTGTTCCGGGATTTTCCGAAGGTGACCCTGGCGGTGGTGAACGGCTATGCCCTGGGTGCGGGCCTGAGCCTGGTCAACTGCCACGATCTGGCCATCGCCTCCGAAGAGAAGGCCCAGTTCGGCCTTCCCGAGATCATCCGGGGATTCGTACCCAGGGTGGCCATAGCTCCCCTGTTCCGGATGACGCACACGAAGTGGGCCTTTGAGATGCTTCTCAGTGGCAGGAACTGGGATGCCCAAAGGGCCTACCAGGCCGGAATCATAAACCGGGTGGCGCCCCACGCCGGGCTTCATGAAGCCGCCCTCAAATGGGCCGAAGAGATCGCCGAGTGGGACCCCATAACCCTCAAGTACTGCAAAAAGGCGGCCTACGCCTCGGTGGACGTGCCCACCTACGGCCAGGCGGTGGACATGGTGGCCTACTGGCAGAGCGAGGAGGCCAAAGCGAACCCCCGCAGCAGCCAGGGCCTGCGGGACTTCCTGGACGGCAAGGGCATCAAGGCCGACCGGTAGGGGATCACAAAATGACACCAGGCCTCAGGGGTTGTGAGCAGACCAGTTTCCTCTCCCCTTTGTGGGAGAGGATTAAGGTGAGGGGGCTGATATCGGGCCGATTTTCACCCTCTCCTGGCCTCTCCCATCGAGGGAGAGGGATTTTCGGAGGAAAAATGAAAAGCAAAGTTCTTTGGCTCGCATTGTTTGCTCTGATAGGCAGCGTGGCGTATACCGGGTGCGCCCCGGACGGCCTGGGCACACCGCCGGCCACGCCGGCGGACTGGGGGTTCAAGGCCCCCACGACTGCTCAAACCACGCAGGGTAAAGAGAAGACGTGGCAGGACACATGGGATACGCTGGTGAGGGAGGCGAAGAAAGAGGGCAGGGTCTCGATTTACAGGGGCGCGACGCCCATGAACCGGGCGCTGGAAAGATTCCGGCAGAAGTACGGCATCGAGGCTACCTCTCTTACCGGGACGCCGGGTGAAATGGTGGAGAGGCTGGCCAGGGAGAACCGGGCCAGGGCGAATAGCGCCGACATTCATATTACCGGATACGGCGGCCTTAGGCTGGCCAAGCCACAGGGTCTTCTTCTTCCCCTGTCTGACCTTATCGTTTTGCCGGAGGTGCGGGACCCGGGCAAGTGGTTTGGCGGGAAGTTCCCCATGATAGACGATTCTCAGGTGGATTTTCTGGGGAGAGTCAGCAGTTCCCTGTGGAGAAACACCGACCTGGTGCGTGAAGGAGAGATAAGGGAGTACAGGGACCTGCTCCAGCCGAAGTGGAAAGGGCAGATAATACTGGATGATCCCCAGGGCAGCGGCGCCGGGACGCAGTGGTTCCGCATGTACTATCCGTTGCTGGGGGATGACTTCATGAAAACCTTTATCGGTCAAGAACCCATGATAACCAGGGACAGGCGTCTGGAGGTGGAGTGGCTGGCTCGTGGCAAGTATTCTTTGCTCATCGGCGGCAACTACGATAACCTGCTCGATTTCAGGAAGGCCGGGGAGCCCATCGAGCTGGTGGAGACAAAGGAGGGCGAATACATCGGTCCCGGAGGGGGTTGTATCCAGGTGTTGAAGGAGGCGCCGCACCCGAATGCCGCCCGGGTCTTCCTTAACTGGATGTTGAGCCAGGAGGGCCAAACATTGATTTCTGAGGAGACGTTGATTCCGAGCCTCAGGGTCGATGTGCCAACCGGCCATCTCGACCCCCGGACCGTGCCGAAGGCTGGCAGGGTCTACCTGGCGGACACCCTGGAGACGCTGGAAAAAGCCAACGAGTTCATGGCGCAGTCGGGCAGGATCTTTGCTCCCCTGTTGAAATAGAGGGAGCCATCCCTTCCCCCTTTGAAAAAGGGGGATTGAGGGGATTTTCTCCTGCGGCAGGGAGGTGTTCGAATCCCCTGTATCCCCCTTTGCAAAACTGATCTTTACCCACATCTCCAGGTCTGGACACAGAGGACCGGTACCGCAGGCCTCCGTGCCTGCGAGAGTTGGACCTTGTACGGCACCTTCTTGTGCCAATGACCGTTTCCGGAACGAATTGGATGCTTGCCATTCGTCACCA
>JACQUA010000403.1 GCA_016210565.1 Chloroflexota bacterium
GTGCCGAAACTGATGGGGCGTCACTCTCACGCCACACCGACAGGCGTAGGTCTCCAGTCGCTGGCTGCAGTAACTTTCGGTCAAGGGCAAATGTCGATAGACGAAGACGTGGGTGGTGGCCACTGGCCCGCGTACTTCTAGGTAAGCCTGTAAAGCTCGAATTGTGGTCTCGCTGAGGCAGACGATGCGATCCTTTAGTCCCTTGGACTGCTCGATGCGCACTCGCTGGCGCTCAAGGTCAAGGTCTTCCAGCCGGAGACGCCGGACCTCGCCCGTTCGCAGCCCACTGTGCAGCATCAGAAAGAACCAGGCCTTGTCCGTCAACCCCATTCGGCGGATGCCAGCGTGAGTGGACTGGGCGTCAACCTCTATGGTCGCCAGTAACCGCCGGAGCTGCTCGACGGGAACGTCACGAGGAATGAGCGGACCAGTGGCGAGAGGCTCGATCTTCAGAGTACGCTCACAGATGGGCCTTCCCTGCTCGGTCAGAAAGCACAGGAATGACTGGAGCGTTTGCAGCTCGGTGTTCATAGTTCTTGGGTTCACATTTTCTGCTAAGCGAGCATCCACGTAATCGAACCAAAGCGTTGGTGTCAAATCTGCGCTGGCCGCTAGTGTTGCATGCTCGCCCATCCAGCGAAGAGAGCGCGTGAGACGGCTGAGGAGGTCTACGGTCCTATCGTGGTGGAGATCGCAAGGCCAGCCTCGTCGGCGGTGGACAACGTAGGCGCGCAGATCATCGACCAAGCTCGGAGGAAGCGAGCCGGTGTAGTACTGCCAGTTGATAGGCCGCTCTGGAGCCGGGCGGTGGCAGCGCTGGAGGAGGTACTGCTGGAGCTTCGAGACCCCCTTAGCGTAGGAGCTGCGAGTTCCTTCACATTCGAAATGGGCCGTCAGATAGTCTTGCACCTTCTCAAAGTCAGCCACAGGATCAAGGAGCCAGTAGGGCTTATCGAGGAGCCCCAAGGCAATGCGAGCGCCGAAGGCGTAAAGCTTCACTACATGTTTGCTGTAGCTGGCCTGGGCCAGCCAATCGAGGAAGTTGGTGTAGAAGCCTTGGTTGGCAGGAAACCATTGGTGGATGGATTTGACGCCGGGATAGCGATCTACGTGCATGGCTGACCTCCCTCGGAGAGGAAGCCTTTGACGATCTCGGCCATGGCTGCCTCGTAATCGGCCTGGATCTGCTGGTCAGAGACGTGCATGTAGAGCTCGGTAGTTCTGAGCCTGACGTGGCCCATCAGGCGCTGAATAGAGGTAACTGGCACGTGGGCTTCGACGAGATGGCGGCCGAAGGTGTGGCGTAGCTGATGGCAGGTGATCCAGATGCCGGCTTTGTGGCAGTAGGCGGCGAGACAAAGCTGGATGCCGGTGACGGTGAGGCGCTGGCCAAAGCGATTGAGGAAGACGGCCTCATCTCCGCAACTGAGGCGTACTTCCAGCCATCTTTGAAGGGCGGCAAGGGCTTGGAGAGAGAGGTAAGCAACTCGCTCGGAGCTGCCTTTACCATGAAGCCAGAGGCGGGGAAGACTGCCCCCTGATGGCTGCAGGTAGAGGTCACTCATGGAGAGGTTACGTACTTCGCCCACACGCAAGCCACAACGAAGCATGAGTACGAACATGGCGCGGTCACGTGGGGATGCGATCACGGCGAAAAGACGCTCGACATCGGCATCTTCTGCGTCGCGAGGTAGGTGGCGGCCAAGACGAATGAAGTGGCGCTTGGGAATGACGGGGTTAGCTGGCGGAACGTCGAGCTCAAAGGTGAGGAAATGGTAGAAGCAGCGAACGGCTGCTAAGCGGCGATTGATGGTGGACATGGCGTGTCCAGACTGCTGGCAGTGCTCGATGAAAGCATCCACGTCGCGCACATTGATCTCGTTTGGGTGCTTCTCTTGCCAGCGGAGAAAGATCTCTAAATCGTTGGTGTAGTGGATGTGGGTGCTAGCGCGAGGGCTCTTGCGTCGAAGCCACTTGTTGAAGCGTTCGACTTCGGGTAGCATAGGGATACCTCCTGGTGGATAGATTTGGGCTCAGAACCTTGGCCGGGCTCTGTTTCCATTCTACCACCAGGAGCCTCTCTCGCTCCCTAGAATGCTCACTAGGAGGTCAACTTTAGGAGGTCAACTTAATGTAAAGACGATTCGACCGGGTTGATGTACTATGGGGCGCGATACTACGATTCTTATCTGGGCCGGTGGATCTCAGCCGATAGCGTTGTGCCGCATCCCGGTAACCCGCAGGACCTTAACAGATTCTCATACACCCGAAACAACCCGCTAGTCTACACCGATCCTACAGGCCACTATCTGGATTGGGGCGGCTCGGACATCGCGAGCGAGTTTCCGGTTCTTCCAAACGGGCCTACCTGGACAGCGGAGGAACTGGCCGATTATTACGAGTTCATAGCAATGGACGGCTGGAGGCACCAGGTGGCCGAGGGCACGCCGCCCGAGATAGCCACCGTCATTGCCGAGACGACTCCGTTTGCTTTCTTGGACAACGGGACGCTCGGTAATGTGACAACCGGCTTTGCCCTCGCTGGTATGGCCGGCGTCGGCTCCATCGGCGGCAGCATCAGCTTAGCAGAGCGAACGGGTGCTGTGCTGAAGGGAGAAGGATACAACGTATCGCCCGAGTCCTGGTTTGGCAAGTATTCCGAGATTGGTAAGGGCGGTCGCACTTCGGTCACCGACAGACGGGCCATCTCGGATGTCATTGGGGAGTTTGAAGGCACCGGTGACCAAA
>JACQUA010000412.1 GCA_016210565.1 Chloroflexota bacterium
CTGGCCATCATCAACCCGTTCCATCCGGCCAGCACCTTGTCATCCCTGCCAGGTCTGACCCGCCTTTCCCGGTAGGCCAGGAGCCTGCTTCTGGCCTCTTCCAGCAGACCATCGCCGGCAGGGGCCGGGAGTGTGCCCTCGCCGGCGACGTGTAGAACGTTCTTGCCCTCGTAGTTTCCCGGTCCGGTGACGCCGAAATAGTCCGAGACCATCCCGGCCTGCTCGCTGCCGAGGGCGTCCTCGATTTCCGCCGGCGTCCACAGGTAGTATTTGCCTTCCTCACCTTCGGTGTCGGCATCCTGGGCGGAGCAAAACCCGCCTCCGGGCGCGGTCATTTCGCGCAAAACATATTCCAGGGTACCCTCTGCTATGCTGCGGTACAACGGTTTGGCGGTAACCTGGTAGGCGTGGAGATAGACCCGGCTCAACAGGGCATTGTCGTATAGCATCTTTTCGAAATGGGGCACCAGCCAGGCGGCATCGGTGGAATAGCGGTGGAAACCTCCGCCCAGTTGATCGTAGATGCCTCCCCGGGCCATCCTCTCCAGACTCGTTTCCACCATTTCCAGCGCCATGCGCTCTGCTGCCGGCGCGGCACGCCTATCTGCTGCCGGCACGGCACGCCGCGCCGCTACGGTGCGCAGGTGATACCGCAGCAGGAATTCCAGGACCATGGGCTGGGGAAACCTGGGGGCTTCGCCGAAGCCGCCGTTTCGTTTATCGAACGCGGCGGAGAGCTTCGAGCAGGCCCGCTTCAGGACGTCGTCCGAGAGGGCTTTGGCTTGTGGCTTCTGGTAGGAAAGTTGTTCCAGGTAGGAACGGACCGCATCGGCCGATTCTTGTATGCTGGTCCTTTCAGAGCGATAGGCCTCGGCGGCGGCGATCAATATCTTGCGAAAAGAGGGAAGGCCGTGGACATCCTGGGGCGGGAAATAGGTACCGCCAAAGTAGGCATCGCCCGCCGGGGTGAGGAAAACGGTGAGGGGCCAGCCGCCGCGACCGGTGATTGCCTGGACCGCTTCCATGTAAATATGGTCCAGGTCCGGCCTCTCCTCGCGGTCCACCTTGATGTTGACGAAGTTCTCATTCATGAGGCGGGCGGTCTCTTCGTTTTCGAAGGACTCCCGCTCCATGACATGGCACCAGTGGCACGAGGAGTAGCCGATACTCAGGAGAATGGGCTTGTCCCGGGCGCGGGCCTCGCCCAAAGCCTCATCCCCCCAGGGATACCAGTCAACCGGGTTGGCGGCGTGCTGGCGCAGGTAGGGGCTGGTCTCGCCGGCGAGTCGGTTAGGCACTCATTTTACTTTGACTTTGACCGGTTTGGCCGCTTTGGGCTTCATCGGCTCGCCGCAGCACAGGAGCTCATGCACCTCGACACAGCCGCAAAGCTCGTCGACTATGACCGACATCCCGCACTCCTCGCACACCAGGGAGGCGCCCTTTTCCGGCCTGGCGGCCGGGGCGCGTTTTTGCGCCGCAGCGGGTTTCTTGGCCGCGGCCGTTGCAGGTTTGGCCTGTGCTTTAGCCGGGACGGGCTTTTTGGCCGCGGCCGGCGCGGCCGCGGGTTTGGACTCCGCCTTGGCGGCGGCGGGCTTGACCGGGGCTTCCTTGCTGATTGCCATGACTGGTCACTCCTTCAACGACGTTGTCATAGGGGTCCTATAAGGTCATTGTAAAGGTTTCCCAATCAATGTCAAGGTAGTTTGACACCCCTTAGCCCCTAACGTTATACTTTTGTTACATCCTCCCAAATTTCGGGCCATTAGCTCAGCTGGTTAGAGCACAGTCCTGATAAGACTGGGGTCTGTGGTTCGAGTCCACAATGGCCCAGTGAACATCTTGCGAACTTTTTCGAGACAAACGTTTTACGTTTTGAGAACAAAAAGCGAACTCTCTTATTAAACTCTTCTTTAATACCCCCGCTCATTATCAAAAAACAGAGGCATTTGGTTTAATTGCCGGTCTTTTTGCTGACCTTCTTCGGCTTGGCTTCAAAGAGTTTGAGCACTCTCTCCCTAAGATAGCGCTGCACGAAGGAATTGACCGTTCCATCCGGGTATAGAATGCGGTTGCCGATGAGAGGCTTCATCTTGCTTTCCAGAACTGACTCAGAGTAAGGAACGCATGTCTTTGCCTTGAGATCGGCC
Source organism: Chloroflexota bacterium (assembly GCA_016210565.1). Classification (GTDB taxonomy): domain Bacteria; phylum Chloroflexota; class Dehalococcoidia; order JACQUA01; family JACQUA01; genus JACQUA01. Next base: position 2,151 of record JACQUA010000412.1, read on the forward strand.
AAGTTAAACCGGGCGTTTTTCCAGAGCCATTCCCAGATTTCATTCTCAGATTCGCCGACATGTTTTGTCAATTCATCGGCGTTCTTCACCTCGAGGTTTGTCCAGGCGATGATAATCCTGATAAGCTCCGGGTTATCAGCTATTACCAACACCATCTCGGGTTTCTCATTCTGCTTGAAATGGTCCAGTTTCTCCACAAACAAGTCTTCACTCATAATTTCCCTTTATAAGACACAATTGCAGCGACCGAGGTTATTTTCAACTCCGGTCTCCTGCCACAGCTCTTTTTCTTCCAAGCAGAGTGCAATTTCAAGCTCAGGGCGGAGGCTTCGAGCCAGTTGGATAATATGAGAATATATTTCATGTCGTAATGAGCCTGAATAGCGGGCTCTGCCATCTTGAGATTTAAGTTTTGTGTCTATATTTACCGAGACAGAGTTGCGTAAACCCAGCTTTCTTTCCATCAACGCTTGCGCCGCTTTGTAGCTACATATTCCACCGATTGTCAGCCTCTGCAACGGAACGGTTTCAATGAGATGTCGGATAAAGCCAGCATAGGCATCCCGCCAATTTTCGACTGGAATTATGGGCATCATGACGGCGCGTACCGGGTATCCAGCTAAAGCCACTCGGCGCATTGATTCCAGGCGATCTTCGATACCGGGTACGTTTTCTTCAAAAATCCGACATAGTTGGGGAGGGTTTACGCTCCATGAGAGGATTGAGTGCCCTTTGTGTGCCAGCTTTATTAGCCAGTCAATATTGATACTCTTGGTAAGAAGCGTTAGGCGGGCATAAGAATGTTCAGCAAAGAAAGGTACCATTACTGTGGAGTAAGCGGTCAAAGGGTCAAGGGCAAGAGCATCTTGGAGCTTGCCAATATAAAAAGCAGTGGGCTTTCCTAACCGACGCGCGATGCGGTCAATCTCGGCAAGCATTTCCGGCAGATTGACGTATATCTTAACCGTAGGGGAGAATTGACGCCCTGTGTTCCGGCGAGGTAGCAGTACTTGCATCCGTAAGGACAGAAGCCATAGGGTGAGAAATGCCAATAGTTGGGGCATGTATTACCCTCCTCTTCGCTGAAGCGCACGGCATTCTTAAGCTCACCAAAAACAAGGGTCTGTTTGCCAGTCCTGTGCAAAGCAAGTACATCGGTTTCATTTAATTCAATTCTGTTATGGGGAATATCCGAGCACTCTGTAACTCTGGCTTCAGGGTAAAGGGCACAGATGTGCTTCACAAAACGCTTACGCTCAGGTGTAGACATGCTGCCCCTGGCAAGAAAGATTTGAGAAATCGTCATGTAATCTGGGCGTGTTGGCTCATAGTTATCCGGGAGTGAATAATTCCTGGTTTTTTCATCAAATAAAGAAGCCTGGTTAGGATTATCATTCATTTGAACCATCAATCGTACTTACCCGCTTACCCGAACTGCTTTCTGTCCTGTAAGGTTTTCCCAGCGTTTGATGATGACATCACAGTAGGCAGGGTTAAGCTCCATCACGCGGGCTTTTCTTGAAGCCTTCTCAGCCGCAATGAGCGTTGTTCCTGAACCACCAAAAGGTTCAAAGATACTTCCTTCACTACCGGTATATTACTGTATGGAACGAAAAGGGATTTCTACCGGGCATACGGCGGGATGACCAAATTGTTCAACCTGATTGGTGACGGCGGGTATTTCCCACACGTCAGTATGGTACTTTGACATGTAATTTCGTCCTTCTCGCGTCATCTTAGGCATATCCCCTGGTTTTTGATATACCAATAGCGCTTCCCATTCCAATGCAGGATAATAACATGAGTTACGCATAATGTGGAAATTCCTAGGTATAGCGTAGTTCGCCCCGGTCTTTTTCCAGATAATGGTGTCCAGGTATTGGAACGTATTTTCTTCGAACAATCGAGGTTTTGTCAATAGGTGTGTAAACGTCAGGCGGTGACAAGTACCTCTTCCGTTTTGATTTGTGGTTCGTTTCCTTTTCCTTGGGGTGCTTCTGCGGCGTTAAATCCCAGATAGACTTGCATCAACTTCTCCGGCGCGTCCAGCCTTCGAAATCTCCGCTCCGCCAGCATGAGCATTTTCCAAATGACCACGGTGGCGTTCTCCACCTTCTTGTAGCGCTTGGCCGCGTCGGTCCTTAGCCGGAGTGCCGCAAAGGGCGATTCAACCACGTTGGTTGTCCGCAGGTGCTTCCAGTGTTCCTTCGGGAACTGGTAGAAGGTGACCATCCGGTCCCAGTCGCGCAGAAGCGTATCTCCCGCAGCCTGGTAGCCTTCCTTCCGGCACCAGGCCAGGAAACCATCCCGTTTCTCTTCAGCCTGGGGCCGGCTTTCGGCATAAGCCATTTCCTGCAGCCGGGGCTAGGCCTGGGGCTGGACCTTCTTGGGACGCTTGTCCAGCACGTTGACCATCTTGTGGTTCCAGCAGCGCTGCTCCACGGCCTCAGGATAGACGTTGGCCAGGGCACCCCAGATGCCCAGATTGCCGTCTCCGATGACCAGCCGCGGACAGTTCATGCCCCGCCCCTTGAGGTCGCGCAGCACCCCGGACCAGCCATCGGTGGACTCGCGGTAACCAGGCTCTAACGCCAGGATCACCTTCCGCCCGTCCGTAAGCCCGCCTACGATCACCAGGAGGGCCGCCTTCTGTTTTTCCAGCCCCGCTATCAGGGTGCTAAAGAAGGACGTGATCCTTCCAGCCCCCAACTTCGACTTTCCCGGGGACAACTAAGTCTGGCGCGGTAGCGCTGGTGAATTTTCCAGCAGGCCGCGATTGGTGGTCAGCGCTATCCCATGCTGGAGCATTCCGGACCTGAATTGCTCTGCAGGCACCCCACAATTACCATGCCCTGGAATTGAACGAAACGATGAAAAGTGCAGTTCAGTGAACCAGAGGATACAGCGTGCACAAACCTTGGGTATTTTGGCAGCTCAGCGAATCCCATCGGCTTCAGCATAGTGTGGTCAGCCAATGCACTCCACCAACTTCGTTCCGATTCTTGTTTGCTCCGTATGGAGACTATCTATTGGCTTTGCGTTACGGATTAAACTCTGGCAAGGAGGCGAAGCTGGCTCTGGTCCACGACGATCACTTTTCCCCGACCGGATCGAACGATACCTCGCCTTTTCAGACACCCAACAAAGCGTGAAGCCGTCTCGACCGTAGTTCCGCCCATCTCAGCGATTTCCCTTCTCCCGAGAGGAATGGTGGGGCCAAACTCCGATGACAACTCCAACAAGACCCGCGCTAGACGGTCGCCAGCTTCTTCAGACAACAGCTCCCTAATGTGCATCCTGGCCCTCAACATCCGAGTGCCGGCAATGTCGAGCATCGTTTTCATGACCTTGGACCCCCACTCCCAATGTCTGGAAAGGACCGATGAGAAGTCGCAGTTCTGGATCACCAGTAAGCTAGTATCGGTCATCGCTTGGGCGGCGCATGGGTGCCCATTTCCGTAGAAAAAGAGCACGTTTCCCAATATTTTTCCTCGACCGACAAAGCCTACAGTAAAGCATCTTCCTGAGAGAGTGTGAAAAGAAACTTTGACTCTCCCCGAGGCTATCACGCAGAAGTAGTCCACCGTGTCTCCTTCGTGAAAGAGAAACCCTCCAGGCTTTAACCGTCGCTCCGTGGCGATCTGCGCCAACTCGACAAGCGGCGATTGCTGCGAGTCGGCAAACATCTGCGATGCCATAAGTATGTCGGCCTTGCGGTCGAAGGCCGAAAAGCGCGGCGCTCCCGGATCTCGCTGTGGAGAAAGCTCCGGCCCTTGAGCTGCTGCCAGAAAGTCCCGAGACATGCCCATGGGAGTAGTTGCCCGCAGCGGCTGGCATCCTCGACCGAAAGCGGCCTTGGATCCGGGCGAAGCACCCGGTTCCAGCCAGCCCGTTTCGAGTGGTTCCTTGAGTTCGATCCGTCGGCTAAAGCGTGCCAACGAACGCAAGAGGACATCGACACCACCACTGGCCTCCAGTTTGTCCGCTCTCCCCAGTGTGCATAGCACCCGCTGAACCGTCCGGTGGGCCTCCCTGTGGTTTTTCACGAGTTGAAGGTAACGATATTTTCCGGTCATTTTGAGTCGCACAAACATCTGATTCCTCCTTATTTGGCACCGCAAGTTTATCAACTATATGGCAGGGATGTCAATAGGAGCCGCCCGCCAGAGTTTGCCACGTCTAGCGAGCTAAAATCGCGGCCTCAGCGATCATGCTTCTTTAGGGCAGGCGCGATTGTACCTGAGATGTTCCACAGATGTGACCCCGGAACGGACCTCGGGCTTGTATGCCTTGCATCATAGTCAACTGGCTTTAGCTGATGCTAGTCTGGTGCTCGCAAATAGCTTGACAACGCGACAGTTGTCTCGATAAGGTCTTTCACTGTAAAGCCATTTACGAGACAGTACACTAGCATCCAAAGGTTGGGACCAATCGTGCAGGGGGGGGGGTGATGGACTGAACCGTTACTCAATGAGGCGGAACTGGGAAAACAGGTGCACTGTTCGCCTGTTCCTTACCCTACACGGCAAATAAAGTAATGGAGGCAAAGAGTGGCAGAGTTAGTTTGTGATGTGTTGGTTACCGGTGGTGGCCTGGCCGGGTGCTGGGCGGCGCTGAGGGCAGCAGATAGTGGAGCCAGGGTTATTCTAGCTGAACAAGGCCGTCTCGCCCATTGTGGTAAAAGCACCTTCGCGGGAGCTGGCATTTCGTATCCAACTTCTCAGGACGACCTAGACCTCTGGGCAAAGGAAATTGTAGAACAGAAGGAATATCTTATCGACCAGGATTGGGTGATGGCATTTCTCCAAGAACAGGAGAGCCGAATGCGCGATATGGAAGCCTGGGGTGCGTATTTCGAAAGAGATGAGCATGGTCAAGTGGTAAGATTTGAGAATGCCCGAGGGGAACGTCTGGTCGAGAGATACCCGCAAGTCGATAACGAGCGCAGGTTCCTCAATCTCGGCGTGGATGCTTTTTACCAGGAACTGAAGGCCGGCAGGGGTCCTATCTATCTGAACCTTGCGGACCACCCTGACCTGGAAGCGGCGCGCTACCCAGCCGACAACATAAGGCATAGTAATCGGACCCACGGTTATATCAGGATGATGCAGCGGTTAGGGATCGACGTGACCAGGGAAAAGGTGGAGTGGACGATAAATCGTCCCAATTTCGGGGGCTCCGTGCGGGTAGACGTGAACTGCCAGACCACCGTTCCGGGTCTGTATGCCGCCGCGGCCGCCATCATTCTGGGCAGCGGCATCTGGGGCGCCTTGTCCTCGGGACATCTTCAGGGGCCTTTAGGCTTCGTTGTGGCTAACGCATTCAAGGCCGGCGTCGCCGCGGCTAAAGCTGTTTCCGATGCCCCAAAGCCTGTACCCACTACCGAGGTGGAAAAGCTGAAAACGGAGATAGTGGCTCCCCTGGGCGTCAAAGAGGGCTATAGCCCTTACGATGCCATCACACAGGTGCAGGAGCTAATCTTCCCGCTCGAGAACAGCTACCTGAAACACCGGCAGCGGTTGGAGAAGGCCTTGGACCTGATTCAAGAACTGAAGGCCAGGGTACCCAGACTAAAGGCCAGGGACGCCCATGAGCTGGTCCGGTGCCACGAGGCCAGAAGCATGCTCCTCAACGCCGAAGTCTTCTTCAGGGCGGCTCTGGAGAGGACGGAAACCAGAGGTACTAACAGGAGGGAAGATTACCCGGAGCGGGATGACCAGAACTGGCTGAAGTGGATTATTATCAAAAAGGAGGATGGGAAAATGACGCTTTCCACGGAGCCGGTGCCCTTAGACAGGTATAAGTTCAGACCCGGGGGCGCACCTTCCAGGGAGGACCCCGGGTGGGTGTCGCTGTAGAGAAGGAGGCGGCGTGATACTTATTACTGGCGCCGGCGGATTCGTAGGAAGCAATCTGGCAAGAAATCTGGCCGAGAAAGGGGAAAGGGTGGTGGCCCTGACGCGCCGCCCCATGCGCGTCCCCTCCTTTTTAGCCCCTTTCTGGAATAACCAGGTGAAGGAGGCTCACGCCGATATCCTCGATTTACCTGGTCTTCTCGGTGTGATGAAGGCGCACTCCGTGGACAGTATCATCCATTGCGCGGTCATGACAATCAGGGAGGGGCCCTTATATCAAGCCCTGAAGACCAACCTCGAGGGGACTATGAACGTCCTGGAAGCGGCCCGAGCCCTGGATATTCCCCGGGTAACGTTTATCAGCTCGGCGACTGTTTACTACGGTGTCAAGACTACCCAGCCCTATCACGAAGATTCTTATGTGTCGGCCACTTCGAACAACTTTGTCGGCGCCAACAAGATCGCGGAAGAGCAAATATGCTTCCAATATGCGAAAGAATACGGCATTGCCGTCTCCGTAGTGCGACCACCCAGGATCTATGGCCGGCCCTCTCCCCCGGAGCAATCCCTCCCTGGACACCTGTCTATTGAATCCCTGGTACAAGACGCTTTGGCCCACAGGAGGGTTAATAGTAACATTTATGGAGGCGCCAGGGCCGATTTCACGCACGTAAAAGATGTCGCCAAGGGGATTGCTCTGGTCCATCTGGCGAAAGCGCCCAAACATGCAATTTACAATGTGGGAAGCGGATGTTCCAGCAGCTACCTTGACGTGGCCCAAGCAATAAGGGAGCTGGTCCCGGGGGCGGAGTTCAGTTTGGGCGCCGTAGCGCCTGAAGGGGGGGAAGGGCCGCCTCCGCTGAGCATCGAGCGAATAAAAAATGAACTGGGTTACACACCCGACTATGGTTTGAGACGAGGTATAAAAGCGTGCGTGGAATGGCTCAAGGAGAGAAAATATTGAGTCCTGCGCTATCAATCGCTTGATTCTCGTAGCGAGGATGTATTCGGGAAGGACGGACCGGGGGGAAAGCCCAACGTTCAGTCCAGTGCGCGAAACAAAAAACCAAAAAGGGGGGCCGGAAATGGCTTCGAACCATCAAGAAGAGGTTTATCCCACGCTAAGTTTGCGGGAACGAGACCGACGGTGGGAACTCCTTCGCGACCTGATGAAATCGAAGGGTTTGGATTGTTTGGTTGTGTGTAGTCTTCTTAGTCGGAGAGACCTTGGGGCTTATATCTGCAATGACTGTCTTCAGGGGGGCATAGCCATCCTGCCATTATCGGGTGAGGCGGTGGTTCTAGCCCCGCACTGGAGCAGAGTGGCCATGAATGTAGAAGACCGCCTGAGAGGGGAAAACCCCTGGGCAACAGACATCAGAGTAGGCGCCAGTGGGGCCGCCTTAGTGGAGGTACTGCGGGAGAAGGGGTTTGACGGGGCCACTGTAGGCGTGGTCGGCCTGGAAAGGGGTGGTGGGGGCGGAGAGCCGGAGGGTGTGGTCCCCCATATGACCTGGTCTCACGTACTAAAGCATTTGCCCCGAGCCGTTTTCGTTGATGTTTCCGCAGAATTTCTTGAATTGACCGCGGTGAAGAGTGAAGAGGAATTGGAATTGGTACGGCGTGCGGCCCACATCGGGGAAATGGCTTGCCAGGCGATGTTAAAGGCCACCAGGCCAGGAACCAGCGAAAGTGAAATCTATGGGACCGTTCTAAGGGTAATCTTCAGCAATGGCGCCAAGGCCGAAGGGCCGGGCCTTATCCTGCATTCGGGGGTTGACAATTTGAGTTGGGGGCCGCCCACGTGGATACATCGCGCGCAACGTCCTCGCTCAGTTCAAAAAGGGGAGCTGGTGCAGGCCGAAATCTTTTCGACCTACGGAGGGATGGAAACCCAGCAGCAGATGTCGGTGGCCTTGAAGCCTGTTCACCCGGTGAATGCGGAATGCGCCGCCGTGGCCAGGCGTTCCTATCAGGCCGGACTCAATGCGCTGCGTCCCGGGAAAAAATTCAGAGAAGTGGTCGAGGCCATGGAGATGCCTTTGGTTGAAGCGGGATGCTGGCACACCACCCCATTGATTCACAGCTTAAATCCAATACTGACGGTGTCCCCGACCATGGTAAGAGTGGAGCTGGCTGGCGAACTACCAGGCTTTGACGAGAAGTATCTTCAGAAGTATAAGTACAAGCGGACTGAGCCAACCGGAGGAAATACGGTGATCAAACCAGGCACGGTATTTGAGCTAGAAGCCAATGCCTGCCGGGGCAAGCACCGGGTCAACCTGGGAGGCACTGTCATAGTTAATGAGGACAGGGCAGAGGCGCTGAACACATTGTCTACCGAGATGCGGGTAAAAAAGTAGAACAGATTCAAAGCAAGCAGAAAGGAAAGGGTATGGTTGTCAAGAGCATAAACAAGGAGCTATGCTTCGGCTGCAAGCTATGTGTGGACGTGTGCACCGAAGACGTCCTGCGCTTTGATGAGGCCAGGAACAAGCCGTACGTAAAATATCCCAAGGACTGCGTGTCCTGCCTCTTTTGCGAGGCCTTCTGCCCCATCGGAGCCATAGAAG
>JACQUA010000413.1 GCA_016210565.1 Chloroflexota bacterium
GTGGGAGATCAATTTCAGCTTCCACCCACTAGGTGTCTTGAATGACTCAACCTGGATCATAACGCCCCCTACCAATCATCGAGGGGGAGAAGTGTTACCCATGTCCTCGGTCTAAAGTGTTACCGATGTTCGGTCTTGACAGACTGAATCCCCCTTAATGCCCCTTTTCCAAAGGGGAGAGGGGAGGTGGACCATGTTTACACATCTTCACGTTCATACCGAATATAGTCTGCTGGATGGCATGTGCCGGATAAACAAGCTCGTCGCCAGGGCGAAAGAGCTGGGCATGAAGGCGCTGGCCATCACCGACCATGGCAATATGCACGGCGTCATCGACTTTTACCTTGCCGCCCGGGAGCAGGGCATCAAACCCATCATCGGCAGCGAGGTGTACCTCATCCCTTCCGGGTCAAAGGGGACCTCGGAGAAGAACCAGGCGCACTTGATCCTCCTGGCCCGCAACGAAACGGGCTATCGTAACCTGATCTACCTGGTCACCAAGGCGAACCTCGAGGGGTTCTACTATAAGCCCCGCATCGACAAGCAGCTTCTCCGGGAGCGCGGCAAGGGACTGATCGCGTTAACGGCCTGCCCCCAGGGGGAAATACCGAGGCTTATCGTGGCCGGCAGGCTGGACGAGGCCAGAAAGACCCTTCTGGAATATCGCGATTGCTTTGATGGGGTCTACCTGGAGCTTCAAAGACACCCGATCCCCGAGCTGGACATTATCAACAAGGGGCTGGTCGCCCTGAGCAAAGATACCGGCATTCCCCTGGTGGCGACGAACGACGTCCACTATATCCGCAGCGAAGACGCCCCGGCCCAGGACATCCTGGTCTGTATTGGCACTAACAGCAACATTAACGACGAAAAACGTCACAAGATGACGGGGGACGACTACTTCCTCAAGACCGAGGCCGAGATGGCCGCGCTGTTCCCGGATTTTCCGGAGGCCCTGGAAAACACCAACGGCGTGGCGGAGATGTGCTCCCTGGAGTTGGACTTCGGGCGCCTGCATCTGCCGGAGATTGACATCCCTGCCGGCAAGACGCCCCACGCCTATTTGACTGACCTGTGCCGCGAGGGCCTGCCGAAGCTGTATGATAGGGTAACCCCGGAGATCGAAAACCGTCTGAACTATGAACTGGACGTCATCGAAAAGACGCAGTTTGCCAACTATTTTCTGGTGGTCTGGGACATCATGCATTTTGCCCGCGGCAAAGGCATCATGTCCACGGTCCGCGGCAGCGCCGCTTCCAGCGTGGTCCTGTATTGCCTGGGCATTACCGAGATCGATCCTCTGACCTACAGCCTGGTCTTCGAGCGGTTCTTGAACGTGGAACGTAAGGAGATGCCGGATATCGACCTGGATTTCCAGGACGACCGGCGGGACGAGGTGCTCAACCACGTGGCGCAGAAGTACGGGCATGACCATGTGGCCCACATCATCACCTTCGGGACGCTGGGCGCGAAGGCGGCCCTCAGGGACGTAGGACGGGCTATGGGTATCCCCTACGGAGATGTGGACCGGATAGCCCGGCTGGTACCGGCGGTCCTGAATATGACTCTCGACCAGGCCCTGGAGCAGAACGCCGAGTTGAAGGGGATGTACGAAGCGGACGCGACGATACGGCAACTGGTGGACAACGCCCGGAGCCTGGAGGGAATCTCCCGCCATGCCAGCACCCATGCGGCTGGAGTGGTCATCTCCAAAGAACCCCTCATCGAGCACGTGCCCCTCCAGAGGGTGAGCAAGGGGGACGGCAAGGGCATGGCCATGACCCAGTTCACCATGGAGAATATCGCCAGAATCGGGCTTTTGAAGATGGACTTTCTGGGTCTGGCCAATCTCAGCATCCTGGCCAGGTCTAAGGAGATCATCCAGCAGGCCCGCGGGATAGCCCTGGACCTTTCCCATCTGCCTCTCAACGACCGGGGGACCTATGAGCTTCTCTCCCAGGGTGAGACCAGTGGGGTGTTCCAACTGGAAAGCGGCGGCATGCGCAAGTATATCAGGGAATTGCGGCCCAGCGTCTTCGCCGATATTGCCGCCATGATTGCCCTCTACCGGCCCGGTCCAATGGAACACATCCCCAAATTCATCAACTCCAAGCATGGCCTGGAGCCGGTCCGCTACCCGCACCGGGCCCTGGAAGATATCCTCAGAGAAACCTACGGGGTGATTGTCTACCAGGACCAGGTGCTTTTCATCGTCCGGGCCTTTGCCGGCTACAGCCTGGGGCAGGCGGACATCTTCCGTAAGGCAATGGGCAAGAAGATCCCGGAGGTCATGAAGAAACAAAAGGCCGGTTTTATCGAGGGCGCCGTCAGGAAAGGGTTCTCCGGGGATATCGCCGAGCAAATCTTTTCCTTGATCGAGCCGTTTGCCGGCTATGCTTTTAATAAGTCCCACAGCGTCAGCTATGCCATGATCGCCTACCAGACCGCCTACTTGAAGGCGAATTATCCGGTGGAGTACATGACGGCTTTCCTTAATGTCCACTACGGCGACCTGGAGAAAATGACTTCGGCGACAGGGGAATGCAGCCGGCTGGGTATCCAGGTGCTGCCTCCCGATGTCAGCAAGAGCGATGTGAATTTTGGTATGGAAAGGACTCCGGGGGGCATGGCCATCAGATTCGGCCTGGGCGCTATCAAGAATGTCGGCCCATCAGCGGTGGCGCCGCTGGTGGAGGCGCGGAAAAACGGCGGCGAGTTCAAATCTATCGAGGATTTTTGCCGGCGGGCCGATCTCGGCAGCGCCAACAAGAAGGTGCTGGAAAGCCTGATCAAGGTTGGCGCCTTCGATTCCCTCAACCCCAACCGGGGTGGCCTGCTGGAAAGTATGGACCGTATTGTTACGCTGGCCCAGAGGGAGAAACGCCTCCAGCAAACGGGACAGGCCACCATGTTCGATCTCTTCGGCAATAACTGCCCGACTCCTCTTCCCGGCATTGAGTTTCCCCCCGTGGAAGTGCCGGTAAGGGAAAAACTGGCCTGGGAAAAGGAACTCCTGGGCATTTATGTCTCGGAGCACCCGATGAAGGCGGTGGCCAGGGACATCGCGCAGGGCCGGGAAGCTGTGCTCTGCGGGCAGGTGGCGTCCGAGATGAACGGGCAAGCGGTGCTAGTGGCGGGGATGGTTCGGTCCGTGGAACTCAGGTCTACCCGGGAAAGAAAGACTTTTGTGACGGCGGTGCTGGAAGACCTGGAAGGGACCATCGAGGTTACGGCCTGGCCGGAAACCTACAACCGGTCCAAACAGTTGTGGGAAGAGGGCAATGTACTACTGGTGTCGGGCACGGTCAAGGTGCGGGAAGACCGGGTGGGACTGACCTGCCGGGATGCCAGCATCTACCAGATTCATCCCCGGCGCGACCCCGCGCCGGAGGAACCGGCGCCGAAGACGGTCATGGTGGAGAGCCAGTCGCCGGGCGCTCGGGTCGATATACCACAGGTTACCAAACCGGCGGCAGCCGGCCCCATCGCGGGGAACGGGGGATCGAAGAAGCTGTTTGTCAGGATAGTCCAGGGCGCCGACCAGGAAAAGGATATCCGGTTGCTGGGTGAAGTGGTGGCTGTGCTCAAGAACCATCCTGGTCAGGACAAGCCTATTCTGACTATTGTCGATGGTGAAGAAGCGGTAGACCTGGAGTTCCCCGGCTTGCTGGTCTCGTGCAATGGCGGCTTGGAGGAGGAGCTGAGGCGTCTGGGCGGACGGGTTGCGGTGCTGGTCCAGTGAGCGTCGAACATGGCCTCGGTTATGTTACGGCCGCTGCGCGTGGGTCGGAGATGCGCGCCAGCCAGACGTTTGAGACTGAAACCTGCGACCGTAGCAATCAGCCATGCCCCCGTGTCGCAGCAGCAAGGATGAAAATGAGCTGTCATTGCCAGGCCCCCCCCCGGCCTTATCGCTGATCCTGTCCCACGTCTTTGCCGGACACAGAGGGGCCGGGGTGATCCGGTAGGCACTCTGCGTCCGGTTAGCTCATGGCAGCTTGACGCTTGAACCAATTGGCCATAGAATTAGTTCAAAAAGCGTTGCTGGCGTTGGCAAGACCAGCCGGAAGGAATGGAGACAATAAAATGCGCAGCGAAGGGTCGAGGGTCCAGGGATGGCGCTGAAGATCTCGGCCGAGGCGGAGTTGCGTTACATATCGCTTCTGGTGCAGTCGATCCGGGTGTGCGGCTTGTATAAGCCGAAGTTTGGTCAAGGCGGCAAGGGAGTCGAACTGGCGGAATTCAGTCGCCTTTATGGGGCAGACCCTTTCTATCCGTGGGTCGGGCTGGATTCGCCTCTGATTTACGCTGCTCATAAGGCTGCAGGGGGGATGACCTCGATCTACCGGCAGTTGGGGATAGGCTGCGAGCGCCTGTTCAGTGCGCTTCTTCAAGATTGTCTGGGGCTTAGCGCTGCGCAAGCCAGATGGGAATATCGTTTGCCCAGAACGGGGGGAGGGGAAAGGGTTCTGAAGCTGGACGGACGAATAGACGTGGGTGATGTTCAAGGCGCCGACACCAGAAATCGTGTGCGCAAGTGGCTACAAGGCTTCATGGCGCGGCTGGATGTTCAAAGTGAAATCCGGGGCTCAGTTTTCGAGGTGCGGCAGGGGTACAAGAGTAAGGACAGTAAGCGTCAGAACGCGGATCTTGCAAATGCGGCCAGCGCCTACACCCAGCGGTACTTGCCCGTTTTGTTGGTGATGTCTCTTCAGCTTGACTCGGACATCCGAATACGATATGAGGCAGCGAAATGGGGGGTGCTTGCCGGCGACGCGAAAAGCCAGGATCCCTATTCGTCTACCTATTCGTTCTGTCGAACCGTTCTGGGGTTTGATTTGGCGAGTTTCTTGGAACGGAACTCGGAGCGGCTGAGGACCGAAGTCGCGCTGGTAGTGAGATCCCTCCTGGAGCCATGATGAATTTGAGGCGGAACTCCCATTTAACCTTCAAGGGCAACTTCGGAGCTGCTCGCCACGACTGGCTGCGGCTGACGCCGGCATATTCGTACCAACTGGTGCAAGAGCTAATGAAGAAGGTGGAAGGGTCGAGCAGGGTGCTGGACCCGTTTGCGGGCACGGGAACAACTGGTCTGGCAGTAGCGGAGCGGGGAATGGTTGGGCGCTTGGTTGATGTCAATCCATTTCTCGTGTGGTTGGCTCGGGCCAAGACGCGTAACTACAGTCTGGAAGACATCCAGGCCGCTAGACAGCGCGGAGAAGAAGCGGCGCGCCTGGCCTGCGGCTGGGCCGGGGAGGTATGGGTTCCGCCGATTCACGGCATTGACCGCTGGTGGCAGGGGGGCACTCTCCGGGCGCTGGGGTCTCTGAGACAAGTGTTGGACAGGGCAAGTACAGGGTCGCTGAGCGATGACCTGCTGACGGTGGCGTTTTGTCGAGTGCTCATAGACACAAGTAATGCAGCTTTCAATCACCAGTCGATGTCGTTCAAGACCTCACAGGGTGTGCAGACCGAGCAAATGGATTTGCCTGGACTCCAGAGTGTCGCGGCGCAATTCCTGGGCGGATTGGAAAGAATTCTGCGGTCGGCATCGGGGTGTCTGGCGGGGGAAGTCAGTGTAAGTCTTGACGACGCCCGGCGTATGGACACGGTACCAGATGGCTCGGTTGACTTGATTCTAACTTCGCCGCCTTATGCCAACCGCATCAGCTATATCCGAGAGTTGCGGCCCTACATGTACTGGTTGCGTTTCCTAAAGGACGGCAAAGAATCCGGGCAAATGGACTGGAACGCTATAGGCGGCACCTGGGGGGTGGCTACCAGCCGGCTGGCGAGTTGGCAGGAGCCGGGGGTTATCCCTCTCGGAAACGAATTTCGAGCTACAATGGAGCACATTGCCCGCTGCGGCGCCCCACACGGTCGCGTTCTATCCAAGTACGTGGCCAAATACTTTTTCGACATGTACGAGCACTTTGAGTCGGCCCGCCGCGTCCTTTCACCCGCAGGAACCGCAACGTATATCGTCGGCAACTCAACGTTTTACGGGAATCTGGTGCCGACTGAGCGTTGGTATGCAGAATTGCTTGCGGCAGCGGGTTTTACGGAAGTGACGATCCGAGCGATCCGCAAACGCAACTCAAAGCAGGAACTGTACGAATTCGAAGTTACGGGAAAGGCTCCCAGCCGCAAGACTGCCGGCATGCTTGCAGTCGCTGCGGTTCCAGCGCGTGGCGACGCAGGGAGGCAACAGAGGCTGTGGCCTGAGGTGGACGAAACCCAGGTCGACCCCGTGGCGAAAGGACGGGTTGTTGTCGCCCGCAACTGAGTCGTCCTTGTTCTGCACTGCATTGGCTCTGGTATGCGACCCTGGCTCACAGGCGGGACGCCTGTGCCACCACTATTGGCCAACTCTGCCGCTCAATCTCCGAAGGACCCCGACAAGTGGGGTCGCTACGGGATGGCGAATGGCCGGCGCGTCGCTTCCAGGTCGAGCAAAGCCTTTTTCAGCGGCAGTCCGCCGCTGAAGCCGCCGAGGCCGCGCACCGCGACGACGCGGTGGCACGGGATGATGATGGGGAGGGGATTGCTTGCCAGGGCCTGGCCCGCGGCCCGGGCCCCCGCGGGTCTGCCGGCTTGTTCGGCGACCCACCTGTAGGTCCTGGTCTCACCATAAGGTATCGTGGTCAAAACGTCCCACACGGCCCTTTGAAAGGGAGAACTGCCTTCCAGGTCCAGGATTTCGGCGGAGAACCGGACCGGTTCGCCGCGCAGGTAGTCTTTGATGCGGCGACAGAGGCTCAAATACCGCAGGTCGTTATTGATGGCCTCCTGTGGGCCTCGCAGGAGGAGATGAAGGGCATCTCCGGCCGTAGGCTGGGGGAGGACCAGCCGCTTCAGACCACGGTCAGAACCCAGTACTCCTATCCAGCCTGCCGGGGTGGGGAAGACAGTATACGTGCAGCCAGGCATTGCGGACCGGGTAACGACAAAATAAGAAGTCCGTTGGCGTACTAATCGGCGATGGCTGAACCTGTGGCGGCACGGCATGCCGCGCCGCCACAGGTACCCCGATTTATCGGGGTCGCAGGTCGCTGGCCTGAAAGGTCGCCGCGAGGGGGCTTCCGGTCTTGCCAGAAGAGGCCCATCCCTCACAGGCACGGTGGCCAGCCTGTCTCAAAAGTCCCGCTCCCTTGATGGGAGATGCCAGAGCCTGCCCCGTACCTGATACGGGGTGAAGGTGACAAGCCCTGGAAACTCCTACTATTCGGATGCTTGTGCCTTCAGTGAGCGAACGGGCAAGATGCCCATTCTACCGGTCTTGAGACAGGCTGTGGCCCGTGGTACCCGCGTCGTGTTAATCGCAGAAGACCGAGATGCAGGTTTCGGGGGGCAGCCGCAGGAAGACATCGTCGCCGCGGTGTATCGGCACGGTGGGGTGCAACCTCGCCCTGACCAGGTCGCCGTCTACCGAGATAGTGGCGTCGACAAATTCCCCGAGGAAGGCGCCGACCTCGATTTTCCCAGGGATGATGTTGATGTTGTCGGCCGGTTTTTGATGTTCAACCTCTATGTTTTCCGGACGGAAGCACAAAACAACCTTGTCGTTGACCTTGGCGTCCTGGGGCAAATAGCTGACGAATACACCGTGTTTGGTTTTCACCTTTCCCTGGCCACCGGGCGGGGCTGCTTCCACGACGTTGCCCTCGAAGAAGTTGGATGATCCGATGAAGTCGGCCACAAAGCGGCAACTCGGCTTGGCGTAAATGTCCCGGGGGGAGGCAAGCTGAACCAGTCGCCCTTCGCTCATAACCGCAACGGTCCGGGACATGGCCAGGGCTTCTATCTGGTCATGGGTTACGTAAAGGGCGGTGATATTCAGTCGCCGCATGAGTTCCCTCAACTCCAACCTCATTGCTTCTCTCAGTTTGGCGTCCAGGTTGCTCAGGGGTTCGTCGAGGAGCATTACCTGGGGCTCGCGGACCAGGGCCCTGGCCAGGGCCAGTCTTTGCTGCTGGCCGCCGCTGAGCTGAGGAGCCGGTCTGTCCTCCAGCCCTTGAAGCCGGACCAGATCGAGGGCTTTCATCACGCTGTCTCTTACCTGAGCAGCGGTGAGTCCTCTCCGGTTTACGTGCAAGGGGAACGCCGCATTTTCGAAAACGGTCATGTGCGGCCAGATGGCGTAGGACTGGAATACCATCCCCATTTCCCTCTTGTTGGGCGGCACGTTTATCCGTTTTTCGGAGGAGAACATTATCTTGTCACCGATGATGATTTCCCCCGATTCGGGTTTTTCCAGCCCAGCGATGCACCGCAGGGTGGTGCTTTTCCCGCAGCCGCTGGGTCCCAGGAGGGTAAAGAAGCCGCCCTTTTCAACTTCAAAGCTGATGTCCTGGACCGCCTTTACGTCGCCCCTGTCGGTCCCGAAGGTCTTGAAGAGATTTTTTACTTTTACCATCTCGAATCTCCTACCGTGTTAGTCTATCTTGCCTTTGCCGTATCACGGGCATCTTGCCCGTGAACCAGCCGAATCCCCCTCAATCCCCCTTTTTCAAAGGGGGAGAATGATTAACCGGGGTTATCAGATCATATTGTAAACCATGTCAACTCCTGAATACAAGCGATTTGATCACCACGGGGACCACCTGTGCGTCGGGCATAAGCTCTCCTATATCTACGAAGTCGAAGTCCTGCAATTCGATGCCGTCGATGGAAAGGACGTCGCAAGACACGTGGCATTCCTGGGCAATTATGTGTCCGACCAGCCGTCCCACGTCGGCGTCAAACACCAGCACCAGGGGAAATCCCCGGGCAGTGGCCGGGGTCATGGCGTCGATTATTCCGTGACAAAGGTTCTTTAGCCCTTCATAGGCCGGTCCCGATTTCCACCGGATGGCGAGGGCTACGGGTGATTCCCCTGGCTGGCTGTCCATCTGCCGGAACGATTCGAGGATGGTCCTGCTTATCATCCCCGCGTCCGCAGGCGAGTGGTCGAGCAACGGCGCGACGACCTGCAAGTTCCGCAAAGGCAACACCGCGCTGTTGGAAAGGAAGATGGTACTCCCGCTTACCTGGACGGTATACTGGGAGGCGCCGATAACCGTAGCCCGGATTCTTTCGGCGCCAGGGTGCACCGGATGAGGGAATCCGGGCGCGAGACACAACTCGCGGATTTCTTCCGCCAGTATCCTGCCCAGGTCGCCAAAATCCCGGTTTTCATGATTGTAGATATACTCCGATACGCCGCCGGAGAAGATGAGGTGCCGGACCGGCTCTTTGAACGCTAACGGTGGTGTAACCATCAGTTTGCTGGTGAGG
Organism: Chloroflexota bacterium; assembly: GCA_016210565.1. Taxonomy (GTDB): domain Bacteria; phylum Chloroflexota; class Dehalococcoidia; order JACQUA01; family JACQUA01; genus JACQUA01. Next base: position 9,277 of record JACQUA010000413.1, read on the forward strand.
GCCGAGGGGGGGGTGTTCCGCACGACCTCGACGACGCACCTGGCCAGATGGTGGCATATTTGGTGTTTTACCTCGTGGGTCATTACGTCGCCGGGTGAGAGTTTCAAACCGAGGTTATCCAGAACCAGCAGGCCGGGCGCCTCGATACGTACAATACGGTCGGTTTCATCCAGAACAAAGAGGCGCGCCCCCACGTTGATGGCGGCGGTGTCAACCACCGCTCCGTTCCTGGCGACGCCGAATTTGGTGGTCCCGCCTCCGACATCGATGTTCATTACGCCATGAGGGTTGCCGCCGTCCACGGCGGAGATTTCCACCGCTCCGGAGCCATAGGCCGCCATCTTGGCTTCCAGATTGTGACCGGCGGCGGCGCAGACGAATTTCCCGGCCTGGGCGGAGAACATCATGGCGATCGCCTCGGCGTTATCCTTCCGCGCCGCTTCGCCGGTGACTATAATGGCGCCCGTATCGATTTCCTCCGGTCTGATGCCGGCTTCCCGGTAGGCGCTGTTGATAAACTTGGTCAGCCCGGCGGTGTCGATAACGTTTCCGTCCAGGAATGGAGTAATGAGGATAGGGGATTCGTAGATGACTTTCTTCTTCACGATTTGAAAACGGCTGGAAAGGGCCATGCCCTGCCGCCGCAACACTATCTCGGAGAACATCAGGTGGGAGGTGGTTGAGCCGATATCGATGCCCGCGCTTCTCAGGGCAATGCGTTCGCTGGCCCAAATGGGATCGTCCTCCGCAGGCATATCCTCGGCGGAGATTATGTCGTGGGTATGTTCGAAATCACCGTTTCCGTTAGCCATAGTTCAATCCAATCAGGCGCCAACCCGGTGGGGCGTAGCCCATGCTCCCGACCGGATCGGGAGCTTGCGGGGTGGCGAAAACTCAGGCAGCGAGATAGCTCGTGCACGGAATAAGTTCAACTCTGGAAAAATGGCGCCATCCGGGATTGCAGTCCCTTTTTAGCCAGCTCTTCGCCGAACAGTTTTTCGATTTCCGGGTCCTGGTCCCGGTATTCTATCTGGTCGCCGCCCTTCTTGATATCTTCATCCACCTTAAAGGCTCTTCCCATCAGGTTCTTGCGGCTTCCTTCCCGCAGGGCGAGGTACCGGGCCGGCTCCGCCCCGGTGTTGAAGTGCTGGTGGAACCATTTGTCTGGCGGGACGAACATACTGCCCTGGTGCCAGTCCACTTTCACCTTAGGTTGGCCCTCGGGCCACATCAGGGAATAGCCCTCGCCGCTGACCAGGATAACGTTAGCGCCGGGACCGTGACGGTGGGCTTTCTTGTAGGTGCCGGGCGGGAACTCCGAGATATGGGCGGCCATGGTGTTATCCGCCAGTTCGAAAAGGACATTGTTGCCTCCGGCGCCCCGCTCCTTCCAGTAGTATAGCTTTGCGGAGCGCACGTCAGAGACGAAATTCGTTTCCCAGATCCTGTCCTTTTCACTGAGGAATCTCCCGGGGGTGGTAAAGTAGTTCTGCTCGCCGGGAAAACGGTCCTTGAAAACAAAACCGTCTTTGAAAATGAAGTCCATGTTATGGAACAGGCTGACCACGGTAGGGGCGTTGGTGGCTGCCAGATACCGGACCGGCCGGTCACCCTGGCCGTTGAAGTGCTGGTGCCAGGCATTGATGGGGATGGCAAAGAGACTCCATTCCTGCCATTCGAAGGTTTGCCTGGGACCGCCTTCCTGCCAGATCGTGGTGGCGCCCCGTCCGCCCAGGACGACGATCATCTCTTCATAGAGGTGTTTCTGGGGTTTGAGGCTTTTGCCCGGGGGTATTTCGCACAGATAGGCATCGGTAACGCCTTCACTGCCCGTCAGGTTGATGAAGGCGCCCTTGCCGCCCTTGCGCTCCCAGTCGCCCAGAGGCACCCTGGTGAGGTCTTCGATATGGTATCCCTTCACTACCGGAATACCTTCGGATTGTATCCATCGTTCATAGGCCGAGGCGGTTCTTCTGGCCTCGAAGTCTTTTACCGGGTCCTTCGGCGTGGTAATCGGATTTACCCCTTTCAAAGAGTAGCCCGCAGGGGCTATCTATTAATCCCAAATAATGCATGTGCTATCTGGACGCTTCACTTTTCCCCCCCCCGCAGGCTAAAGGACCTGCGGCTACGCCCCGTCCGAGGCCATGCATAATCTGGGTTAATACAAACGCACTAAATCGTCACGTATAGTTTCACACAAAGGCACAAAGGACACAAAGAAATCTGTACGGCGGACGCGCTAACACCAATCATGGTTTCTTCTGTCTCAGCGTTCTTTGTGTGTCCGTGCCTTTGTGTGAGTCGTTTTACCATTAGTAGGCCGACGCCGCATTCATCATTGCGTACGTATTAATGTCGCGCCTCCAGCTTCATACCGGAGGCGCGGGCAATGGCGGCGACCACTATGCAGATGGCCGTAATGATAAGGCCGACCACCATCCCTTTTTCAGGAGACATGCCGATATAGTGTTCCAGCATGAGGATGGACAAAACGCGCCACTTCGGGGAATAGAGCAAGACGACGAGAGAAATATCCCTGATGGCGCCGAGGAAGATAATCACCGCCGTAGCGACATAGGCGGGGGTCAGCAAGGGCGCCATGATTTTCCGGAAGGTGTACCACCACCCCGCCCCGGACATCTTGGCAGACTCTTCCAGCTCCTTATGTATCTGGACCATGACGCCGTCCATCACCCGCACGCCCATGGGGAATTCCTTAATTATCATCGCCAGAATAAGGATATAAAGGGTACCGTACATGGCTGTCAGGAAGGGTATGCCTCCCAGGAATACCCAGAGCAGTCCTACGGCCAGCAGCAGCCCGGGAACAGCCCACGGCAGCCAGGTCATGAAGTCCAGAAGGCCTTTGCCTGGAAGCTTGGTACGGATATTGATGTAGCTGACCATCGAATAAATCAACATCCCTACGAAGCCAGCGCTGCCAGCCATTATCAGGGAGTTAACGAACGATCGCGTGAATAACGGGTCGTTCAACACCGCCTGCCAGTGGGCCATGGTCCAGGGGTTGGGCAGGTGGAACATGCCTGATACTTTCATGAAGGTGCCAACGACCAGGATAGTGAACGGCATCACCAGGAAGACCACAATCCAGGCGATGGAGAAGCCCGACAGGACCCACTTCCATTTTCCCAGATGGATGGGGGTAGTCCGGAACCCCTTTCCCGTCACCGTGGTGTACTGGCGGCGCTGGATTAGCCAGCGGTTAAGGAAGACCATACCGAAAACGACAACCATAAAAAGGCTGCTGAGGGCCATGGCCGGCGGGTATTGCGGCGGTTCCCACCGGAGGAGGTCATAAACCTTCGTGGAGAAAACGAATATCTTTGCCGGCATCCCCAGCAGCAGCTCCACCTCGAAGGACTCCAGCGACCGGATGAAACCCAGGAAGGTGACACCCGCGATAGAAGGTATGAGCAGAGGGAACGTAATGCGTATCAGCGTGCCCAGGTTGCTGGCGCCGGACATCCGGGACGATTCCTCCAGGGCCGCATCCATGTTCCGGAAAGCGGGAGCAAACATTAACACCCTCACCGAGACCGAGTTGGCGATGTGCGCCCAAACGATGCCGCCGAAGGAATATATGTCAAAGAGCGGTCCTATGCCGGTAAGGTTCTTGATCGTCGTGTTTAGTAGACCGTAGCTGGGGTCCAGCAAAAGGATCCAGCCCATGGTCATGGGCAGGAGGGGCAAGAAGAAATTGAGCCACATGGCGAATTCCAGCCAGTTCCGCCCCGGGGCATTTGTCCTGATCAGGATCCAGCAGAAAAAGGTGGCCATTACCACTGTAATAATGGTCCTGGTCAACCCTATGGTGAACGTGGTCACCAGGGCTTTCATGATGGTCGGGTCGGAAAACCCCTGGACGTAACCCTGGAGCGTATAAAACCCGGGAACCCCGGGCGCGGCGCTGCGGAAGCTCCCATATGCGATCATGCCCAGGGGATAAATCGTCAGGAAGCCTACCACCGACAAAAGGACCGCCATAAAGATATAGCGAGGGGTAAGAAATCTCATTTGAAACGCTCCCTACCTTGTTCTCACGCGTGCAATTGGTGACACTGATAATCTACTTGTCATTATAGAACATTCTTGGGCTTGCTGCGAATCGGACGTCCTGCCGCAACCCTCCGCCTTCGATGGTGGTGGGAACAACGGAGACAAAGTCATCTGAGGGACGTTGAATGCGGCCCCGTTTCGCGCTCGGCGCCCGGGGCAACTTCGAACTCGTTGAAAAGAGAGGCAATAATCCGGCTTCCGCCAGTTGACGGCAGTAACGGCTCCTCCCGGTTTCCAGTGGGCTACATCTATCTGGTTAATTTGACCCGGTGCGTTGGTTGACCAAACCCTCATATCATCCACAAGGGTTAACCTCCTTCGATCTGGTTACGCGCTGTCTGTCGGACCATGGGTCTACGAACATGCCGTTTCAGAAGTTGGGCTTCGTGGTGAAACAGGCTCCGGCAAATTTAGCGGCATTTTAGAACAAAAGCCGGGGTGATGTCAAATCCTTGCAGCCGTATTGGAGTAAAGGCCCCCACTCACAGAGCTGTCCCCCTTTGGAAAAGGGGGTTAAGGGGGATTTGAAATGCCTTTTTGCCGCGAAACAGAATCCCCCTGTCTCCCCCTTTATGAAAGGGGGAGTGGGTCTTCTGCCCCCTTTTGTGAAAGGCAGAGGAAACGCGGGTGCGCAAGTAAATATGACGTTACATATGAGGCTGTGCACCTCGCCCCGCTCCAATGGTACAATATTAGGCATGACAAAGAAGCCTGCTGTTAAAATCATTTCCCTGGATATGGACGGGACGCTGGTGCAACCGGAGTTTGTCAACGGGGTATGGCTGGAAGGGATACCGGCTTTGTATGCCCGGCAGCATAAGAGGGACCTGCCGGAAGCTACGAAGCTGGTCCGGGAGGCGTACGACTCTGTCGGGCAGGAAGCGAGGGAATGGTATGATATTCGCTACTGGCTTGACCGCTTTGCCTTGCCGTCGGACCTGGGAGAGCTGATGGAGTCCTATAAGGATAGAATTAGTTTTTACCCCGAAGTCCCGGAGGTGCTGGAGAGACTCAAGCAGAAATATCCCCTGATCGTGGTCTCGAATGCCGCTCAGGAATTTCTGAATATCGAGATGGAATCGCTGAAAGACCATTTCTCCCATATCTTCTCGTGCGTCTCTCATTTTGGCCGGGTGAAAAAAGATAGCTCGGTCTACCGTGATATCTGCCGGACACTCGGGATCGCCCCTGAGGAAATGTATCATGTGGGTGACCATTTTGAGTTTGACTATGTGGCCCCGTCGTCCCTGGGCATCCGCGCCTGCTATGTGGACCGCACCGGCAGCGGAAACGGCCCCGATACCGTCAAGGACCTCAGGGAGTTTGAAGTCAGGCTGTCGAAGGAATGACCAATTCCCCCCCCCCGGTACCACAGGCCGCCGTGCCTGTGAGAGGTGGAATTATGACAGCTCGCAGGGTGGGTGAAGCGAGCCGACACTCCATACATGGTTGTCCAGGCATCCATCGACAAGACACACAGGCCGGCATGCCTCCCGGCCGCGAGCATAACCTATCATCCGGGGTGGGCGGGCGAACACTCGGGTTCGCCCCTACGATGGTGCGCCATCGGCGTATGGGTGGTTGCTCAGAAAATGTCACCCTGAGCCGAAGCCCTGAGCGGAACGAAGGATTCTTCGACTTCGACTCGCTTGCGCTCGTCTTCGCTCAGAATGACATTTTCGTCCTTCATGGTCCCGACTCGTCGGGATGGTTGATTGCTCAGAAAATGTCACCCTGAGCCGAAGCCCTGAGCGGAACGAAGGATACATCGACTTCGACTCGCTTGCGCTCGTCTTCGCTCAGAATGACATTTTCGTCCTTCATGGTCCCGACTCGTCGGGATGGTTGATTGCTCAGAAAATGTCA
>JACQUA010000035.1 GCA_016210565.1 Chloroflexota bacterium
AACAAGGTCTTCCACCCCGCCATGTGGCGGCAGCTCTGGTCCGAATACCTGTCATTGAATCCTGAGTTTCAGTTGGTTTCCAAACACGTCACCTGGAAGTGGGCTTGATCAAATCACATAACTTTGTTACAACGTCGAAAATTGGGACTTTAGTCGTATATTTCGGCGCGGCGTCGCTGTAGTCTGTTGGTGTCTTCCCTGTCGTCGCTCCGGTGTTGCCATCGCAAGGGCCATGCTGCTCTGGCAATGCGGAGACCAGATAGCGAGGGCGGACCAGAGGAATAAGTGTCGTAGCACTGCGTAAAGCAAACTGGAATAATTGATCGAAGTTAGCATTTTGGAACCTCCGTTACGGGTATGCAGCCGTTGTAGAGACAACCTTCGCGGCGATTACGGGGGCAGAGCTGCAGTATCGATTTGTTATCTGCGATCTCCCGAGGGAATCCGTAACGGAGGTTTCCTGTGTCTATTATCCTGAGAGAATGCAGAAGAAAGTTCACGGTATCTAATGCCGTACTCACCCATCATCGGAAAGATGAAGAATCCGGTCCGAAGGTACCGACAAGAATGGTTTTCCATGGTGGCGGGCGTCTTCCCCCTTTGAAAAAGGGGGATCAAGGGGGATCGCTTCTCCATATTCTGGCTCACCTAGCCACCATATTCTTCCTGTTGGCCGGCGCCTTACTGGTCTCCCCCTCGGCCGCCCAAGCACAACCCGCCGCCGAGGTCTGGGACTGGGGGTATAATGGCTTCGGACAACTGGGCATCGGCAATACTACCAGCAGTGTTACGCCGGTTCAGGCGCTGAATCTCAGCGGGGTGACCGCCATCGCCGGCGGGTATAACCACAGTCTGGCCCTGAAGAACGACGGCACCGTCTGGACCTGGGGTCATAATAACTTTGGTCAACTGGGCGACGGCACTAACACCAACAGATGGACGCCGGTCCAGGTGCTCGATCCCAGCGATCAAACCGGATTTCTGACCGGGGTGACCGCTATTGCTGGCGGCGAAGCTCATAGCCTGGCCCTGAAGAACGATGGGACCGTCCGGGCCTGGGGACATAATAACTTTGGACAACTGGGCCGCGGCAACACTACTGACAGTTGGATTCCGGTTCAGGTCCTCGATCCCAGCAATCTAACCGGATTTCAAAACGGATTTCTAATCGGGGTGAGCGCCATCGCTGGCGGCTATGATCACAGTCTGGCCCTGAGGAGCGACGGCACCGTCCGGGCCTGGGGTAATAATGACTCTGGCCAATTAGGCAACAGCTCTACCACTAACAGCTCGACGCCGGTTCCGGTGACCGGTCTCACCGGGGTGACCGCTATCGCCGGCGGTGGGAGACACAGTCTGGCCCTGAAGGGTTCCGATGGCAGTGTCTGGGCCTGGGGTTGGAATCCACTAGGCCAACTGGGCAATGGCAATACCACCAATAGCCCTACGCCGGTCCAGGTGCTCGCTCCAGGCGGCGGATTTCTCACCGGGATGACCGCCATCGCTGCCGGCTATTTCCACAGTCTGGCCTTGAAGTCCAACGATACTGTCTGGGCCTGGGGTTGGAATGCCAATGCCGAATTGGGCAACGGCACTATCAACTCTGGCGCAACGTCTACGCCGACTCAGGTGGTCGATCCAGGCGATCCAAGCGGATTTCTCACCGGGGTGACCGCCATCGCTGGCGGCTACGAACACAGCCTGTCTCTAAAAAATGGCACCATCCGGGACTGGGGTTGGAATGGCGGTGGCCAACTGGGCAACAACTCTAATATTAGCAGCGCCACGCCGGTCCAGGTGCTTGCTCCCAGCGGTCAAAGCGGATTCCTAACCGGGGTGACCGCCATCGCCGGCGGCGGTCGACATAGCCTGGCTCTGAAAAGTGCGCCACCCCCTCCGACACCCACACCATCGCCAACACCCACGCCGGCGCTAACCGCTACACCGTCACCAACACCAGCAGCGACGGCTACCCCTACACCGAGTCCTTCGCCGTCGCCAAGCCCGTCTCCGTCACCGATGCCGTCCCCCACGCCGACACCCGCTCCAACCCCCACCCCAACGCCTGTGGAGTGTACGACGGCGGAGGTCTGGGACTGGGGCGACAATAGCTATCGCCAACTGGCCAACGGCGTGCTACCCAGCTCTATTCCGCTTCAGGCGCTCGGTCTCAGTGGGGTGACCGCCATCGCTGGCGGCTATGGCCACAGTCTGGCCCTGATAGGCGCCGGCGCCGCCAGCACCGTCTGGGCCTGGGGGGATAATGCCTATGGCCAGGTTAACGGCACATTCGCTGCCTCTGCTCCGGTCGCGGTGATCAGCGACGTGAAAGCCATCTCTGGCGGCTATGGCCATAGTCTGGCCTTGAAGAACGACGGCACGGTCTGGGCCTGGGGGTGGAATCAGTTCGGGCAACTCGGCCAGGGCACGATTACTCCTAACTACCCCTATGGTATCGGTACTCCGGTCCAGGTGAAGGGTCCAAACGGGGTCGGGGTTCTAAGCGACGTGAAGGCCATCGCTGCCGGCTTTTACCACAGCCTGGCCCTGAAAAACAACGGCGAAGTCTGGGCCTGGGGTTGGAATGCCAATGGCCAACTGGGCAACGGCGTTGCCAGTGAATCCGCCTCAACGCCGGTCCAGGTGGTAGGTCCAAATGGGGTCGGAGTTCTAAGCGACGTGAAGGCCATCGCTGTCGGCAAAGCGCATAGTAGCTGGAATCTGGCCCTGAAAAACAACGGCGAAGTCTGGAGCTGGGGTAGCGGCAACTTGACGCCGCTTCAGGCGGTTGGTCTCAGCGGAGTGACCGCCATCGCTGCCGGCTATGGCCACGGTCTGGCCCTGAAGTCCGACGGCAGCGTCTGGGCCATGGGGTTGAATAACAACGGTCAACTGGGCGACAACACTAACACTGACCGCTCGGCTCCCGTTCCGGTGCTGGGTCCAGGCGGGACCGGATTTCTAACCGGGGTGACCGCCATCGCTGCCGGCACTTACCACAGTCTGGCCGTGATAGGCGCCGGCGCCACCAGCACCGTCTGGGCCTGGGGTTGGAATGGCTACGGCCAATTGGGCAACAACATCCCCATGACTAACAATGCGTTTCCCTTCAACGGCGCCAGCTTTGTTCCGGTCCAGGTGGTAGGTCCAAATGGGTCTGGATTTCTAACCGGGGTGACCGCCATCGCTGCCGGCGGTCAACATAGCCTCGCTCTGAAATGCGTGCCACCTGTTACCCCCACGCCAACACCCGGTCCCTCTCCGACACCCACGCCGGCGCCGACAGCTACACCCACACCAGGTCCTTCGCCATCGCCAAGCCCGTCTCCGTCACCGATGCCGTCCCCTACGGCGACACCCGCTCCCACACCCACACCATCGCCTACGGACTGTACGACGGCGGAGGTCTGGGCCTGGGGTAATAATGAATCCGGCCAACTGCACAACAACTCTATCGCTATTAACAGCTCTACCCCGGTCCAGGTGACCGGTCTCACCGGGGTGAAGGCCATCGCTGGCGGCCTGCTTCACAGCGTGGCCCTGATGGACAACGGCGACGTCTGGACCTGGGGTGTTATGGGCTACGGCTCTTCGGGTCTCACCGGGGTGAAGGCCATCGCTGCCGGCTACAATTTCAGTCTGGCCTTGAAGAACGACGGCACCGTCTGGGCCTGGGGTTCTAATAGCTACGGCGAACTGGGCATCAACCCTAACTTACTGCCTAACGGCACCACTACTCCCCAGATGGTCGGTCTCACCGGGGTGGTGAGCGCCATCGCTGCCGGCGCGTACCACGCCCTGGCCCTGAAGAACGACGGTACTGTCTGGGCCTGGGGGAGGAATGAGTCTGGGCAACTGGGTAACCTCACCTCTGCCCCCACTTTCCCCTATTACAGTTGGACGCCGGTCCAGGTGCTTGATCCAAGCAATGCAACCGGATTTCAAAACGGATTTCTCATCGGGGTGACCGCTATCGCTGGCGGCGATAACCACAGTCTGGCGCTGAAGTCTGGCGGCACGCCTGCTAGCACTGTTTGGGCCTGGGGTAAGAATAACAATGGCCAACTGGGCAACAATACTATCCCCACCACCTACAGCTATACGCCGGTTCAGGTGCTCGGTCTACCCGGGGTGGTGACCGCCATCGCTGGCGGCACGGACCTCGGTATGGCCCTGATGGGCAACGGCACCGTCCGGGCCTGGGGTTGGAATAACTGGGGACAACTGGGCGTCGATCCTAACGTTACCCCTCAGAGCTCGACGCCGGTTCTAGTAACCGGTCTAAGCGGAGTAACGGCTATCGCTGCTGGCAGCCAGTCACACAACCAGGCGCTGACCTCCGGTGGCGCCGTCTGGGCCTGGGGGAGTAATCAATACGGCGAACTGGGCGGGGGCTCGATTGGTGGTGGCAGTTGGACGCCGGTCCAGGTGCTTGCTCCCAGCGGTCAAAGCGGATATCTAACCGGAGTGACTGCCATCGCTGCCGGCGGTCTCCATGGCCTCGCTCTGAAATGCGTGCCACCCGTTACCCCCACGCCAACACCCGGTCCCTCTCCGACACCCACGCCGGCGCCGACGGCTACGCCGTCGCCAACACCGGTAGCCACGGCTACCCCTACACCCTCGCCAACTCCTTCGCCATCGCCCAGCCCGTCTCCGTCACCGGTGCCGTCCCCTACGGCGACGCCAGCGGCTCCGCCCTTTGCGGGGGATGTCTGGGACTGGGGAAATAATGACTATGGCCAACTGGACAACGGCACTAACATCGGCAGCTCGACTCCGGTCCAGGCGCGCGATCCCGGCGATCCAACCACATTTCTAACCGGGGTGAGCGCCATCGCTGGCGCCGGCCTGCACAGTCTGGCCCTCAAGTCTGGCACCCTACGGGCCTGGGGGTGGAATAGCTACGGCCAACTGGGCAATAACACTACCAATACCACCAATACCGGTCCTCCGGTCCAGGTGAAAGGTCCAAGCGGGGTCGGGTTTCTAAGCGACGTGAAAGCCATGTCCGGTGGCTGGGGTCACAGTCTGGCTCTGAAGAACGACGGCACCGTCTGGGCCTGGGGTGACAATTACTATGGCCAACTGGGCAACAACACAAACTTTGGCACCACTACTGGCGTTTTGGCTCCGGTCCAGGTGCTCGGTCTACCAGGGGTGGTGACCGCCATCGCTGCCGGCGCTGGCCATAGTCTGGCCCTGAAGAACGACGGCACTGTCTGGGCCTGGGGTTACAATTACTTTGGCCAACTGGGCAGCAACACAAACTTTGGCACCAATACTGGCGTCTTGGCTCCGGTCCAGGTGCTCGGTCTACCAGGGGTGGTGACCGCCATCGCCGCCGGCAGTGGCCATAGTCTGGCACTGAAGTCCGGCGGCACTGTCTGGGCCTGGGGCCGGAATAACTATGGCCAACTGGGCAACAACTTTACGACTACCAGCTTGACTCCGGTCCAGGTGAAAGGTCTAAACGGGGTTGGGTTTCTCAGCGACGTGACCGCCATCGCTGGCGGCGGGTTACATAGCCTGGCCCTGAAGAACGACGGCACCGTCTGGGCCTGGGGCTATAATGCCTATGGCCAACTGGGCAACAACTCTACCACTGATGGCTGGACGCCGGTCCAGGTGAAGGGGCTAAACGGGGTCGGGTTTCTCAGCGGGGTGGCCGCCATCGCTGGCGGCGCGGGCCACAACCTGGCCCTGAAGTCTGGTGGCGTCTGGGCCTGGGGGCGGGGTGGCGATGGGCAACTGGGCAACAACTCTACCACTGATGGCTTGACGCCGGTCCAGGTGAAAGGCCTAAACGGGGTCGGGTTTCTCAGCGGGGTGACGGCCATCGCTGGCGGCGGGTACCATAGCCTGGCGCTGAAAGTCACCGGATTCACTCAACAAGGCAGCAATGTCTCGGTGACACCAGTCGACACCACGGACGGAACAGGGACCCCGGTGACGATAACCTTCAGCACGGTCACTGCGCCTGGGATTACCACGCTGACGACGAGCAGTTCCGGGCCTCCTCCGTCTGCCGGATTTATGCTTCAGGGAACCTACTATCAAATATCGACCACGGCCCAATTCAACGGCATTGTGACGGTGTGCGTCTCGTATAATCCCGGTAGTCTCACTATTGCTGATCAACTGGCTCTGCAACTGTGGCACTACGAGAATGGGGCCTGGCAAGACGTTACCACGCCGCCGGTCAACACAACCGATCACATCATCTGTGGAACCGTAACCTCGCTCTCACCCTTTGGTGTTTTCCAGCCAGGAGCACCATCCCCCACGCCAACACCGGCTCCCTCTCCGACACCCACGCCGGCGCCGACCGCTACGCCGTCACCAACACCAGCAGCCACGGCTACGCCAAGCCCAACTCCAATTCCCACGCCACCTGCAATACCTCCACCGGGCGATGTCTGGGACTGGGGAAATAACTACTACGGCCAACTGGACGACGGCACTACCACCGGGAGAGCCACCCCGGTCCGGGCGCGCGATCCGGGCGATCCAACCACATTTCTAACCGGGGTGAGCGCCATCGCCGGCGCCAACCAGCACAGTCTGGCCCTGAAGTCCGGCGCGATCCGGGCCTGGGGGTGGAATGGGTCGGGCCAACTGGGCAACGGCACAACCAATACCACTGGTACCGGTCCCCCGGTCCAGGTGCTCAATCTAAGCGGGGTGATTGCCATGTCCGGCGGCTGGGGTCACAGCCTGGCCCTGAAGTTTGACGGCACCGTGTGGGCCTGGGGTTATAATTACTATGGGCAACTGGGCAATAACACTGACACTAACAGCTTGACGCCGGTCCAGGTGAAAGGTCCCAACGGGGTCGGGTTTCTAACCGGGGTGATCGCCATCGCTGGCGGCAATGGCCATAGTCTGGCCCTGAAGAACGACGGCACCGTCTGGGCCTGGGGTTGGAATTACTATGGGCAAGTGGGC
>JACQUA010000014.1 GCA_016210565.1 Chloroflexota bacterium
GATAGGGCGTGTGCGTCACAGTCCGTCTTTTTGAGTCCCGATTTCGTCGGGACGAAGCAATCTCACCGGAGAAAGACAGAGGATTGCTTCGTCATCCCCATCCTAACGCGATACAACGCATAGGCCTCTGAATTCCGATTTTGAGTTTTGATTTGTCATTTTGCATTTTGGTTTTTGAGGTCTGAATTTGCTCTTAAAAAAGGCTGTCACCCTGAGCGAAGTCGAAGGGTCTTTCGTCCCGCGCCCCGCCCCGAAAGATTCTTCGACTACGCTCGCTGCGCTCGCTTCGCTCAGAATGACATTTTCATCCTTCATGGTGCGCCATCGGCGCATGGGTGATTGTTTCGGATTTCGGATTTGGTGCTGCGGATTGTTGATTGCTACCTTTCCGGGCCCGGATTTTGTGCCTCGCGTTTGGATTTCCTCGCGAATCATTTCAGCAGGGCCGCCATTATCTGGGCGGCAATCTCCCTGGACTCGGCGTGCAACTGGCCGCTTTCTTCGTCTGCGATGGTCGCGCCGGGCGGGGCGACCAGGTCTTCGAACCCCTCGGTCGAGACATCCAGCCGCCAGGCGGGCTGGAGAAACGCCTTGCTGAACACCGTCTGTCCCTCTTTGGTCAGCATCCAGTTGATGAAGACTTTCGAGGCATTGGGGTGAGGCAGTTTGCCGGCAGGCAGAGAAATACCCCCGGGACCACCGGCGGTAATGGTCCCGCCTTCTTTCACCTTCACAAACGCTATCGGCGCCCCGACTTTCTGAAAAGTCATCAGTTGGCCCTGGGGGATCCCGATGCCGACAGCGCCCTTGCCCCTGGCCAGCCACTCCGCCTGGAGACGGTAGTCCCGGCTCAGAAACGGCTCCATGGTGGTTAGCTGGCGCAGGTAATCCCTGGCCTTGTCAGTGCCCCACAATTGCCTGATCATGGTCACGAAGTTGTTGCCCCCACCGATGTGCGTCGGGTCGTTCATGATGATCCTGCCCTTCCATTTCGGGTCCAGCACGTCGGCATAGGCCTTCAGTTCCGCGTCCTTGACCAGTTCGCTGTTCCGGGACAGGAAGGAATCAAACGATGCCGCCAGGGGCATGTAATACTTCTGCTCGGTATCCAGGAAAAGCCGCCCGCCTGCCCGCACCTTAGTGTCCTTCGCTTCCGGCAGAAGAAGCACCGGTTCGAGGGATCCCAGCAACCCCATGGGCTTCATTACGGTAGTGGCCGTATTCAGGCCGGTGCCGATTACATCCGCCAGGAGCAGGCCGGCGGAGCGCTCCTTTTCCAGTTTTGCCGCTAGCTCCTGGCCCCCTGATACGGTGGCGAACTCCAGGCCGACGCCGAAGTCCTCCTCGAACTTCTTACGCAGGGCGATGCGCACTTCGGCCGTCCACGAGGTGTACACGGTAGCCGTCCCTTCTTTCTTCGCGGCTGCCCTCAGCGCCTCCCACTCCGCTTGCCAGCCCTCTTTGGCGGGCAGGGCTCCGGCCCTGGCTGCTTCCGTGGCCTGTGCAGGGGGAGCGCCGGTCTCCTGCCTGGCCGTGCAGCCAGACAGAACAGCTCCGAGCAAAATCACGATCGCCGTTGCCAGGCACAATACGCTTTTCATCATTTTGGACCTCCTTCTCATGACGAGACTTTTCAACAAATCTTTGGTCAGTTGGTCGATTCTCTATCTCTATCTCAACTCTCTGTCTCGGTTCCAGCTCTCAGTCCCCTCATCGCGGCTACTATCTTGTCTGAAGTGAAAGGCAAATCCCTGATGCGAACGCCGACCGCATCGTAAATAGCATTGCCAATGGCGGCGGCTACAGGCAGGTTCGGAGGCTCGCCGACCCCGCGGGCGCCGAAAGCGCCGTATTTGCGCGGCGACTCAACCAGCGACGTCTCAACGCTGCGGGGAGCGTCACCGGAGCGCGGCGCCCGGTAGTCCCTCAAACCAGGATTGAGGGTTATGGCTTTTTGCCTGACCACCTGCTCGCTGAGGGCAAATCCCATTCCCTGCACCACCCCACCCTCTATCTGCCCTTCGATATTCCGTTCGTTTACGGTAAACCCCACGTCGTGGGAGGCGAAGTACTTGAGGATTCTGATCTTTCCGGTTTCCCGGTCCACAGCCAGTTTTACCGCGTGGGTCGCTGTCTGCATCGAGTCGATGATGCCTTTTTCCCCCCTGTTTTCCGCCACGTCTTCCTCCCTCAAGTCCGCGCCGACGCCCACAATCGGCCCTCTGGCCGAGGTGATGGCTTCGGCGCAAATCCCGGCCACGGTAACAGACTCGCCGGGGGCCCCTCGCCGGAAAATCTTTCCACCGCCGAGCTCAAGACCTTCCGGGGCCGCCTTGAGCCGGCTGGCCGCTGCGTCCAGCAGTTGCCTTCGAGCGTCCTCCGCGGCCAGCTTCACTGAATTGCCGACCCTGGTGACGACATGTCCCCCGGTGCCTATCTCGTAGGGCGTCGCATCAGTGTCGGAAGCCAGCACAGCGATGTCCCCGGGCGGAATAGAAAGAATCGCCGCCGCAATCTGGACCAGGACGTCGTGCTGCCCCCCTCCTTGCTCGGTACACCCGGTAAAAAGGGTTGCGGTGCCGTCTTCATTGAACTTGACCCAGGCGCTCGAAGGAGGGCCTTCCATTCCCAGCCGTGGGGCGATGCTCCACCAGGCGCAGGCCACCCCCCATCCTTCACCATCGCGCTTCGGTCCCTCGTCTCTGAAAACATGCTCCCTGGCGGCCATCATTGTCCTGGCAATTCCCGTTTCAGCCAGGATGCCTCCGGCGGGTAGCTTCTGGCCGCATACCATCACGTTTCTCAGCCGGAAGTCTAGGGGTGAAAGTCCCACTTTCTTCGCCAGTCCGTCCAGATGGGATTCGATTGCGAAGTGTTGCTGCGGCCCCCGGGGGCCGCGGCAGGCGCCGGTGGGGGTGTTGTTGGTATATACCACTCTGGCCTCGATATCAACATTCGGTATCCGGTAGGGACCCTGGACTATGTTGTAGGGGTAGGGATGACCGGTCATCTTGCTGTCTGAATAGGCCCCGGCATCGAAGACCAGCCTGGCCTTCAGGGCCACGAGATCGCCGGACCGGGTGGCGACTGAGGTCAGTTCAATGTGGCTGGCCGTCCTGATGAAAGTCGCGGTTAATTCCTCCCTGAAGTCCAGGACGATCTTCACCGGGTAACCGCTTCTCAGCGCCAGCAAGACGCAAACAGGCTCTATGCTCACCGACCCCTTGCCCCCGAAGTCGCCGCCCACCCTGGCGGCGATAACTCTCAGGCGGGCCAGCGGCCAGCCCAGGATTCCAGCGACCACTTTGCGGACAAGAAAAGGATCTTTGGTGCTGTCCCAAAGAGTCACCCTTCCCGAAGGGGTAGCCGCCGCCAGCGCCTGATGGGATTCGACAAAGCCATGGTGGACTGATTTGGTTGCATAGCTCTCATGGTGCATCACCTCTGCCCCCGCCAGGGCCTTTTCAGCATCGCCGGCCAGTATTCGCACCTGGTGCAGTAGATTTCCGCTGCCGTTCGGCGCCGGAGGCGTCCAGTCGTAGCTCGCCAGGTCCTCGTGTACCAGGGGTGCTCCGTCTTTCATCGCTTCGAAGACGTCGCACACCGCCGGCAATTCCTCGTATTCAACTTTGATCAGTCGTACAGCTTCTTCCGCCAGGTCCTGGTCTACGGCCGCCACTGCGGCCACCGCTTCGCCCACGTGCCTGACTTTTCCTGCAGCCAGTACCGGGCGGTCGCAGACCCACCTCCCTATTCTCCGGTCCGGGAAGTCCCTGTGAGTGACGACTGCCTTGACCCCTGCCAGTTTCTCCGCCCTGGACGTATCTATGCGCAATATGCGGGCGTGCGGCAGGGGGCTGCGGCAGAATTTGCCCACCAGAGTGTGGTTAAGGCGCACGTCTCCAACAAAGACCGCTTTGCCGCTGGCCTTTTCCACGCTATGAAAGGGTATTGACATCTTTTCTGCCATCCAGGTTCAGAAAACCGTCATTGCGAGCGAAGCGCGGCAATCTCCCGGACCGTCCAGCCAACGGGGGGATTGCTTCGCCCCGACAAAATCGGGACTCGCAATGACAATTCACCTCAGGAGCGGCGCGAATATTTCTTTGGCGATTTCCCTGGTCCGTTCGTGCTGCTTAGCCACCTCTTCGTCCTCGACGCCCGAGCCCGGCGGCGGAACGAAGTCTTCCAGTCCTTCGGTGGGGGCATCGAGTCGCCAGGCAGGCTGTGAGGCGGCCTTGCTCACCACGGTCTCGCCCTCTTTGGTCAGGATCCAGTTGATGAATACCCTGGCGGCGTTGGGATGGGGTACGGCGCCGGCGGGCATGGCGATTCCATAGGGTCCGGCCTGACTGACGGTCCCGCCTTCTTTGACCCTCACAAAGGCAACCGGCGCTCCCGCCGTCTTGAACGGCATCAAATTGCCGATGGGGACGCCGAGCCCGAGCGCCACCTTGCCCCGGGCCAGCCACTCCGACATCAGACGGTAGTCCCGGCTCACCAGCGGCTCCTGCTTCACCAGTTGGACGAAGTAGTCCCTCCCCTTGTCGGGGCCGAGTTTCCCCAGCAACAACGTCACCAGACGGTTGCCGCCGCCGATGTTCGTCGGATCATTGATAACGATCTTTCCCTTCCACTTCGGTTCCAGCAGGTCATAGAAGGACTGGATTTCGCCGTCCCTGACCATCTCCGTGTTGCGGGTCACCAGAGGATCGAAGGCCGCCGATAGCGGCACGTGATACTTTTGCTCCGTATCCAGGAAGAGCCTGCCTGCAAGCTGGACTCTGGTGTCCTTCGCTTCGGGCAGAATCAAGATGGGATCGAGCGGCGCCAGCATCCCCTTGGGTTTCATGAGAGTGGTGGTGGTGGGGAGTCCGCTGCCGATGACGTCCGCCAGGTAAAGGCCCGCCGTCCGCTCCTTTTCCATCTTGACCACCAGTTCCGCACCTCCGGAGACGTTGGTGAATTCAAGGTTCAGCCCGAAGTTGTCCTTGACCTTGCTTCGCAGCGCCGTCTGCACGTCAGCCAGCCAGTTTCCCGCATAGACGCTGACGACGCCTTCCTTCCTCCCTGCCGCCACGACTTTGTCCCACTCCGCCTGCCAGCTCTCCTTAGCGACCGCAGATGGGGTTGCCTGCGCTCCGGGTCCCTGTTGGGCCGGCGCCTGCTGCGGCCCGCCGGTACAGGCGGCCAGGACCATCCCGGCCAGAAACCCTGCCATTACCAAATTCAGCACTCTGATCATTTTCTTTACCTCCACATGTCAATGACTTCAACTGCATCCGCGCCTTCCTCCCCCTTTCACAAAGGAGGATTGAGGGGGATTTTCTTTTTCGCCAAAAGCCTTTTCAAATCCCCCTTAGTCCCCCTTTTTCAAAGGGGGAGAGGGACTGACAGTAGCGCGCCAGATTGTCAGCAGTTCTGACGTGGCGATTACGTCGCACCAGTGACCCATGACCAGCAGGGCCGCTTTGTGCAGCTCCGGGTTGTTGCTGGCGACGCCGTCGCTGAGCACCACCGTGTAATATCCGTGATGGATAAGCCCGCCCACGGTTGTCAGGACGCAGTTCTGGGTCACCAGACCGGTAACCACCACTGACTCGATGTTGGCCCCCCTCAACAGCAGGTCCAGGGGAGTCCCCACAAAGGCATTGGGGCGGAACTTCGTTATCTGTCTCTCACCGGGCCGGGGCTGTAACTCCTCCAGTACCTCGTGTCCCCAGGTCCCTTCCACCTCGTAGCTGGCCAGGCCGCGCGAACTGCCGCTCCTGGCGCGAAACCGGAGCTTCGGCCCCGACTCCATAGTCCCGTCGGCCGTCCGCGTATTCCGCAGGAAAATGACCGGTATACCGAGTTTCCTGGCCTCGGCCAGACCCAGTTGAATATTGGGCAGGGCGCCCTCCCTGATCCAGGACATGTCGCGCCCGCCCAGGGCGGACGAACCCTTCAGCGAAGCATTGTCGTTCTGGACATCTATAACCATGAACGCCGTATGCTTCGGAGCTACGATGTCCGCGAGACTGTCGTATACCGGCCCCCGTTTTGTTACCTGCATGTCAATCTCTTCACCCTTTAGTCCGCGAATTTCCAGATCCCAAAAACCAAATTCCAAACAATCCCCCATGCGCCGATGGCGCACCATGAAGGATGAAAATGTCATTCTGAGCGAAGCGAGCGCAGCGAGCGTAGTCGAAGAATCTTTCGGGGCGGGGCGCGGGACGAAAGACCCTTCGACTTCGCTCAGGGTGA
>JACQUA010000407.1 GCA_016210565.1 Chloroflexota bacterium
CCATTGCTTGCCCCGCATGAAGGTCACAATGGAGCGGGCCGACCAGGTGCGGGCCGCCGGCCCCACCACATGGATGCCTACGCGGTGGCCTGTCTTGACATCCTCCACCACCACCGTGCGGCACCGGTAACCTGTGGCGTTGATGGCCATGTCGGCCACATCCGCCAGGCGGTTCTTGAGCCGTTTCACCTTGCGGCCGCAGGGTCCCCGAACCGTCTCGTACTCTCCCTGGCCGAAGGCCTCCCGCGGGAGTTGGGCCAGCTGCCGATGCAGGGTGGGGGTATCGTCAGCCCACACGGCCAGGCCAATCCCATTGGCCTCAAACCGCTCCAGAACCTCCTGCGACAGTGCCCCCCGGTCCACCCCCCATCTCCACCGCCTCTCCCGTCGCCCAGGCCGTCGCCTCCACGGCGGCCTCTAGTTGGCCGTGGAGGCCGCTGTCGCCCTGCTCCAGGCTGAAGCTCAGGGGACGCCCCGGCGGGTTGGCGCTGACGGCCCGCACCTTGACCAAGGCCTTGACCACCCGCTGCCACATGCCGTGTTTGGTCTTGGAGACCGGCTTGGCCGTATGCAGGGCGATGGTGTGGAGGTCCACATAGATGGAGCGGCCAGCCCCCTGGGGGGCCGTGCGGGCCAGCAGTTGCTGGGAGTGCCGCACGAAATGCCCTACCATCCGGTCCTCCGGAGCAAGGCCCTCTTGGACCTGGGCCTGGTCGCGGGCCACGATGCGGTCCAACCAGGTCTGCAAGTCACTCCGCTGGGGGTAGCGCTCCTCGCCCGGCAGACGGGCAAACTCGTCCTCCACCAACTCCCCCACCTGGAAGAGGCGGCTCTTGCCACAACTGACGGTAAACAGCAAGGTGCGGCAGCGTACCAGCGGCCCGTAGAGGGCCTGCTCTCCGTCCATCGAGAGCTGCGGGGCCGCCTCATAGAGGCCCAACCGTTCCAGGGCAGGCACACTGAGCAGCTGGGCCGCATACCGGCTGAACCGTTCATCGGGCACTTCGACGGTCGGCAAGGCCTCCTGTCGATAAGGGTTGCCGGCATAGTGGGTCAGCCGTGCCTGGACCAGATAGTCGTTGATTCTTTAGGCCTCGACGGCCGTGCCGTCCTGCTGCTGCAGCCGTTGGCTCACCCCGGATCGGGTCCGGGGCAGGCTCTGGGCAGGGCTGAGACCCGGCTGGCCGACGACGATCTCCACGATCCGCCCGGCAATCTCCTCCTCCTCCCTCTCGGCTTCCGTCTGGGTCGGTACCTCGGCCGCTGGATGGTGTCGCCCGTTGTGGCAGCGGCCATCTTCGAGCAGGTGAGACAGGCGGGCCAGCACTTGCTCCTGGCGCCGTCGGGCCCAGCCCTCGCTGTGCGCACAGGCCTGGTTGCTGGGGCCGCAGAGGTCGAAAGCTCCCCCTGGGGATTGGGTGGGGGCAGCCGGTGGAGCCGGTGGCACCGCCGGGGCTGTTTGACACGGGCCTGCCCCGGATCTAGTCCGGGGTTCCTCTTCTTCCCTGGAACGCGGCCCCGGCCCACCTCTGAGCGGACCTCTGGTCAGTTCATTCAATCCCCAGCCCAGGGCCAGACCCAGGCCTATCCCTGCAACCAACGCCGCCGCAACACCGGCTTTCACAATACCCATCTCTTTGCCCTCCCTGGTTTCTGTTCTTCTCCATTATGCAGCAAAGGGCTCAAGATGGGCTATAAAAAAAGTGTCCAGAAATCAAAGGGCCTTTTGGGGGCCCTCAGGGCCTACTTTGGAAATCTCAGTTTAGGGGGTGATTCTGCCGAGATCATCGCGTCCAGGAGCAAGCGCATCGGGTCAGAGTGGATCGATGTACAGCGGTCCTGCGCCATTTTTCCGTGTCAATGGCTTCCCGACGAACATCCTCTGGCGCTGCTCCACAATACGCCCTTTGGCGGGGGGAGGTACAAACAAATTCACTTCGGCTTCAAAATGGCCATCGGTAAACCCTTGGTAGACAAGCCTTCAGAGATGCCCGAAAGCAGCAAAGGAAAAGGGACAAGACCGCTAGCGAGCCAATCCTGGAGGGGAAGGAAGGAGAGAGCCATGCGTGGACGGGTAGAGGGGGAGAGCATGAAAAGCGGGTAGCTGACAGCCGCGACGTGGAAGCTCCCGCCCAGCAGTTTGGCAAAAACCGGGTTGACAGGATCCTGTTGGTGATATAGAGTTCCGTAGGAGGGATCGAAGAAGAGCCTCATTCTTCGATGATCTCAGAGATGTCAACACAACAGGAGGGATCTCATCTATGACGTACAAGGGCGTGGTAAAAGGGAACATGGTCATTTTGGAAGAAGGAGTATGCCTTCCCGATGGAATAAAGGTCGCGGTGACCGTGGAGCAAGTGGAGCTAATGAGGGCGGCAGAGGTGACACCCGCAGAGATAGAGGAGCGGCAAGCCATTGTTGCACGGATGAAGGAATTTGGTCAAAGACTTGCGGGAAGAAAGGTTGATCTTGGTGGGCTGATCCTGGAAGGGAGGAAGGAGTTAGAGAACCGTGCATAGTCTGGTAGTGGATGCCAGCATAGCGGTCAAGTGGCTGAACCCATACGAGATCCTGGCAGACAAGGCCAACTTAATCCGTAACGACTATGAGCAAGGCCGGGTCTCCTTCCTCGTGCCGGCCTTTTGGGATTATGAGGTAGCCAATGGCATTAACAAAGCGGTGGCTCGCGGCCACTTCAGTGAACAGGAAGGACGCGATGCGATAACCCTGTTGCTGGCAATGCGGGCGCAAAGGGAAGCCCTGCCTTCGCCCCAGGAAAGCTATGAGCTGGCCCGCAGGTACCAACGGAGCGTCTATGATAGCTGGTATCTGTACCTGGCTGAGAAGACAGGCTGTGAATTCTGGACGGCTGATCAGAAACTCTACAACGCGGTAAAGGACATGCTTCCCTTTGTGAGGTGGCTTGAGAATTACCAGGGTTGCCCCTGAAGCTTAAATTTGCCCGAAAAAATGCCCTTTGGGAAGTCGGCAGGCACTCCTTGGGGGCCTCTGTAAGAACCACGGAATGCTCCCTCGTTTGCTGAAGTTGTCGAATACCTGGTGGATCAGACAGTATTCGCAGCCGTAAGCTGCTCGCTCGATGACCCACTGGCGCAGCGAGTGAGGGATGATGAGCGGCATTGAACTTTAACCGGCAGGTGCCGGCCTGGCTTGAGCTTTCAGCCGGATCATGATGTTGTGCACGTACTCGTACCGTATTTGTTTAGCGTTCAAACTCCTTATTTTTCAAGGAGGGACTTGCGCTGTGGCAGTTTGGCGTGGAGGGGGGGGGATTTCCATAATATGACATGCCCTGGGAAAGGGAAATGTTTTCGATCATTAAAAAATCCAGGCTTCTTTGGGTCAATCTTCGAGATGTCAGCAAAATCACGGGGTTACAGTTCTCTCGTCATTTTTCTGGAATGCACCCGCGTGGAGGTGTGGTCGGATGCAAGCTGACCGAAACCGTTTTACCTGGGATGAACCGAAGGAGGGAGTCTTTTTTCTTAAGTTTTTTGCTTCGTTGTCAATGGCTAGCTTGGTCGGTAGGCGCACGTCTCCTCCGTCGGTCTACTTCGACATGCGTCGCTGGCTGTACCGGGGCCGCCGGTTTCAGCGGCAGTTGTGTGCGCGGAATCGGCCGCACGAAAGACCGGATTCGATCCCGTCGCCCTTCCGTGAGATGGCCTACCGCCATGGCGAGGGCAACGACCAGGGCCAGCCCCACCGGGCACGCATCTTCCGGATGCCCCGGATCGTGTGATCCTCAAACCCCAAGACGTTATCAATGCGCGAATTAAATCGCTCAGCGGCCGTGCGTTTGTCATAGGCTCTTTCAAAGCTTGGACTCGATCGCGGCGAGGGAATGAAGATTCTGGGGGACAAAAGGGGACAGGCTACTTTTTATCGGCTTTTTCGGAGACCTGCAAAAAGTAGTGTTGGAAAAAGTAGCCTGTCCCCTTTTGTCCCCGTACAACCGGTACCGTTCCAGCCATCGTAGAGAGGGCCTGCAGTGGCGGCGCCAAAGGTGCTCTCCCCGCGGTCTACCAGTTGGACGTTGGCCACCGGCCCCCCGGTTACCTCGACGGAGGCGGGCCTTCCCAACTGCCCGGAGACGATGCGGGCCCATCCTCCCAACCAGATATATGTGGTGCCCCCGACGTTGGCGGTGGCCACGGAGA
>JACQUA010000410.1 GCA_016210565.1 Chloroflexota bacterium
CTCTTCCTACTCGTCCTACTCTTCCTACTCTTCCTACTCCCTGCTACCTGCCTTCTGGCTTCTAGATTCTGACTACTCACTACTCACTACTCGCTACTCCTCTTTTGATTGACATGGCTCTCAACCGCAGGCTATAATCGCAGACAAATGCCAGGTGTGAGGCAAGAGTATGGCTATTCGTGACCAACTGGCGGAGTTCAGCGCGGACCTCCGGTACGAAGACCTGCCCGCCGACGTCGTCGAGACCGCCCGGCTGCTTATCAGCAGTCAGGTTGCCACCACGGCCGCGGCCTGCCGCATCGACCCCGATGCCGACGTTGACATTGCCCGGTTCTTCAGGGAGCTGGGAGGCAAGAAGGAATCGAGCCTGGTTACCCAGGCCTGTAAGGTCCCCTGCATTAACGCCGCCTTCGCCAACACTGCGATTAGCTGGGGCGTCTTCGACAGCATGCAACGGACCACCGTCCACCTTTCCGCGCTCATACCAGCCGTCGTTGCGGTTGCCGAAAGGCAGCGGGCCAGCGGCCGGGACCTCATTCTGGCGACCGTCATCGGCTGCGAAGTGCTGGCCCGGGTGGGACTGGCCCTGGGCGCCGCCAAGGTGTACAATCGCGGATTTCATCCCACTTCGCTGTGCGCCCCCCTGGGCTGCGCCGTAGCCGCCGGCAAACTGCTCGGCCTGAAGCGAGACGTCATGGCCGAAGCTCTCAGCATCGGGGCTATTCAGGGAGCGGGCGCCCCGCCCTGGCCGCAGTTCCCCCGGGCGCCGAAGACCAACCGCATCCAGGTCGGCCGGGCTGCGCAGGGGGGCGTGCTGGCCGCGCTGCTGGCGCAGCGCGGCGTTATCGGTATCAGCGAAATATTCGAGGACCGCCGGGGCTTCGCCTCCGCCCATTCGGCCAGCCCCAATCTGGCAGAGTTCACGAGGGACATGGGCAAGACCTGGGAAGTGAAGCAAACTACCTTCAACCGGTTCGGCGTGGGAATCTACATTATCCCCGGCATCGAGGCGCTTCTCGACCTGCGGGCCGAGCACAATATAAGCGGCGATGATATCGCACAGATGACCTACAGACTTCCCACCGCTGTGGTGCCGCTGGTCGGGGCCGCGGGATATCCCTCCGGCGACGCCCTGGCTGCCGCCAGCAAGAGCTCGCGGTACGTGCTGGCATTCAGCGCCTATAAGGGCGAGGCGGAACTGCTCTACAGCCATGACTATAAGACCGCGGCTAATCTCGACGATCCCCGGCATAAACAGCTTTTCCAGAGGACCGATGTGGTGGCCGACTCCGAGTTGGACAAGCTCTTCCCCGGGACCTGGCCATGTAAACTGACGATCAAGTTGAAGGACGGACGGGAGGTCACCCGTTTCCACAAAGGGACGGTACGGGGGTCGCCGGAGAACCCCCTGACTCAAGACGACGTGGACAAGGAGTTGGACAGGGTGCTGCGGCCGGTGATGGCCGGCCCAGAGTACGAAAGGCTCACGAAAGCGCTGCGCCGCCTCGACCGGGTGGATGACGTTTCTCGCATTGCCCGTCTCATGGCCAACGCTGTCGCGGACCCTGCCCTCCCGGCCGGCGCTTCAATAATCGTGCGTGGTTAATCTAATCAACGGTACACTTTCATAAACGGAACCACAAGATTTCACCAGGTCAACACCAGATTTAGATAAAAAAGATTGGTTAGGCGAATCTCGTGAGAATCGTGTGTTAATCTCGTGCTTTATTGTTCAACTTATCTGAGGACAGCTTTATACTCACAGATATGGAGATTCCAACGAAGAGTACATTGTTATGGGGCTTCTTGCCGGTCCTGGCCATGGGACTTTTGCTCGCCGCCTGCGCACCCCAGGAGCTAGCCACGCCGCCCGCCGGTGTTGAAAAGGGCGCCGGGACGCCGGCTAAAGGACCCGAACGGAGCTGGCAGGAGGAGTGGGACAAACTGGTCGCCGCCGCCCAAAAAGAAGGCATGGTCAGCATCTATGACCAGTGGGGGCCGGCGGCCAGGGTCCAGCTCACCAGGGCATTCAAGACCCGTTACGGCATCGACCTGGAGTTTACCTCCGTGGGCAAGGGCTCGGAGCTGCTGCCCAAACTGACCCGGGAGCGGCAGGCGGGGCTTTACCTCGCTGACATTATCGGCGCCGGCGCCACCACTTTGCTCCTCGAAGAGAAACCGGCGGGCATCCTCGCTCCCGTCGAACCACTCCTGGTCTTACCGGACGTGAAGGACCCCGGGCGCTGGTTGGGTAACCGGCTTTTTGTCGATGGCGCCAAACTTGTAGTGGGAATGAGCGCCGACTTCCAGCGGCAAATGGCCCGCAATACCGACATGGTCAAAGAGGGCGAACTGAAGTCCTACATGGACCTGCTTGACCCGCGGTGGAAAGGCAAAATCATTCTGAACGATCCTACCGTATCCGGGGCCGGCAATAGCTGGGTCGCCATTTTGGTCAATGCGTGGGGTCTGGAACAAACCAGGGGTTTTCTGGGCAAGCTGGTGAAACAGGAGCCGGTCGTAAGCCGTGACCTGCGGCTCCAGGTGGAGTGGCTTGCCCGCGGCAAATATCCTCTTGTTGCCGCAGTCCATAAGCCGACCCTGGTGGAGTTCATGCAGATGGGAGCGCCGGTAGCCACGGTCCCCGTCAAGGAAGGCGGCTCGGTGACGCAGGGCGCCGGGGCCTTTGGCGTGCCCGCGGGACGATTGCCCCACCCCAACGCCGCCGTTGTATTCGCCAACTGGCTGCTCACCAATGAAGGCCAGACGGTCTTCGCCAAAGGCTATTCCCGCCCTAGCTCCCGTCTCGACGTTTCCAAAGAAGGCTTCATCGAAGCCTTCCCGGAGCCGGGAGAGGCATTCACCCTGGACAACGAAGAGACCATCGCCCTGAAGGGCCAGTTGCTGGAAATCTCTAAACAGGTCCTGGCCCCGCTCCTGAAATAATGTGGTCTCCTGCTGCGAGTCGGACACTGGGAGAAGCTTTTCGCGCCTGGCGATCCCGGTGTCAGGATCGTGCCAGGTTGCCCATCTAAGGTTTCGACACCCGCAAGGGGTGCCGCTACGGGGTTTCCCAGTGTCTGAGTTGCAGAAACTCCTGCCCTCACGTTGAAAAATCAGGCAGGGACAGGGTATACTACAGGGTAAGACTCCGAATTGCGGCAGGGAAAAGGAGGCGACCATGTAAAGACGCGACCGGAAGTGACCATTAAGCGCCAGGTTGGACCCAAACAGCCGAGAACCATAATGAAACGGAGGGACCGATGAAAACAGCTTATGTTCTGGCAATCATCCTGATAGTCTCGTCCTTTGTTCTTGCTTGCACCCCGCCCGCGGCGCCTGCCCCATCATCCGAAACCAGGCCCGGCACAGAAAAGGCCGTTTCCAAAGCCGCATGGGAGCAGAAGTGGGAAGCCACTCTCGCTGAAGCCAGGAGAGAGGGCATTGTCCGGATTTACACCTTGTGGGGACCAGCGGTGACGGTCCCCGCGAGCAAAGCCTTCAGAGACAAGTACGGGATCGACCTGGAGTTCGCCAACGTGGGGCGGGGGTCAGCGCTGGTACCCAAGGTTGAGGCGGAGACCCGGGCGGGTCTCAACATAGTCGATGCTTATGGGTTCGGGGCGACCACCCTCATAACCACAGCCAAACCGGCAGGGCTGCTGGGACCTATAGAACCGATGCTCATCCTCCCCGAGGTCCTGGATGCCAAACAGTGGACAGGAGACAGGTTCCCCTTTGTCGATAAAGACAAGAATGTCATAGGGATGTTGCTGGTTATCCAGCGGTTCATCGTCTACAATACCGACCTGGTGAAGCCAGGCGAGATAACTACCTATGAGGACCTGTTGAAGCCCCAGTACAAAGGGAAGATCGCCATGGGCGACCCCTCACTGACCGGTTCACCCAACGCCCTGTTCGGCCACCTCGCCCTGACGCTGTGGAACCAGCAGAAGGCCTCGGATTTCCTGAGACGGCTGGTGATAGACCAGGAGGCGGTAGTCACCCAGGAGCACCGCATGGTCACGGAATGGGTAGCCCGGGGAAAGTACACCGTCGGCCTGGCAGCCGAGACCGCCAGCCAGGCGGAATTCATGAAGCTCGGAGCGCCCATAACCCTGGCCCAGCAAAAAGAAGGCCACTTCATCGACGTAGCCGGGGGCGGCCTTTCCGTGCCCAAAAAATCCCCTCACCCCAATGCCACTGCCGTCTTCGTGAACTGGCTGCTCACCAAAGAAGGACAGACATTGTTTGCCCCTCAAGGCTACGGCTTCCCCTCCCTCAGGAAGGATGTGCCCACAGAAGGAATGCCGCCACTTCTGCTCCCCCAGCCGGGGGAAAAGATATTCACCCTGGCTGAAGAGGAGATCATCGGCCGGGGCCAGCTAATCGAAGTGGCCAGAAAGATTATCGCGGAATCCCGCAGGTAACACAGCAAACAGCAATCAGCCGTCAGCTTTCAGCTATCAGCAATCAGCTATCAGCAATCAGCTATCAGCCGTCAGCTATTAGCCGTCAGCTATCAGCCGTCAACTGTCAGGATAGGCTTTTTGGCGGGGCGGAGCCGATGACTGTTAGCTGATAGCTATTATCTGTGAGCTGGTACCCAGTTGTCAGGTATTCGAGGAGGAAGGCAAATGCACAGGTTAGTCAAAAGTCTGGTCCCGGTCCTGCTAGTCATAGCAGTCCTGGTTGCTTGCGCTCCACCGCCCGCCGCAACCCCGGCGCCCGTTGAAACAGCGGCCCCGGCTCGCCAGGCGACCGTAGCGCCGAAACCCCAGCAGACTGCAGCCCCCGCTGCAGCCCCGACGGCTACACCGGCGAAGCCGTCGCAACCGGCCGCAGAGCCCTATTACCGGGGCAAGACGATAGAGATCATCTCCGGGGACGCCGCAGGAGGCGGGACCGACACCATCGCCCGCATCGCCGCGCCGTTTCTCACAAAGCTGATTCCGGGCAACCCCAAGATCATCATCCGCAACAATCCCGGGTCGGGCGGAGTGGTGGCCACCAATATCCTCTATGAAAAGGGAAAGCCCGACGGCCTATCGCTGGTCTTCAACTCATCCTCGCCAATCGGCATGCAGTTGCGGCAGCAGGGTATCGTCAAGTTCGACCTGACCAGGATGAAGTTCATGGGGCACCTCGCCCGCGCCGAAAGCGTCCTGATGCTGCGCAAGGGACAGAGGGACCGCCTTACCAACCCCAGGGCGCAGACCCTGATAGCGGCCACCAACTCGGGTGAGGCCTCCAAGGATGCCATGGTCCTGTGGGCGCAGGAGTTCCTGAACTGGAATGTGCGCTGGATTGCCGGTTTCGGCGGTACCAGCGAGGTCGAACTGGCCTTCCGCCGCGGCGAAATCGACATGTTCGCCACCTCCAATGCCTTCATCGTCAACCGCGTGTTCCAGGAAGGTTTGACCGAGAATATCGCCCAGATCGGTGGCATCAAGGACGGTAAATTCACCCGCCGCTCCGACTTTGCCGATGTTCCGACTCTAGAGGAGGTACTGGGAGACAAGAAGCCTACCGGCTTACCCTGGCAGGCTTACCTGTCCTGGGTGGGGCCGGGGGCGGTGGACAAGTTCTTCGTTGCCCCGCCGGGGACTCCGGACAATGTCATGTCCGTACTGGTTGAGGCCTGGGGCAAGCTGGAAAAAGAGCCGGAATTCGATAAGCAGATCAAGAAAATGGTAAGCGAGGTATATGATATCGGCGCCGGCAAACAGACGGCAGACCTGGTCAAGGATATCCTGGCAGCACCGCCCGAGGCCCTCGACTACTCCAAGTCGCTCCAGAAGAAGTACGGCCTGGTGAAGTAAACCCGCTCATTCGTGCCGCCAGTCTTGCGCCGGCGGTTCCGGGACCTTCCGAAGTAAACGCGCGCCGCGAGACGCCATGTTTCGTGCGCCGCTCGACTTCGCGGGCGGGGCATTGTCCCCGCCCTTGACCGGAGGCGCATTCATCCCTTTCGAAACCGGGAACAAGGCTCCCCCTGAGGTCGTTGCGGCGTGTCGGCTGGCTAATGCCGGGTGTTTTCCTGCAAACACCGCTATTTATCGTGCCGCGCGATCCGGGTCACGCCCGGGGAGATGTCACTTCTCGAATGGGCTAACCAAAGGATTGGTTAAGGCAGAGCTAAGCATATTCGACACGGCGCGTGTTGACATAGACACTGATTTCTTACCAGCACACATAAGGATGCACCTAAATGTCCAGTGTTCCATTGCCGAGAGGATTTAGGTAAAAGAGAATGTCCAGGTTTGTCCCGGTAGATCAGGAAGACCCGATGCGTACACTGTGCCGGATGGTGGCAAATACGAGGTATGAAGATTTGCCAAGCAGCACAATAAGTTGCGCCAAACAGTCTATTCTAGACACAATTGCGATTACTATCGGTGGTTCGGCAATGGAAGGTATACCGGCAGTGGTTGACCTTGTTAAGGACAGAGGAGGGAAGCCGGAAAGCTTTATTCCTTTCTACGGGGGAAAAGTGCCGGCTTCGGAAGCAGCATTTGCCATAGGCCCTATGTCGCGAGCGATGGATATGGGTGACATTCATGAAGAGAGTGGCCATTGCAGCGAATACACTCTTCCAACCATGCTCGCGGCGACCGGGCTAAGGGATAAGGTAAGCGGGAAAGAATTCATAACTGCTTTTGTGGTGGGCCAGGAGGTGCTCATTCGTATCGGCATGGCATTCCAGGTAGTCAAGGAGGCTCTACCCAGAGGTTTGTCTGGCGGGTGTGCCATATTTGGTTGTGTTGCCGCAGCAGGTAAATTGCTTGACTTGAAACTGGAAGAACTAGAGAATGCCGAAGGCATAGCCCGCGGGATGACCCAGCCTCATGATCAAGCGATGACTGCACTGGCAACGCTTATGGTGCGAATTCATCACGGATTTGTTTGCCAGGACGCCATAAATGCCTGCCTTCTGGCTAAAAGGGGCATAACCGGGCCGCGCCAGCAAGTTTTGACCGGTTTCAGGGGATACTTGGGTCTTGCCAGGTGGGAAACTAAACCCCTTGCGTTGACGGAAGCACTGGGAGAGAAATGGGAGGGAGAAAATGTAATGCTAAAACCTTACGCTTCCGGCAAGTTTACACATACCGCCATTGATGGGGTACTCGAACAAATGAGGGAACACCAGTTCAGAATCGAAGATCTTGCCGCGATAGAGCTTGACGTGCCCCCCCAAACCTGGCACTATGTCTGTGAACCTCAAGAAGTCAAGTGGAATCCCCAGACTGTGCAGGAGTGCCAGTTTAGCCTGCCCTACGCAGTGGCTACAGCAGCATACGACAAGGATGTCTTCTTAGAAGCCTATACACCGCAGGCGATGGCACGCCAAGGCGTGCGTGACTTGATGACCAAAATAACAGCAAGGGAGGACCCAGGTCTCCAGGCATTCGCAGCCAGAGTCGGCACGAGACTGGAGGACGGCAGAAGATTCTCCGGACAATACCTGTCTGTAAAAGGGCATCCGAAGAACCCGTTTACGGAGCACGATCTCATTAGCAAATTCAAGAAGTGCGTTCCGTATTCGGCTTGCACGTTAACTGATACAGTAGTTGGTGCAGTGATTGAGGCCCTTTTGAATCTAGAAAAGGTGGACGATGTGGTGAGCACGCTGATTCTTCCCTTGACACCAAAGTAAGTTCTAAAGGTAGACGTCCGTGACAGGAAAACGCTGCTGGGGTACACCATGCCGCAGCCTTTTCCACAGAACTTTGAGAAAGATCCGTAAAGCCCTTGACTTTCGTTATGGGCAAACTTTAAGATTAGTCTCGGAAGTGAAAATGGGAGTAGCCGAAAGGAGGTAAAAGTGCGAGCGATAGTGATCAGTCGCCGGAGGCAGCTACTGTCCGGTGATTGGTGAAAGATATTGGGGCCGGAGCTTTTGCCACGTTTCAGGATGTAAAGGAGCTATCCAGTATGAAAAAGGTATTTTGCTTTTGCGTTCTTGTTATCGCGGCCTTCTTTTTGGCTACAGGTTGTGCACCCGAGGCCGCTTCCCCGCCTTCGTCTGCAAGACCGCCAGAAAAAGCGTCTCTGGCAGAGAAGCCATCCTGGCAGCAGGAATGGAACAAGACTCTGGCTGAAGCCAGGGCAGAGGGAACCATAGTCTTATATGGAAGCACACCTCCCGCTATTCTAAAGGAGCGGGCTACGAACCTTTTTAGAGAGAAATTCGGATTGAGCCTGGAGACGCTTTCAGCTAAAGGCGGGGAGCTCAGGGTCAAGATAGAGTCCGAAAGAAGAATGGGGATTTATTATCCCGATATCCTTATCGGTGGCGCCCCAACGAATTATGACATAAAAGGCTGGGGATTTACTGATCCTATTGAACCTGCTCTCCTGCTTCCTGAGGTGACTGATAGCAGCAAATGGTATGGCGGGAAGCTACCCTGGTCAGACGAAAAGAAGATGGCTTTTCTCTTCTTCGCTTCTCCGGACCCGCCCCTGGCAATCAATACTGATATGGTCAGGCGCGGCGAAATCAAGTCCTACAAAGACCTGCTCGCCCCCAGATGGAAGGGGAAAATAGTAATGAATGACCCTACCTCCGACGGCGCCGGGTTGCTGATGTTTGCACAGACTCAATTGCACAACCTGGTGGACGCGGATTACTTCCGCCGGTTGGCCAGAGACCAGGAAGTAACTCTATCCAGGGACAAACGCCTTCAAGTTGAATGGGTGGCCAAGGGAAAATACCCTGTGCTCCTTTTCGCCAGTCCCAACGATGTGGCGCCTTTCGTACAGGCTGGAGCGCCTATTGCCCCGACAAGCGTAGAAGAAGGTACTATTCTGTCTGAAACCAGCAATGCGCTGAGCCTGATGAATAAGGCTCCCCATCCCAGCGCGGCCAGGGTATTCATAAACTGGTTCCTCGGGAAAGAGGGACAACAGCTTATCCAGGATGCTACGGACAAGCAGGTACAGAGAACCGATATCTCGACTGATAAGCTTACAGGGGGCGTCCGTCAGCCCGGAGAAAAATACCTCCCGGACCCGCTCAAGATAGAGAAGGTCTATCTTGAAGAATATCCTAAATATGCGGACATGGCCAGACAGATTTTTGGTCCCCTGTCGAGATAGGCAAGCGGCCTGGTAACGAATATGCCCCAAAGCAATCCCATTCAACCTCGGCAGGTAGGTTGACGCCTATCCAGGGGCAAAGTGCCGTGAGGCTACGATGAATCTCCCGGCGGCTGTCACCCGCCGAAGCCCTGAGCAAAGCGAAGGGGCAGGCGAAGGGTCTTTTCTCATCATAGCGCTTTCTTCTGTAATCGAGCGCCAGGTCACATTATCCCGGATTGTGCATGGACGGGGTAGGGTGTAGTGCATGGCTTTAGCCTTGCCGGGGTGGTCTTCGTCCCCACCCACAGAGCTGAAGCTGTGCACTACACCCCCCGCGCCGATGCATAATCTGGGATTATCGGAGATTCAAGAGGCCGAATCAAACGGAGGCACGACCTTGAAACTTTTTGAACCCGGCAAAATAGGAAAGCTTCACGTAAAAAACAGAATAGTCCTTGCTCCAATCAGTCTTGGTCCGATGGTAGAACCTGACGGCAGATTGTCTCAGCGACTCATGGACTTGTACGTTGCCAGGGCCAGGGGCGGGACAGGGATGATAATAACAACTAGCGCAGGAGTCACCAGAGAGATAGAACAACCGCCAAACAGTCCCTTTCTGAACCATCTCATGGCCGATGACGCCGGGTATGTGACCAGATTCAGTGAACTATCAGAGTCGGTTCATGAATACGGGTCCAGGATAGTCATACAACTAACGATAGGCTTGGGACATAACGTGCCTCCTTATGTTTCAAGAACCGCCGGCGCCGTTGGACCATCGCCCAACCCCACCTGCCATGATCCCGCTGTCACGTCACGTGAGCTCACCGTAGAAGAAATCCAGCGAATCGTAAGACGCTCCGGTTTTGCTGGTCAAGTATTGAGCAGCGCGGGAATAGACGGGATACAGCTAAACGTACATGCCGGACACCTCCTTGATGAGTTCACTTGCTCATTGTGGAACAAGCGAACCGACAAATACGGCGGGGACCTGGATGGCAGGCTAAGATTGTCAGTGGAAATTATTGAAGCCATAAAGAGAGCGGCTGGAGCTGACTTTCCCGTGATTATTAAGTTCGGTCTCACCCACTACATACCCGGAGGCCGAGAAATCGAGGAAGGGCTTCAGATGGCTCGAAAATGGGAAGCAGCAGGCGTTGACGCCCTGATCGTGGATGCCGGCTGTCACGAAGCCAGATATTGGATGGACCCGCCCACAACTCTGCCCATGGGTTGTTGGGTTGGCCTGGCAGCGATGGTTAAGCAGGTTGTCAAGATTCCGGTCATTGCCGGCGGTAAACTCGGTGTTCCAGAATTGGCGGAGGCGGTGTTGCAGGAGGGAAAAGCTGACTTCATCGCCCTGGGGCGGCCGCTGCTTGCTGATCCGGAATGGGCGAACAAGGTAAAAGAGGGAAAGCCGGAAGATATCGTGCCGTGCATCGGAGATCTCGAAGGCTGCCACAAAAGGGGCCATGAGCGCAAGTACCAGAGCTGTACCGTAAACCCGGCGTGCGGGATGGAAAGCGAGTTCACCATAGAGAAAGCGACAAAGAAGAAATCCGTGCTCGTCGTGGGCGGGGGGCCGGGTGGCATGGAAGCGGCCAGGGTTGCGGCGCTGAGGGGCCACAGGGTTTCCTTGTGGGAGAAAGGCCATGCATTGGGCGGCAACCTGATAGCAGCCTCAGTGCCCGAACTCAAGCAGGAATACAGAACGTTCATAACCTATCTCTCCACTCAATTGAACAAACTGGGGGTGGAGACTAGCCTTGCCAGGGAAGCTACACCGGAGCTCATTGAAGAGACGAAGCCCGAAGTCGTGTTCGTCGCAACTGGTAGTACGCCAGTCCTTCCAGATATCCCCGGAGCAGAAAAGGGAAACGTGGCATTTGCTGTCGATTTGCTTCTGGGTAAACGCGAAGCAGGACGATCGGTGGTTGTGATAGGCGGGGGGACGGTTGGCTGTGAGGCAGCGCTATACCTGGCTCAACAAGGTAGGAACGTGACCATCGTTGAGATGTTGGATAGAATCATGGATGACACGTATTTCATTAGCCGGGAGCATCTGTTGAAATTGCTTGAGGACAGCAAGGTCAAGATTCTGGTTAACACCAGGGTCGTGGAGATAACAGATGGAGGCGTCGTAGTAGCCGGCATAAACGGACGGCGAACTCCGCTCCCAGCCGATACCGTGTTGCTCGCCGCGGGGATGAAATCGAACGATGGGCTCGTTGAAGCCATAAGAGACAGGGTGCCCGAGGTATATGCGATTGGGGATTGCGTGCGACCGCGCAGGGTGATAAACGCTGTTTGGGAAGGATTCCACGCTGCTCGCATGACCTGACCACACGGGCTTTGTGGCCTTTGTATCATTGGGAATACAAAGATAACAGCCGTGTTCGGGATATTCCTCGACCGCGAATCAGGTGCGCACATCAGGCTCAGGAACGAGCCCGACTGGGCAGCGACCTATTGCGTTTGTACTAAATTAGTAGCCCGCCCGCGCCAGTACCGCCTCCAGTCAGGCGTCAGCTTTATTTGCAGGGCGTTCACCTCTTAATCCTGAACGATAAACTGTTCCCCGGGCTTCAAGACGGACATCGGGGTTCACCCCGGCGGCCGGTACGTCCACTCTGGAACTGGCGAAGCCCATGCTCTTGACGGCCACGGTTTGGCCCTCTTTGCTCATGAACCAGTTGAGGAAGATGACGGTGGCATTGGGGTCCGGTGGGGCCGTGGGGATGGCCAAGCCGCCATTGGAAGGCGAAAGCCCCACCTTTTCCTTTATCGCGGCATCGGCGACGGGCGCGCCTACGCTCAGATGCTGACCTAACGCCGGCGTCTGGGCCCAGATGGCCGCCGGATACTTCCCCTTGGCCAGTCAGTCCACCCGCTGCCCCATGTCCCGGGTCATGACAATCTGTTGCTGTGTCAGCATGTTGGGCGGGTACTCCCCGGCTCTATACACTCACCCCACGGTCAGCCAGTTGAAATCTCATCGCCCGTCTTTCCGCCCCGGCGATAGACCATAGCATTCCCGCTTATTTTACTGACGCCGCACTCCCAACATCCGGCGGACAAAGCTCAGACCAGTGAAAACAGTATCTTGTCTTGCCATGTTCTCTGCCTCACCGATCCTTCTTCCTCGAGATACTTTAGATGGGCGAGGGTTTCTCCAAAAGCAAATCGTTTGGGCGGATAGGGGAACAGCTCCCACGAGCTGAAGCCGATGTTCCAGGTTATGAAAGGCGCTATCTCATAGGCGGTCTTGTCGCCGTCTTTCAGAGCAGACAGGACCTCAGTTAGTCTATGCCGGTGGTGCTCGCGTAGCTCTCCAATTCTGGCTTTGTGATCGTCAATGGTGCGGCGGTGGCCCGGTAAGACAAGCCCTATGTCCATGGAGCGAATCTTCTCCAGGCTCTCCAGGTATTTCTTCAGTGGATTCTGTATCCTGAGGGTGAAGGCGATGTTGGGGGTGATGTCCGAAAGAATATGGTCCCCGGCCACAAGGACCTTCATCTTAGCTTCATAGAGACACATATGCCCCAGGGAATGCCCCGGGGTTGCTACGGCTCTGAAGCTGTAATCTCCAATCCGCAAGGCGTCTCCCTCCCTCAAGATTTCAAAGTCAATCCTCCGGCTGAGCCCGTGAACTCGGCCCGGATGGCTCTCCAGAGATCGCTTCAGTTCTTCTTCGGGATAGCCGTTCCGGGTGAATACTTCGTTCAGTTCTTGATCATTCTCCCGTTTCCTGTCACTCTCCAGGTTGACCGCGAAGGCCTCAACATCGTTAATGTAGACTGTCGACGTCCTGGTCGCAAGATCGGCGGCGAGACCGCAATGGTCTGCGTGCAGGTGCGTAATAAAAATGTCTGTTTTGTTTAAGTCCACACCGAGTGCGCCCAGCTCACATAACATCTTGTCCTTGCATTCCCGCTGGTTCCATCCGGTGTCAATCAGCAGAAACCGCTTACCGCCTTTGATAAGATAACAATTTACAGCTTTTAGAGGGCTTCCAGGCAGAGGAATTCCAATCCTGTACAGGTTTGGGATGATTTGTTTAGCCATGAGCCTCGTAATCCATGAACACTTTCGCGCTTTCTGTTAGTATCGTTGTGACCCCCGTGAACTGTTGAGGACTATTGCCACACCGGGGACGTTGCGGCCTGGCTGCGACCGATCATTAACACGAACGTAATGAATGGTGACGCCATAATCTCACACAAAGGTACAAAGAACACAGAGGTAGCTCTCAGCTTTCAGCTATCAGCCCTCAGACCGCCCCGCCCGGGTCGGTGGGGACTGAAAGCTGATAGCTGACTGCTGACTGCTCTTGTCTGCGTTCAATAGCTCTTGCATCTTTCGATGCGGCACAAAGCAGTTTTGAGAGGCCAGCCGCCGCTTCTCCGGTTGCACCGGTCGGGGTCATCGTCCATAAGTACGTTGACGTTCGACTGCCAGACGCCGCCCAGCCAGGGCTCTTCACCCGGTAGCTCAGGGAACCACCAGCCGTGTTCGCAATGGACCACCTGTTTATCCAGACCATCAAAGTACCGGCATTGTTGCCTGATCCGGCCCCGGGGGGTTTCGATCCAGACCCAGTCCCCATCCTGGATTCCGAACCCCTTTGCGGTTTCGGGGTGAATCTGGACTTGCGGCTCCGGACGCTGCTTCCTGACCGAAGGAATCTGCCGTTGCTCTGAGTGGAAGTAGGGTCGGAACCTGCCCCCGGTGATGAGCGTTAACGGGAAACGCTCTGCGAGGTCGGGACGGCTGACGATGCTTTCTTTGGGCTCGTGGAACTCGGGAAGGGGATCGTAGCCCAGTTTTTCCAGGACGGTCGAATACAGTTCCAGCTTTCCGGTGGGTGTACCGAAGGCTTCTTTCCGCTCGTACTTTTTATAGTCGTCAGGAGGGAAATACAGGCCGTTCTTCTTGACTATGAACTCCTCGAAATTCATGCCCAGGGGACCTAGCTGGTAGCCGTAGGCTTCCTCCATGGATTCCCAGGGCCAGTTTTCTTCCTGCCCCATTCGTAGGCCCAGGGCGCGGAAGAAATCATAGTCGGTCCAGTAGTCGTATTCACCTTCTTTTTTCGCCGGCAGCGCCGCCTCCCCGGCAATGATCGACGTGTTGTTGCTGTAGGTACAATACAGCTCAGGCCTTTCAATCCAGCCGGCCGTGGGCAAAACGTAATCGGCAAGCTGGGCGCTGGGAGTGAGCCAGTAGTCCTTTACCACGTACAGATCAAGACTTTTCAGCGCCTGATAGACCAGCTTCGTGTTCGCCTGCGTGACCATGGGATTGCTGCCAATGGTGATCCCGGCCCGCACCGGATAGGGCTTCCCGGTCAGGACGGCCCGCAGCACCGAAGGGTAATGAGCATAGGCAACGACATTGCTCTCTTTTCCCCAGACCCTTTTGTTGCTGGCGGCGATCAGCGTCCGGCCCGGCCAGGCCAGAAGCTTGAAGCGGTCCGCCCCGATTTGCTTTTGCTTTTGGTCATCCGAAAGCGCCTCATTGAGCTGCATCTCCACTTCATCGATGATATCCATGGGACCGGGCAGATATTCTCCGCCCCGGACGTCGATATTGCCCACAATGGCCGAGAGGATCAGCCTCGCCTGGATGGCCTCCTGCTGGTCCTCCAGGTGCTCCATCCCCATGCCGTTGACCGAGACCCCGGGGCGGTTCGTAGCATACAGCCGCGCCGCCGCCCGGATCTTTTCAGAAGGAACGCCGGTTATCTTCGCTGTCTTCTCGGGCGAATACGCCCTGGCCCGCTGCGCCAGCTTGTCGAATCCATGACACCACCGGGCCACAAAATCCTTGTCGTACAGTCCTTCTTCGATGACCACGTTCAGCATCGACAGGACCAGAGCCGCGTCCGTACCCGGCCGCAGTTGCAGCCACAGGTCAGCCAGTTCCGCGGTCTGCGTCTTCCTGGGATCGGCGACAATTATCTTGCTTCCCGCTGCCTTAGCATCCCGTATTGATTTCCACAGGCGAGGGATTGACTGGGACGGATCGATCCCGATCATGAAGACGCACTTGGTCAGGGGTCTCCCTTCGGCGTCTTTGGTCAGCATCAGTCCCGACCGGTGCCGCAGCGGCCAGCCCATCATGGCCGCCCCCATGCCGATTACGGGACCAAAGCAAATCTGGTTCTGGCCCACGATATTCGGGGATCCCAGAAGGTTCAGGAACCGCATCAGCGGCCATTCCGTGGTCCTCCCCGTGCCCAGCGTCAGCATCAACGACTCCGGACCGTAGCGTTCCGTGATGGACTTCAAGCGTTTGGCGATATCGCCCATGGCTTCATCCCAACCGACGACCACCCACTTGTTTTCCCCGCGCTCTCCGGCGCGTTTCAACGGAAAGCGCACCCGGTCGGGATGATAGACGGCTTCTCGGGCACCGAGCAGCCGGGGACACCCGCGGGTGGCGGGCAATATCTCATCCACCCTAGGATCGGACCGGTCTTCTTCTATCTTCTCCAGCTTGCCATCCCGGGAGTACACCACCACCCGGCATCTCGCATGACACCACCGGCACACCGCTTTCTTAGTTTGCTCGTTCACGGTCCCTCCTGATACCCAGTGCTCAGTTGCACAAACCAGCGATCCCGATTTGTCGGGACGACTGCTCGGTAAATGTCACCCTCAGCCGGAGCCCTGAGCGAAGCGAAGAGGCAGTCGAAGGGTCTTTCGTCCGCCACCCCACCCCGAAAGATTCTTCGACTACGCTCGCTGGGATCTCTTCGCTCAGAATGACAGCGCACACCGTTTTCATTCTTGATGGTCCCGACTCGTCGGGATGGGTGATTGATGGTAAACCGCTCCGCTCTGCGAGAGTCCGCAAGGCGGACAAGGCCGACCGGCGCATGGGTGAATTCCAAAACATACTACAGTTTTCTCCCTCGGATTCTATGAGTCCCCAGCATACATGTGAATAAGAGCACGTTCCGCGCCATATCCGGCACCGCGGTCCTTCTATTCCTATTTTGGTCGGCCCCGGGTTATTTCCGGGCTGCGGAGCAAAGTCCCGGCGAAATGCCGGCAAGGTCCCGAAAACCGCAGACCGGGTCGGGATTACCATATTTGGTGGGGAAGGGGGGATTTGAACCCCCACGCCTTGCGGCACATGATCCTAAGTCATGCTCGTCTGCCAGTTCCGACACTTCCCCGAACGTTTCGGCTTCTATTTTACCACTCTCCCCGGCAACTGCGCCGGAAAGTCAAGCGGCCAAAAAATGCCGGATTGTGCGCAGCTCGGCCGGGGCGCCGTCTTGTTCTCAATGTTTGGCCTTCACTCCCTCTATGTAGACCTTTCAAACACTCGCGTACAGAATCCATTTGCGAATGGCTTCTAAACGACTCGGATCCCTCAGGCGGGTCGGCGGATGACAGAACACCTTGATGTGAGAACTGCAGTGCCAGTTGGCGCCTGGATCTCCCTCCTTCGCCATTTGAAGTTTATAGGACTCATCTGTGATTGCTGAATAGGCATCCTTTTGAAAGGTAATAACGGCTCCGCCACGAGATACAAATTTCCGGATTATTCCATCGATACGTCTTTCTTCACATTCCCTGATCCTGGTAAGAGCTTCCTTCCTGAACAGTCGGCGCAGGCCGGCAACTCCCGACCATCGGGCGCCGCTGGATGGGCTTGGCATCGAATAGAACACAGCCAGGCCGATCCGAAAGGGAGAGCAATAAGATAACTCGTAGAGAGCCGCTTTCCGCAACCGGTTAGCTTTGTCTATCGGCTTGACTCCGGCCAGAGCGGGAAATGAAAGTATCCCTGCCTTGCTGAGCATGTTCCAAATACGATGCTCTTTCTCCTGTCCCTTTTTCCCTTCAAAAGAGAAGAACATCCCTGAAGCCACAGAATGTGAAGCGGGATTGCCAAAAACCAGAAGGAGCGGAGGACGTTTGTCGGATTCGGTGGGGATAATAGATTCGGTTTGATAGCTAACCAGGTCGCCCCTCAGCTCAAAGATGCTCGAATAATCGGGTTGGGCATTCTTGAACTCTTCAAACCTCCTTCGAAATTCCTCCCTCCGTTTGTCGCCGGAATAAAGAGCGCCGATGCTGAACTTGACACTTTGAATACCCGGCATGGACTCTACGTCCCGGAATGTCAGCAGATTCTCTTCCATGACGGGCGCCCGACAACCGCCTCTATCTCTTGCCATAGTTCAATCCCAGTATTACCGCGTCAAAAATGTCAACGACGCCGTCCCTATAAACATCCTGGGCCAGCCCTGGGGCAACGGGTGCGCCGAAATATGGCCCCAGGGCTGCCAGATCCGCCGCATTGACAACACCACATTGTTGATATCCCCGGCACATAGCAGCAGATCACCTGCATTCTTCGTTTCGCCCGGCCCTGGACTATTCCCAAGATCCTCCTGAAGAAGTACGGTCTGGCGAACTAGCCCGACTTCGGCCGGAATGGGACCCCAATGCCGCCACAGGGAACGTGGCTAACGCGTCGGCGAGGCGCAGCTCCGGCCTTCCGGTCCGGTCAAGCGGTCTGATGGTTTCTCCTGTAAACAGGTGTTTGTAGTTGCCCGCCTGGAGTTTCGCGGGCAAAACCAGGCGCGTATCGGCCCAGGCCTCTTCCCCGACTGGCTCCCGATCGCCGACGCGAGTCAAACCAGCAATAAGTCTCGGCGCCGCGACCACAAGAGTTGTTTTTCCTTTTTTCCAGGCATAGGCGCAGACATGGTCTCTTTTCGCCCCGGCGACTTTCACGGGCAAATAACTACCGGCGTCAAATAGCGCAACATTTTCGCGCCGGTAGTTTAGGGACCTCCAGGTAACATAGAGCTTGATAAGCCCGTCCTCCTTCGTTTCGACAAGCTGCCGTATGAAGCCAGAGCAGTCTCCGGACGAAGCCAGCCGGTGCTTTATTCGCTCCAGAAGCTGGATGCGCTGGTTAAAATCCACCGGCTGCCGGTTATCCGGGTCGGTCAGGTTAAACGCCCACAGTTCATTTCCCTGATACGTGTCGGGTACACCGGGAGAGAAAAGCTTCAGGACCACCTGCGAAAGCGAGTTACAGATGCCGCAGGTGGCTACCGGTTTCAAGAACGCCGTGAAATCCGCGAGAAACTCCCCCGAAAGAGCGGGGTCCAGGATATCACGTATGAAACTGGCAATGCCCTCCTCGTAGGCGGTATTGGGGCTTATCCAGCTCGTATGGACCTTGGCTTCCCTGAGAGCCTTCAGCATATGCTGCTGAAGGCGTCCCCGGTATCGATCGCCTTCTTCTTTGTCCGTTGAATGGGCCGGATGGGTGCCCAGCAGGGTCTGGTAGATGAGATATTCTTCATTGCCATCAGGCACAGCTTCATTGCTGACAGCCGTCTTCTTCATTTGATTGAGCTGGCTCCAGCGTTTCAGGGCCGCTCGCCACTGTCCCGGTATCTCGGAAAGCACGTTAAGCCGGGCGCGCACATCTTCACCCCTCTTGGAGTCATGTGTTGACGTGCTGATAAACGAATGAGGCATGTCCCGGTGGCGCCGCTTGTTCTGACCGTGAAATTCTTCCAGGGAACGGCCGAATTTGTGCGGCGACCCTCCGACTTCATTCAGGGAGACTAAAGGGTTGTAGATGTAGAAGGCGGTATCTTCCACTCCTTTTGCCATGGCGGGACCCGTGAACTGCTGAAAACGCATCACGAATAGCCGTTGCTCGTTGCGACCTTCTTCGCTCATGCCAACGGGATAGCGCAGGAGCAGGGTATCCCTGATAAAATCAAAAACGGCCGAGCTCACCGCCGGGTTCCTTCTCTGCGCCCGGTTTATGGCCATATTGATAACATTCTTATCTCTTTCGTCCACCACTTCCTCGTAAGCATTCAGGTAGGTGCGGTAGACAGGGAATGAAGCAATCACCTCTCCGATGGCATCCCGCAGGCTATTAAGGGTGAAATCCCGGTATTGCCAGCTTCTTTCAGAAACCCGGTTGAGCTGGTGGGCCAGCAGGTTAACTTCGGCGGACAGGGAAGTCCTCATGACCAGGCCCTTACTCTGGTACATGATTTCTTCAAAAGTCGCCTGGTTGCCCGTGAACTGACGGTAAGTGTACAGAAGTTTTCGTTTGTTCTTGCCGTCCACGAATAACCCGTTAAGGACTCTCGTGAACTCATAGCCTGTGGTTCCGTCCACCGGCCACGTCTCTCTCAGGGCCTCATTCTCGCCAAGGATCTTTTCCACAACGATATACAGGGGTTGTACCGACTCTGGATTTGTTTCCCTTTCTGTCTTAAACAGGCGGCACAGTTGTTCTTCCAACGCGCCGTGAGGCAGTTGTTTGAGCCCGTAGTCCAGAAGCGATGGCCCGTAATTCAAATCCCCCCAGTAGGAGCTTTGCAGCCGCCACAGATAATCCGCCGGGTTGAACAACCCGTCAACGTGGTCAACCCTGATGCCATTGACAGCGCCTTTAGCCAGCAGTTCACGGACAAGGCGGTGGGACTCCTCGAAGACAAGGGGATCCTCCATCTTTATGGCGACCAGTTCGTTGACATCGAAGAAGCGCCGGTAATTGATTTCATCGGCCGCCACACGCCAGTAGCTCAACCGATAAGCCTGCCTTTCCAAAAGCTCGTGGAGCCTGCCAAAGCTTGCGTCTTCCCCGACGAGACCGTTGAGCTTCCTGATCTCCGCCCCGAGCGTCTCTTCCACCATTCGGTTCTTCGAGTGAAGTTCCCGGAGCCGCTTCTTTATGATCTCCTTTTCCCGCTGTCTCTCCAACACTTTCTCAGCTTCCGTTTCGCTCCGCTCCGGGAGATTCTTGCACGCAGTAATGACGCTCTGGA
Organism: Chloroflexota bacterium; assembly: GCA_016210565.1. Lineage (GTDB taxonomy): Bacteria > Chloroflexota > Dehalococcoidia > JACQUA01 > JACQUA01 > JACQUA01. The sequence goes on from JACQUA010000410.1 coordinate 19,910, forward strand.
GCTCAAGGTAATCCGGATGGTCCACGCCCAATGCATCCCTGAGAGGACCGAGGCAGGCTTCAAGTACAACTACAGCCGTTTTCGGCCCGATAGGCAGCCGGTGGCCTTCGTATGACACCGTGAAAGATCCCCTGTCGAAGCCAACGGTGAGCCGCCCCGCCCGGAGCACATTGCCATAAAAGTCTTCCAGGATTGGCAGGAGGACTTTGCCGTGCAACTCTGCCTTGATTGGCTCCCAGTCAATATCGAAGAATCTGGCAGAAGGGGACCCCGGGCCATTCTCCAACACGTCCAGCCAGCGGGGGTTGTCGAATATACCCATGTGGTTCGGAATGAAGTCGATAATCTGGCCCATGCCATGTTCGTGTAACCGTTGTACAAAATGCTCGTACTCTTCCGCGGTCCCGATCTCCGGGTTCAACTGACCGTGGTCCGTGATGTCATACCCGTGAAGGCTGCCGGAACGGGCTTTCAGATATGGCGAGGCATAGCAGTCGGTTATCCCCAGCTCGGCGAGATAGGGCACTATATCTGCCGCATCACGGAAAGTAAAGTGCCGGCTGAAATTGAGGCGGTAAACCGAAACCGGCGTCCGCTTTGAGGTGAAGCCAGTCCTCCTGAGGGTCTTTAGAATATCTGACGCCTCTTTGTCGTTGGCCATGTTCTCACTGTCTTCCGGCGCAAAGGACTACGCGACCCGCACCGACAGCTTTTCGCCCAGGGCAACAAAATGGGCAGTCCATTCGTCTGCGGCTTTCTGCCCCTCCCCGGTTTGCCGCTGACCCTGCCTGACCATCTTCAGCTTCCTGAAGTATGAATTCTGGGCCTGCCGGATATCGACCGGGAAGGGCAGAGTCCTGACCAGGCTCACCAGGGACTCCATTTCAGTTAACAAAGCAAGGTCTTCTGCTTTCGAGATAAAGTCAGATATCTTCCGTTCCAGCGTCTGCCTGTAAACGTGGGCCAGACCTTCCGTATCGAGCTCGATCTTCCAGAGTGCGGAATCGTCCAGAAGGTTCCTGATGACTTCGAAGTCCGGTGCAGCGGCGGAGAGAGCCCGCCGCAGGTCCGTATTCAAAACAAGTTCCGCGGCAGCCTTGAAAGCTACCGGTAAAGGATTCCCGAGTTCGGTAAGAAACCGCATCAACGGGTAGTTGGACCGGTAGACTTGCCGGTAGGCAGATTCCGCCTCGCTGATACTGGATTCCAGAATGCTATTCAGAACCTTGTTTTGCTGGTCCCGAAAAAGGGACCTTACGGAGTAGGTCGATGGGCCGAAGTGCTTGTCCAGCAGACGGACCGTTCCCGGGAAATCCGCCACGACGCAAGTCCGGCTTAGTTCCTCCAGCATTCCTTCAAACGCCTCTTTCCCTCTGTACTTGCGTACGCCGGCGTCAATATTATGGTCGCCGAATTGCAGTGCACTATAGCTGATCACCTCCGACTCCCGGGTTATGGCCGACGTGAACCTCGCTCTTCCCACTATGCCCTTGGTCTTACCACACGCAAAATCCCGGCCCGACTCAACATCGACGTCGTAGCAATATATCCTTGTCTTTTCCGGGTACTGTTGGAACAATGAGCTGATGGCAAAATGGGCGGCGACTTTGCCCAGATCTATCATCGTCGGTCTGACAAACTTCTCATAGATGCGGCGACCGTCTCCATGCTCCGGAATGTTACTCTTTGCCACTTCAAGGAGCCTGAAAAAATTGTCCTCAATATCATCGCCAAACAAGTCCTGTGCTAGCTGTACCACCCGCCCGGCATACTGTATGACCTGTACCGTCTCGATTCCGGAGAGTTCATCGAAGAACCAGCCGCAACTGGTATACATCAGCATAGCATGCCGCTGAAGCTCCAATAGCTTTAGCGCCGTCACCACCTCTTCTCCGTTCAGTTCACGAATCGCGTGGTCCGCAAAAAAACGCCAGGCGGCTTCGGGAGAGCGGTCCATTACGAGACTAACATATCCGTCGCGAGCACGCCACGGGTCTTTCAACAATTGCCCGGCTCTTTGCTCGTACTTCCAGCCCACCGTATCGCGCAGCCAGTCAAGGGCCCGGCGGAGCGCAGCCCGCCACTCCTGGCTCCATCCCGGGTGTCCGCCGGCATTGCAGCCACAGTTGGCCCGCCAGCGTTCGATGCCATGAACGCAACTCCATGACGTGTTTTCGATGATTTCCGCCTCATGGGTTGGAGGGTGCTTTTCCAGGAATTCGCCATAGTTGGTTAGCCGCGCCATGTTCCCGGCTTCAATGAGATTCAAGGCATAAGCCAGGGCCATGTCTCCCCAGCGATGGTGGTGTCCATAACTTTCTCCGTCAGTTGCAATGTGAACGACCTGAGGCCAGTCACGCCGGTCGGAGAATCCGCCAATCAGACGATTGGCAAAACCCTCTCCTGAAGACAACAAACCCTCAAAAGCTACGGCGCGGGACATCGGACCGTCATAGAAGAAGACCCCGATCTTCCTTCCGGACGGCAGGGACGCTTCATAGGCCCGCGTGGGATCGATGCGCGCTCCGCTTACATCATTCCAATCGCTGGAACCCATCAGGCGCACCCGTTTCGCTTGGTGCGGGGCCAGTATGGTAAACTTGACGCCCAGCTCCGCCATGATATCCAGTGTTTCCAGGTCTACCGCAGTCTCCGGGAGCCACAAGCCTTCTGGAAGACGCTTGAATCTCCTTTCAAAGTCCTTAATACCCCAGGTCAATTGCGTGAACTTGTCCCGGCGGTTGGCCAGCGGCATGATCACATGATTATACGCTTGGGCTATTGCGGTCCCATGCCCTGAAAAGCGGCTCTGGCCTTCGCGGTCGGCATCAAGAATCGCCTGGTAGGTCTCCGGAGCCCTGGCTTCCAGCCAGGCGAGCAGCGTCGGGCCAAAGTCGAAACTGATCTTGCCGTAGTTATTGATAATGTTGATGATCCGGTTTTCGCCCTCAAGGATACGGGATGTTGAGTTGGGCGCGTAGCATTCCGCCGCGACCCGCTCATTCCAGTCGTGATAGGGATAAGCGGAATATTGCAATTCGACAGCCTCCAGCCAGGGATTCTCCCGGGGCGGCTGGTAAAAGTGCCCGTGAATGCAGATATAGCGGTCCAATCTAGACCTCCCTCCGGCAGACAAAGACGGCCAGGGAGTCACGGTCCAGGGTCAGCGTCTTCGCCCCCGCCGAGCTGAACTCATCGGGCAATCGACTGCCCCCGCCCAGCCACTTTTCATCCGCGGTATCAAGCGACTTCCGCCAGCGCCCTGCGGGAAATGGCAACTCAACCGCAGTCGTTCTGTCAGCAAAATTGCTGACAAGAACTGCCTCAGTGGAATTCTTCCGGCGGCGAACATACAACAACCTGGCATCTTCGAATGCCTTGACCTCCATGTTCTCTTTGCTGAGCGAGCACAAAGCGGGTGTCTCTTTGCGAAGGCGGAGCAATTCCCTGTAATAACCCTCTAATACCCGGTGGTGCCCGGCGTCTCTCAGTCCGTGGTCAAGCTTGCAGCGCAAAAAGGTGGCCTCATCCTGAGGGTCGGGGATCTCACCCTGCCACCGGAAAGCCGCGAATTCGTGGCGACGTCCCTGGCGTACGGCTTCGATGAGCGCCGGATCGCTGTGGCTGACGAAATATTGAAATGGCGCTGTCTCGCCATATTCTTCCCCCATAAAGATAAGCGGTATGAATGGTGACAGTATGACCACGCCCGCCGCCACCTTCTGCTTATCAAAAGACACAAGCTGGCTCAACCGTGTCCCAAGCATCCGATTGCCCACCTGGTCGTGGTTCTGGATAAAGACCACAAACCTGTCCGCCTGGATATCTTTGCTGCTACTGCCATGACGCCGCTTGCGGTAGAGTGAATACTGACCGGAGTAAACGAATCCCTCGCGGAAAGCCTTTTCCAGTTGCCGGAGCCGGACGAAGTCCCGGTAGTACCCGGACTTCTCCCCGGTCAGCAGGACATGGAGGGCATGGTGAAAATCATCATTCCACTGAGCGTCAAGCCCGTAACCGCCGCACCGCGGTGAGCGGAGAAGGCGGCGGTCATTGGCGTCGCTCTCGCCGATCAGAAATATTTCTCGCCCCAGACTCACTCTCAGTGCCTTTACGGACGCGGCCAGATCTTCCAGAAACGGCCGCGGTGAAAAGTCCAGGATGGCATGTAGCGCATCGAGCCTGAGGGAGTCAACGTGGAACTCGGTGAACCAGTAATGGGCATTATCTACGAAGAAGCGGCGTACTTCATCGCTATGAGGTCCATCAAAGTTGAGCGCCTTCCCCCACGGGGTCTGATATCGGTCGGTAAAATACGGCCCAAACTGTTCAAAGTAATTTCCTTCGGGTCCCAGGTGATTGTAGACCACGTCCAGGATTACGGCCATCCCTTCTTTGTGGCAAGCATCGACCAGCCTTTTCAGCCCTGCCGGGCCCCCGTAAGAATCCTGCACCGCAAAGGGATAGACCCCATCATAACCCCAGTTGCGGCCTCCCGGAAACCGGGCGACCGGCATGAGCTCCAGCGCCGTTATGCCCAACTCCCTTAGCCCGCTTATGAACGGGATAGCCGCCTCAAAGGTCCCCTCTGATGTAAAAGCGCCGACGTGCAGCTCATAGATGACGTATTCCCGGAAGGGGATACCCCGCCAGCCCGCGTCATCCCACAGGAATCCGGAAGCGACGACTTGCGACGGCCCGTGCACCCCCTGAGGCTGGCACCGGGAAGCCGGGTCCGGATATTCCCCAGCCCCGTCCAGCCGGTAGAAATAGAGAGTCCCCGGCCCCACTCCCTCCACGGTGGCGCTACAATAGCCCTTCGCGTCCTTTTCCAGCGGGACGAGCATGTCCCCCGGTGACACGACATGGACCTCGACCGTTTCCGCTGCTGGCGCCCATGCCACGAACCGACAACGGCCGTCACCCAGGTATTGAGAGCGGAGGTAGTCCCTTTCAGTCATGGCGCTACATTTAGCCGGCAACTCGGAGCTTCAACCCCGTGCCCTCTGCCCCGTTGGTGCACGGCGGCTGGTGGGGAAGGGGGGATTTGAACCCCCACGCCTTGCGGCACATGATCCTAAGTCATGCTCGTCTGCCAGTTCCGACACTTCCCCGTGGCCCCTGGTTCCCCTAGTATTTTACCACCTAACCCGGCGACTTGTTCTTCGCCCATTGGCCCCATGAAACCGCAACCACGAATGGACAACAATGAACACGACATGAAGGGCCGAAACGTTCGCGTCTGTTCGTGTTAATCCCAAATTATGCGTGCGTCCGGCAGGGGGGGGGTAGCCGCTCCGTTCCGAGAGTCCGCAAGGCGGACAGGTCCTTTGGCCTGCGGGGGCGGGGCACAACTGAAGGCGCCGGTCCCAACCCGCGAGGCAAGACCGCTGATGGGTACTACCTCTCATTTCACGCCACGGACCTCGGCCAGGAGGCGGTTCAGCCTGTCCTTCATCTCCGGGGCCAGTACGCGGTCCCCGTACTCCAGGGTTCTCTGCAGCACCCCTTCCAGTTCGAAGTTTATCTCTTTCCTGACCGCCGGAGACAGGCTCTGGTACATCCCCTCGATATTGCCTATCCAGTTGGCCAGGGGTTCCACCCTGTCCCGCTTGAAAAGGTACCCCTCCAGAGCGCCCACCTTGGCGGCGAACTTGAAGAATTCATTGTATTCGCTCATGGTTTTAGCCTCCTGGACGCCTTTATGGGCGGTACTCGATGCGTCCGTATTATTATACAGCCAACAAGCATAAAAATAAGCGGGCACAGGCACGGTGGCCTGTCGTACTGGCCAACAAGGACAAAAATAAGCCCGCGCAGGCACGGGGGCCTGTGGTACCGGGTGGCGCGGTCACCCTCTCCTTATTCCTCTCCCATCAAGGGAGAGGAGGGGTTGCTCTTTGACCCGGAGCGGCAGTACAATATTAACAAAATGCAATTGAATGCGTCCCCCGCGCACCGGATAGGCGCTTCCAAACGGAGCGCCTATCTTATTTTCGCCGTTGTCGCCGTCCCCTTTCTCATGTCCTCTATCGACTCCACCGTAGTGGTCGTCAGCTTGCCCGCGATGGTGGACGAGATGGAAACCAACCTGGCGTGGGTGGGCTGGGTCATCACCGGCTATCTGCTGTCGCAGACCATCATCATGCCGGTGGCAGGCAAGCTCAGCGACGACTTTGGCCGGAAGCGGGTGTTCCTGGCTTCGGTGCTGCTATTCACCCTCACTTCGCTGGCCGCCGGCCTGGCGCCCAACATCTACTGGCTGATCATCTTCAGGGTCCTCCAGGGCATCGGCGGCGGCGCCTTCATGCCTATCGCCACCGGTATCGTCAGCGACGCCTTCGGAGACCGCCGGGCGGCCGCCATCGGGCTCTTCGGCAGCATCTTTCCCATCGGGGCCATCCTGGGACCCAACATCGGCGGCTTCATTGTCGATCACTTCTCCTGGCGCTGGATCTTCTTCGTCAACATCCCCATCGGCATCGCCGCCACCCTGTTCGGGCTGGCCGTGCTGCGGCGGACGGAGCCCGGTCCCGCCCGGCGCTTCGATGTCGCCGGCGCCGGCATCTTCAGCGCGGCCATGTCCGCCATCCTCTATGCCCTGACCACCTGGGCAGACAATCCCGAGTCTGTCGGGTTCTTGACATGGTCCTTCTTTGCCATCGGAGCCATACTGCTCGTCGTCCTGGTCAAGTACGAGACCCGGGTAGAGACACCCATCATCGACATGCGTTTGCTCCGCTGGCGTCCTTTCATTGGAGTCAACATCTACAACTTCTTCTTCGGCGCCGTCGCCTTCAGTTTCTTCACGTTCATCCCCTACTACACCGCCATTGCCTACGGCATGAGCGCCAGTGAAAACGGCATTATCCTCACGCCGAGGTCGGTGGCCATGATGGCCATGTCCGCCTTGAGCAGCCTGTTCATCATCCGTTTCCGTTACCGCCCTCCCATGATCATCGGCCTTCTCATCCTGTCGGCGAGCCTGTTCTTGCTGGGACTGGACCCCCGCGATGTGGTATTGCTGGGATGGCGCGTACCCAACCTCTTGTTTCTGACGCTGACCGTCATGCTGGGTGGCGTGGGCATCGGGATTGCCAATCCGGCCGCCAATAACGCCGCACTGGACCTGCTGCCGGAGAAAGTGGCCGCCGTGTCCGGGATCCGCGGCATGTTCCGCTCGACCGGCGGGCTGATTGGCACTGCCGGGCTGGTCCTGGCGGTAAGCCATTTTCAGGACAAGGCGGCCGGGCTTCGCGAGACATTCTTCGTCTTCGGCGCGATGCTCGTCCTCCTGGTACCGGTAGTGTTCATGATCCCCGACTCCGCCTACAAGCGCTATCTCGACGCCCACGATAACCACCGGAGTTAGGGAAGAAGACAGTAGACAGTAGGGTCGCCTAGCAACTGGGCTTGCCCCCGTCGTCCCGGGCCAGCCGCCAACTTACGGTCCCGATGCCGCCAGGACAAAGGGCGTCGCCACGGACGCCGAGGCTCAGTCCTCTGCGAGCCTCGGCATCCCAGCAAAGACATTCGTTATGTCAATCTCCCTTGGTCCCCCTTTTTAAAAAAGGGAGAGAGATTGACTATTTCTTCAAAAACGGTGCCATTTTGGACACCACGCCCCGCTTGGCGCACTCGGCCTGGAAGGTCTTCTCGATATCCGGGTCCTGGTCGGCATACTCGATCTGGTCGCCGCCCGACTTAACATCCTCGGCGGTCTTGTAGGCTTTGCCCATGGGGTGTTTGCGGCTGTTCCAGCGCAGCGCGAGGTATCTGGCCGGCGTGGCGCCCACATTAAAATGCTGGTGGAACCAGCGGTTCGGGGGCACAAACATGCTTCCGGAGTGCCAGGGTACCTTCATCTTCTCTCTGGCGCTGGTTTCCGGCCACAGCAGAGAAAAACCCTCGCCGTTGAGAAGGACCACGTGGGCCGCCGGGCCGTGGCGGTGGGCCTTCTTGTAGGTCCCTACCGGGAACTCGGAGATGTGCGCCGCCATCGTGTTGTTGGACAGCTCCAGACCCACGTTGGTCCCGCCGGCGCCCCTTTCCTTCCATTCAAGCAGTTTCATGCTCTTGACATCCGGCACGAAATTGCTCTCCCATAGCCTTCCCGGATGCATCTTCCCCTTCGAGGCATCGAAGTATCCCGTCTCCCCGCTGTAGCGGTCGGTAAAGGCAAAATTGTTCTTGAACACGAACTCCTCGTTGTGGATCAAATTCAACATCAGGGGCGCGCTGGTGCAGGCCAGGTACCGCACCGGTTTGTTCCCCTGCCCGTTGAAATGCTGGTGCCACACGTTCAGCGGCGGAGCGAAAAGGCTTCCGGTCTGCCATTCGAAGGTCTGCTTATGCTTCTCATCCCACCAGAGAGTGGTGGCCCCGTTGCCAGAAAGGACATAGATCATCTCCTCGAAAAGATGCCTTTGCGGTTTCAGGTTGCCGCCCGGGGCAATCTCACACACATAGGCATCGGCCATGCCCTCCGCCCCTTCCAGGATAACAAAAGCCCCCTTGCCGCCCTTCCTGGCCCAAGTCTCCACCTTCACCGTGTTCAGGTCGTCCACGGCATAACCCCGGTTTACCGGTATCTCCTGCGCCTCCACCCACCGATCGTAGAAGGTCTTGGTCCCAAAGGCAGAGTTCCTGATGTCGCTCGGCGTGGTCACTGGTTGCCTCCTTTCAGAATTCGCGAACAAAATGCCAGCCCCCTCCTCCTCAACCCCGTCGCGGCATTTTAAGATAAGCGCCGGGACAATGTCAATAGCGATCTGTAACCCGTGTGGCGATCTCTAACCCGGACAAGCCGGAGCCAAGAAGGCCGTCCAAATCCGAAACCCAAAGCACGAAATCCTAAACAATCACCCATGCGCCGATGGCGCACCATGAAGGATGAAAATGTCATTCTGAGCGAAGCGAGCGCAGCGAGCCTAGTCGAAGAATCTTTCGGGGCGGGGCGCGGGACGAAAGACCCTTCGACTTCGCTCAGGGTGACAGCCTATTTTCTGAGCAAATTCATAATGCCAATGCTCAAATGTCCGACCACTCCCGCCCGGGCCTGAATTTCCAAATTGGCATGCAGTGGAATGTCCCTGGTGGTTTGGAGTTTTGGTATTCGGATTTGTTTAGAGTTTAGAGATTCTGATTTAGGATTTTCTCTTGCCGCCTTCCGCAAGACTCGATTCTTAACGGAATAATCTGGTAGTCGGCAGCCGATGGGATGGCGGGGAATATTAAATTTGCATTCCGTTTGCGGCCTGGTCTTTGATCTACCGAATGGTGTATAATACCATTGCGCCGCTAGAGGAGATAACACGTGGTAGTTAAGATAAACGTTTGCATGCCGAGAGAAGTTCTGGACAAAATCGACAAGGCGAGCGAAGCAGCCCATGCTTCGCGGAGCGCGTTCCTGGTCCGGGCAGTGGAACACTATCTTGAAGAACAAGAAAAGGAAAGGCAAAGGCTAAAGCGCGCCGAGGCAGCAAAAACCATAAAAGAAATCGCAGCCAAGCTTGGCGATTGGGATGCCGTAGGAGAGTTGCTAAGATCGCGGAACAGTCACTAGTAATAGACGCGTCTGTCGGCGTCAAATGGTTTTCGAGGAAGAACGAGCCTGACCTAGCTCAGGCTGACCTCCTTCTCGACAGTCGGAAGGATGGCGTCGTCAGCATCTGGGTGCCGGACCTATTCTTTTACGAAGTTGCCAATGCTCTGGCAACGAAGGGATATCTATCTGGTAGAGACGTTCATCGGTCCGTTGAAAGCCTGTGGAATTTGGGTCTGAGGGTCGTACCCGTCGATGGTGAATTCCTCGCCAGGTCAGCCGCTCTGGCGCGTCAACTCAGGATAACTGTCTATGATGCCTGCTACGCAGCAGTAGCATCAAAGGTCCACCTCCCCCTCGTCACGGCTAATCCGCGACACCAGGGTCGAGCCTTTGGCTGCCCGGTCATCTCCTTGAGGGACTGGCGGGGGCCGTAGCCAACCGCCGTTCTTACGCCGGACACCCACTCGTGCAACCGTATCCAACGGCATGCCATGTATCACCAGGCGCTTCGCCGCCTTCCTCAGAGACGCCGGTAGGTTCGCGCGGCCGCTTTCTCCATCCCACGTCCTCACCTGCGCTTGCCCGCCTTTGAATTGTTCTTCCTTGACAGCGATAGACCTTTCGTACTATATTCGTCTTCAGCAACAGACGGGAAGTGCCTCCGCGTACCGAGATTGAGACAATGCGCCGAATGCCGTCCCCGGTCCTTTTGCGGACTATTTCCAAACATATTGTGCCAGGGGGTCGAAAATGAAGAGAACGATAGCTCTTCCGATGTTAGTCCTGCTTGTGGGCCTTTTGCTGGCGCCGGCCTGCGCCCCCGGCCCGGTTCCGACTCCAGCAACGACGCCGGCCGCCGCGATTCCCGGTAAGGAAGCCCAAAAGGGGGAATGGGAAAAAGTAACCGCGGCGGCAAAGAAAGAAGGCGTGGTGGTGGTGGCCACCTTTCTGGCCGCCCCCGTCCGGCAGGCAATTTCGGCAGCTATGCAGGACAAGTTCGGCGTAACCATCGAGTACGTTTCAGGCCGGCCCGCAGAGTTCGCCACCAAGATACTGGCGGAACGCCGGGCGGGTCTGTATCTGGAAGACATGCTGATAGGCGGCGCGGCGACCGGGCTGGACGTCTTGAAGCCGGCCGGCGTTCTGGAACCCCTGGACAACGCGCTGGTCCTGCCGGAGGTCCTGGACCCGAAGGCCTGGTACGCCGGCGCGCTCCTCTGGAACGACAAGGGTCACCATGCGTTGTCCTTCATCGCCTCCCCGCAGGCGCCCATTGTTATCAACACCACTCTGGTCAAGCATGAGGAGATGAAGTCCTATCGCAACCTTCTCGACCCTAAGTGGAAGGGCAAGATAGTGATGGGCGACCCGACGGTGGGGGGCTCCGGCAACACCATAGTTACCGCGCTGGGCGAAAACATCATGGGCAGGGACTTCCTCAGGGAGCTGGCCAAACAGGAGCCGTTGATCGGGAAAGACGAGCGGCTGCTCGGGGAATGGGTGGCGCGGGGCAAGTACCCTCTGGGAATGGCGATTAAGACCGAAGTGATCACCGATTTCATCAACGCCGGAGCGCCCATAGACGTGCTGACCCCCCAGGAGGGCACGTACGTCACCGCCACCACCGGCAGCGTCCTCTTACTGAAGAACGCCCCCCACCCCAGCACGACCAAGCTCCTCATCAACTGGCTGCTCAGCAAGGAAGGCGGGACGGTCTTTTCCAAGACCATAGGCGCCCAGAGCGCCAGAGTGGATGTCCCCACGGACTTCCTCCACCCGGCCCGGGTGCGGCAGCCCGGCGCCAAGTACGCCAGCACCGACTTCGAAGAGGAGTACATCAAGATAAGGAACGAATATCTCAAGACCGCGAAAGAGATCTTCGGGCATCTGGTACAGTAGGAAATGACGAATGACGAAACCCGAATGACGAATCAATGACGACGTCCGAAGGAAGAGTCCGATCAATCAATCATCCCGGCGAGTCGGTACCACCAGGGGCGAAATTCGCGTCCGCTGTCATTCTGAGCGCAGCGAGCGTAGTCGAAGAATCCTTCGAGGTGGACTGAGGGACGAAAGACCCTTCGCTTCGCTCAGGGTGACATCTTCGTCGCAATGAATGAAAGAAGCCAGTAGCCAGTGGCCAGAAGCGCCCCGGCGATTCTGAATCCTGGCTCCTGACTTCTGGATTCTGAATTCTGACTTCAGGAGCAAGACATTGCCCGTCCGCGACCAGCTAGCCCGGTTCTGTTACGACCTCAAGTTTGAGGACCTCCCCCGCGACGTTCTCAAATATACCAGGCTGATGATTGCAGACCAGGTCGGTCTCACCACCGCCGCCGCCAGGATCGACCCCGAGGTGGACACCGGCCTGGGCCGGTTTTTCAAGGAACTGGGAGGTAAGGAGGAATCCAGCCTGGTAGGTGAGGGCTGTAAGGTCCCGTCCATCAATGCCGCTTTCGCCAACACGGCCCTCAGTTTCGGAGGGTTCGATGGCCTGCACCGTGCTGCGATACATCTCCCGTCCACTCTGATTCCGGGAACGATGGCCGTGGCTGAAAGAGAAAAGGCTTCGGGCAAGGACTTGATTCTGGCCACGGTTATCGGCGCGGAGGTGATGACGCGCATAGGGATGGCCATGGGCGCCAGTAATGCCTACAACCGGGGTTTTCACCCCACATCCCTCTGCGCCCCGTTTGGCGTAGCCGTGGCCGGCGGCAAGCTCCTCCGGCTGAGCCGGGATGCCTTCGCCGAAGCCATCAGCATCGCCGCGGTTCAGGGGGCCGGCGCCCGCCCGTGGCCCCAGTTCCCCAAGGCCCCGCTGACCACCAGGGTCCAGGTCGGCAGGGCAGCCCACAGCGGAGTCATGTCAGCCCTGCTGGCCGGCATGGGCATTATCGGCATCGCTGACATATTCGAAGACGCCCGGGGATTCCTGACGGGCCACTCGGCAAAACCTGATATTGCCCAACTCACCAGGGGACTCGGGACAGAATATGAGATAAAGAATACCACTTTGAAGAACTACTGCGTGGGAATATACAATATCCCATGCATCGAAGCGCTGCTCAGCCTGGTCCAAAAGCACCACATCCGGGGCGAAGATATCGCTCATATTACCTGCAAACTCCCCACCGAGGTCGTGCCCCTGGTAGGCTCACCGGCCTATCCTTCGCGCGCCTTTTCGCCCGGTCTGAGCAAGAGTGCCCGGTATATCCTGGCGGTAACGGCCTACCAGGGCGACGGGCCGACCCTTTTCAGCCTGGCCTACAAGAACGAGGCCAACCTGAAAGACCCGCGCCACGCGGAGCTGTTCAAGAAGATTGACGTTGAAGCCGGACCCGAACTCGACAAGTTCTTCCCCGGGAAATGGCCGTGCAGCATCACCATCAAGACCAGGGCAGGCCAGGAGTTCAGCCAGTTCCATGACGGTTCGGTTAAGGGGTCTCCCGAGAATCCGCTGACTCAGCAGGAGATGGAGAATCGGTTCAACAAAGTGGTGGCGCCGGTGCTGTCGCAGGAAAGATGCGACCGGATGATGGCGATGCTGCGCCGCCTGGAAGAGGTGACCGACGTCTCACCCCTCGCCAGCCTCATGGCCGGAATGTGACAACACCCGGTACCACAGGCCGCCGTGCCTGTGAACCGTTGTTTTCAGCCGTCATGGCGCCTGGCCGACCCGGCACGGAGGATTGCCCGGAGAATAACGTTTGCCGGTGCTACCAGGCCCGTGGGGGCAGACCCGGCCTGTCTGCTCGCCGGCGGGCGAACACACCGGTCCGCCCGTCCGGTGATGGGATTGAGTAATCCTTCATGCCTGGCAGACCAAGCGCCATCAAGGATGAAAGGGGAGCTCTCACAGGCACGGTGGCCTGTGGTACCGGTCTATTTTCCTGAGTGACAAGGAGGTTAAAACAGCGATGTCCACGCTACTAACGCGTCCGTTACTCGCGCTTCTCGCAGCAATCACCGTTATGTCATGCAGCCCGGCCCCCACGCCGGGACCAACGCCGGGACCGGCGCCCACCGTTAAGGTCGCTCCCGCGCCAACCCAGGCCCCGGCTCAAAAACCGGCGGCCACGGCCGCCCCCGCGACCCCGGCGCCCAAACCGGCCGTCAAGTCAGAAACGCCTTTCTATCAGGGGAAGACCATAGAACTGACCGTGGATTCATCCGCCGGCGGCGGCACCGATACCGTGGGGAGGATTACCGCGGCGCATCTCCCCAGGTTCATTCCCGGAAACCCCCGGATGATCGTCCTCAACAGGGGCGGGGCGGCAGGTACCGTGGGAAATAACATATGGTATGAAAAAGCCAAGCCGGACGGGTTTGCCCTGATCCAGAACGGGTCCTCCCCCATTTCCATGCAACAAAGGCGCCGCGAGATAGTCGCCTTCGACCTGACCAAATACGAGTACGTTGGCAGCATCTCGCGCAGCAGCAGCATAGTCATGATCCGCAAGGGGACCAGAGACCGCCTCACCGACACTTCGGCCAAACCGGTCTTCGTCGGCAGCACCAGCGGTGACGAGACCTGGCAGATCATACCCATGTTCGGCAAGGAACTCCTGGGCTGGAACCTCCGCTGGCTCACCGGCATAGGCACCTCCAACGAGCTCGAACTGGCCTTCCGCCGGGGCGAAGTGGACGTCATGGGGACCTCCAACGCCTACGTGATCCGCCGTCTGATCCAGGAAAACGTGGGCGAACCCCTGGCCTACCTCGGGACCGTGAAAGACGGCAAATTCACGCGGCGGCCCGATTTCCCCGACGTACCGACGTTTGAAGAGGTCCTGGGCAATAGGAAACCAACGGCCGTCCAATGGCAGGCATACATGGCCTGGATGGGTTCCGGCCTCGTCGACAAGACCCTGGCGGCGCCCCCCAGAACGCCGGACAACGTCATGGCCATCCTGACCGATGCTTTCACCAAAATGTCCAAAGACCCCCGGTTTGACAAAGTGGTCAGGGACACCGTGAGCGAAGCCTATGATATTGTCGTTGGGAAGGAAGTGCAGAGCCTGATGAAGCAGATCGTGGACGTGTCTCCCGAGGTCCTGGCCTATCCGCAGGAATTGCAGCGCAAGTTCGGCCTGGTCAGCAAGTAGGGGCGGACCTGTGTGTCCGCCCGCCTGTGCGTCGGCCCGCCCGCCCGTAGCGACGGGGCTTGCCCCCGCCGCCACGGGCCGGTCGCCAGGGCGTCGAGACCCGCAAGCGTTCGACACCCACAAGGGTTGTCGCTACGGCTTGCAGCGAACAGCACGAACGGCTAGAATATCCGTACGGGGCGCGTGGTACGTGCCCCTGTCCCTCCGGGGAATAGAACCTATCTGGAAGGAAGGTACAGAATGAGACGATTACTACTGGCAACGATAGCGGCCATGATGCTCGCTGCAACTCTCGCCACGGCCTGCGCGCCGCAGGCGCCGCCGGTCGCCCCTGCCCCACCTCCGGCAGCCGGTGCGGCCCCGGCCGGGACCGCCCGGGAAGCGTGGCAGACGCAATGGGAAAACCTGAAAGCAGGCGCCAGGAAAGAGGGCGTCATCGTCGTGGTCAGCGGCGCCGCGGCCGCCATGCGCAGCGTCGGCATGGACAAGCACCTGAGCGATCAATTCGGCGTCACCCTGGAGTTCACGGCGGGACTGCCGTCTGAGGTCATCCCCAAGATACTGGCCGAGCGCCGCGCCGGCCTGTACCTCGAGGACATCGTCCTGACCGGCGGCGCCAATGCCATCGGCCATCTCAAGCCGGCCGGCGTCCTGGAGAACCTGGACCAGATACTATTCTTGCCGGAGGCTATCGACCCCAAGGCCTGGTACATCGGAGAGATTCCCTTTGTTGACAAGGAACACACCTCCGTGGCAACGCTTGCCATAGCCAAGGCAAATATCACGATAAACACCTCCATGGTCAACCGCGACGAAATCAAGTCGTACAACGACCTCCTTAACCCCAAATGGAAGGGGAAGATAGTGCTGACCGATCCGACCAAGGCCGGCGGCGGCAACGCCTTCTTCGCTTCCATGGCCGGAGGCCTCATGGACCTGAACTTCATGAGAGAACTGGGCAAGCAGCAGCCGGTCATCGGCAGAAACGACAGGCTCAATGCGGAAGTGGTGGCCAAGGGGAAATACCCCATACTGCTGGGCGGCCGGGAAGAAATAGCCAAGGAGTTCGTCGATGCCGGCGCGCCCCTGGAGCTCATCATCCCGAAAGAGGGGACTTATACCACAGCCAGCAGTTCGGTGGTCACCATGCTCAAGAATGCGCCGCACCCCAACGCCGCCAGGCTAATAGCCAACTGGCTGCTCACCACGGAAGGCGGCATATTCCTGTCCAAGGCCTATGGCGGCCACAGCGCCAGGGTTGACGTACCCACTGAGTGGGTCCTGCCCTCGCAGGTGCGCCAGCCGGGGGTGAAGTACCTCAGGACCGACAGCGAGGAATACGCCGTCAAGCAAAACGAATACCAGAAAGTAGCGGCGGAGATGTACGCCGAGCTGTTGAAATAGCTTTCAGCAGTCAGCTTTCAGCCGTCAGCGGCCGGGCGTAGCGGCGAGGTTCCCTCGCCGGGGCGGGCGCGGAGACCGCGCCCCTACGGATTGTGCCTTTTCATCCTTCCTGGTACGCCATCGGCATTCGTGATGCAGTCAATCATTCGTCATTCGGACTTCGTCATTCGTCATTGATTCGTCATTCGAGTTTAGTCATTCGTCATTTCGGTTCCGGCCTGTCCGAGTCAGGATTTTCCCAGTTATGCCTGTTCGTGACCAGATCGCCAGTTTCTGTTACGACGTGAGGTTTGAGGACCTGCCCCGGGACGTCGTTGAATTCACGCGGCTTCTGATCACGGACCAGATCGGCCTGACTATTGCCGGCTCCAGGGCCTACCTCAAAGTCGGCGATGCGGATATTGCCGGGTTTTTCAAGGCGCTCGGCGGAACGCCCGAATCCAGTCTCGTCGCCGAGGGCTGCAAAGTCCCCTCAATAAACGCCGCTCTCTCCAACACAGCGATCAGCTTCGGCGGATTCGACGGGCTGCACCGGTCCGCCGTGCACCTGCCCTGTTGCTTGATACCGGCGACAGTCGCTGTCGCCGAAAAGCAGCGCGCCAGCGGCCGGGACCTGATTCTGGCCACGGTCATCGGGGCCGAGGTCATTGTGAGGGTCGCCGCGGCGCTGGGATCCAGCAACGCCTACAACTTGGGTTTTCATCCCACTTCTCTTTCCGCCCCCTTCGGCTGCGCCATGGCCGCCGGCAAGCTCCTGGGACTGGGGCGGCAGACCCTGGCCGACGCCCTGAGCATCGCCGCCGTTCAAGCGGCCGGCTCCTCCCTCTGGCCCCAGGAACAGCGCGCCTCCCGCACCGTGAGGGTCCAGGTTGGCCGGGCCGCCCAGAGCGGCGTCATGGCCGCCTTGCTGGCGCAGGCGGGGGTGGCGGGTACCGGCCGGATTTTCGAAGACCCCCGGGGGTTCCTGGCCGGCCATTCCGCCAGCCCGGACCCGGCGAAGCTGACTGAGGGGCTGGGGACCGTGTACGAAATCCCAAACACCACCTTAAAAAGGTTCGGCGCCGGAATATACATCATTCCCGGCATGGAAGCCCTCCTGGAAATCCTTCAGGAAAACGGTATCCGGGCCGGGGACATAGCCCACATGACCTATGGACTCCCCCCTTCGGTGATGCCCCTGGTCGGCGGCCCGGAATACCCCACCAGCGCCTCAGCGAGTGTCAGCACCCGCTACGTGCTGGCCGTGACCGCCTACAAGGGGGAAGAGGGGATGTTGTTCAACCGGGACTACCGGTCCGAGGCCAACCTGCAAGACCCGCGACATCAGGCGCTATTCAAATTGATTGATGTGGTGGCCGAACCGGAACTGGGCAAGCTGTCCCTCGGGAACTGGCCGTGCGTGCTTTCTGTTACCACAAAGGATGGCAGAGAGTTCCGCAAGTTCCACGATGAGCCGGCGAAGGGAGAGCCGGGTAATCCTTTTACGCCAGCCGAGATAGAGGCCCGCTTCAGCAAGGTGGTGGCGCCGGTGCTGCTGTTGCAAAGGGCCGACCGGATGCTCGAAATCCTGCGGCAGTTGGAAAACGTGCCGGACGTGTCGGAACTGGCCGGCCACATGGGGAACAACCCGTAGCGACACCCCTTGCGGGTGTCGAGGTTTAAAGGTTTGAAGCCTTGCAGGGTGGGGTCGTCGTCGCAGCCGAAGGGTGGGCTAAGCGTCCCGACGGCATCGGGACGCGAACCCACCGTTCCCCCGGTCCCGTGGGCAACGTCGTTCTCAATTCCTGCCGCCCCGCCGGCGGGCGAACACATCCCGACAAGTCGGGACCCCTGCGGTGGCGGGGCAACAACACTTGAAAGGAACCAGACAAATGAAATCGTTGTGGATTTGGTGTGTAGTTCTCATTCTAGCTTTACTGCTCGTCGCGGCGGCCTGCGCCCCCCGGGAAGTCCCGGGACCGGCCGTCGCTCCGACCCCGGCCGCAACTTCGGCCGGGCCCGCCCCCTCGATCCAGGGCAAGGACACCTGGCAGGTAGAATGGGACAAGCTCCGGGAGGCGGCAAAAAGAGAGGGGACCGTCGTGATTTACAGCAACATCGGCCCTAACGTCCGTCAGGCCCTGTCCGAAGCCGTGAAACAGAACTTCGGCATCGGGATAGAGTTTATTTCCGGAAGACCCGCCGAATTCGGCCCCAGGATACTGGCCGAGCGCCGCGCCGGCCTGTACACCGGAGACCTGCTGATCGGCGGCGCCGGGACGGGGCTGGACGTTCTCAAACCTGCCGGCGTTCTCGCACCCCTGGACCCGGTGATATTCCTGCCCGAGGCCCTGGACCCCAAAGCCTGGTACGCCGGGCGCCTCCTGTGGATCGACACCGACCACTATATCCTCTCATTCATCGCCAGCCCCCAGGCGCCGATACTCATCAACACAGACATGGTGAAGCCTGATGAAGTCAAGTCGTACCGGGACCTTCTCAATCCCAAATGGAAAGGGAAGATGGTAATGAACGACCCCTCCGTCGGCGGCGCCGGCAACGGATTCTTCAGCGCGGTGGCCGAAGGCCTCATGGACCTGAACTACCTCCGCGAGCTCGCCAAACAGGAGATATTGATCACGAAGGATGAGCGTCTTATGGCCGAGTGGGTGGCCCGGGGCAAATATCCGCTGGCGCTGGCTGTCAGCGCCGACAACACTACGGAATTCATCGTCGCCGGAGCGCCTGTGGACCTGGTTACTCCCGCCGAGGGCACCTATGTTTCGGCCAGCACCGGAAGCGTTCTGTTGCTCGACAAGCCTCCGCACCCCAACGCCGCAAGACTGATGATAAACTGGCTGCTCACCAGAGAAGGAGGCGCCGTAATGGCGAAGGGCATGGGCGCCCAGAGCGCCAGGGTGGACGTGCCTACGGACTTCCTTTTCCCGACGCGGGTCCGCAAGCCAGGGGTTAAATACATAGCCACCGACTATCAGGAATACATCATCAAAAAGAACGAATACCTGAAGGTAGCCCGGGAAGTCTTCGCGGCCTCCCTGAAGTAGGCCGCGTGGCGCAGTGCGTCCCTGCCTGCGCACGGTTGCTTTCATCCTTGATGGCGCTCGGTCCGCCAGACATGGAAGATTGATTCGTCATTCGGACTTCGTCATTAGTACAACGGCTCACAGGCGCGGTGGCCTGTGGTACCGTTTGGTCATTCGTCATTCGTCATTTCGTCTGGTGGGTTCGCGCACCAGCCACCCCACACACTGACCCCATGTGCGCTTAACCCACCCTACCTGGGAGGTGAACCGTGGCAATCCGTGACCAGATGGCCGACTTCTGTTTCAACCTCAAGTTCGAAGACCTGCCGCCTGACGTTGTCGAGTTCACCCGGCTCCTCATCATGGACCAGGTCGGCCTGACGGTCGCCGCCGCCACCCTCAATCCCGAGGTGGAACGCCTGGGCATCCCCCGGTTCAACCGGGAAATGGGGGGAACGGAAGAGTCCTCCCTGGTGACGCAGGGCTGCAAGGTGCCCTGCCTCAACGCCGTTTTCTCCAATACCATGATCGGCTTCGGCGGCTTCGACGGCATGCACCGCGCCGCCATCCATCTCCCCTGCTGCCTGATCGCCGCCGCCATTGCTGTAGCCGAGAGACAGCACGCCGGCGGCAGGGACCTCATCCTGGCGACGGTCGCCGGGGCTGAGGTTATCGCCAGGGTAGCCGCCGCGCTGGGCGCGAGCAATCTCTACGCCCGGGGTTTTCACCCCACCAGTATCAGCGGCCCCATCGGCTGCGCCGCAGCCGCCGGCAAACTCCTCGGACTGTCGGCGGACGGGCTGGCCCAGGCCATCAGCATCGCCGCAGTCCACGGGGCCGGCGCCCGTCCCTGGACGGAAACCCCCAGGCACCCGCACACCCAGAGAATCCAGGTCGGCCGCGCCTCTCAGAGCGGGGTGCTGGCCGCCCTGCTGTCCCAACTGGGCGTGGTTGGCATCCGCGGCATATTCGAAGACCCCCAGGGGTTCCTGACGGGGCATTCGGCCAACCCCGACCCGGCGAAGCTGACGGAAGACCTCGGCAAGGTGTTCGAAATCAAATACATCACCCTGAAGAGATTCGGCGTCGGCATATACATCATCCCCGGCATCGAGGCCCTCCTCTCCCTGATGCGGGAGCACCGGATACGGCCTGACAACATCGCCGGCATGACCTACAAGCTCCCGACGGCCGTCATCCCCCTCGTCGGCAGGCCAGGGTACCCGGCGGCGGGTTCCCTGGGCGGCTCCAGCCTGAGCTCAAAGTACGTGCTGGCCGTGGCGGCCTACAGCGACGAAGACGCCATGTCCTTCAGCCTTCGCCATAATACCGACGCCGCTTTGAAGGACCCCAGGCATATCGAGCTGTTCAAGCGCATCGACGTGGTCGCCGGGCCGGAGCTGGACCGGTTCTTCCCCGGTTCCTGGCCCTGCACTGTCATTGTCAGGACGAAGGAGGGCAGGGAGTTCAGCCGGTTCCACAACGGCACGGTGAAAGGGTCCCCGGAGAATCCCTTCACCCCTGAGGAAATGGAAAGCAGGTTCCGCAAGATCGTAACTCCCGAGTTGGGCAAGCAGAGGTGTGACCGGATGTTGGATCTCCTGCGCCGGCTGCCCGAGCTGAATGACATCTCCGAACTGGCGGAACTCATGGCCGGCGCCCGCCCGTAGGGGCGCGCTCTCCGCGCCCAAACCGTAGCGGCAGGCTGCCGCGTGCCGTGGTACGACAGGCGTCCCTGCCTGTCGCGTCCCCCAGCCCTGATTCCTGGCCGATCTGGCACGAGACCTATGCCGCCATGTCTAGAATTGGAACCACGAATCAACACGAATAGACACGAATACATACCATTTCGTGTTAATTCGTGGTTCCCGTCCTCAGTTCTATCTTCAGCCCCCGAACCCTCGACTGCCGATGCGGAACGGGCCATAATGGTAACAACAACGGAGGAGAGCACCCATGGTAAGGTCCGGCATCAAGTTCACCTACGAGGATTACAGGAGCCTGCCGGAGAGCGAAACCAAGCGCTACGAACTTCTGGAAGGAGAGCTGGTCGTGGCCCCTTCGCCCAACGAACGACATCAGTCTGTTTCCCGTAACCTGGAATTTCTTCTGTTCCAGTTCGTTAAGGACAACAACCTGGGAACCATTTACTTTGCATCGTTCGACGTGCACCTTGGTGACAATGTCCTCCAGCCGCACATCATGTATATCTCCCGGGACCGACTCAGCATCATCACCAGAGACGAAATACACGGCCCCCCCGACCTCGTTATCGAAACACTGTCCCCGGCCACCGCCGCCAGAGACCGCAACATCAAGAGAACCGTCTATGCCCGGCGCGGCGTCCGCGAGCTCTGGATCGTCGACCCGGAGGGGGAGGCCATCGAGGTGGCGAAACTCGGCAAGGCCGGCCTTGAGACTACAGGTATCTACAAGAAGGGCGAAACCCTTCGTTCCCACGTGCTGCCGGGCTTCCGTCCTGACCTTCGTGAGGTCTTCCAGAAACCCTGACCCCTGTAGGGCCGCGGTCTTCGCGCCCGAACCGTGGCGGCGCGGCACGCCGCGCCGCACCCCGGTACGACAGGCGTCCCTGCCTGTCGCGTCCTCCGTGCCTGTCGCGTCCTCCGTGCCCGTCGCGTCCTCCTTGCCTGTCGCGTCCTCCGTGCCCGTCGCACAGCAGCCCTGACGCTTTTCATTTCCCGTCCTGAAGCAGAGGAAGCAGATGAAGACTCCGGCCCCGCAATGACACATTGACGGCACATAGACGCCATCAATTCAATTGCCGGCGTCTGGAAGGACAGCGTGAAGTGCAGGGAACCGATCAGAACCATCAACGGCGCATTTTCAGTCACTGCGTGGCGGAGCGAATCGGACGCCGAAGTCTTCTAAGTTCTTTCTGCAATCTCCCCGCCTTCTGCCTGACAGTTCTAATCTGGTCCTCGACCGAAAGGTCCTTTGTTTCTTCGAAATGCTTATCCCTGATCTTTCTGACTATCTCCACTGCGTTCACGACCATAAGTGGTGACCTCCCTCGGCGAATATATGGATATTGGCTTGTAACCCATTCCAATGTTCACGGCGTTGAATCCCTGGACCTTTTCAAAGCGCACGATATGCCTGAAATTCCAGCTAACCAATAAATCTGCGCCGGCAACCGTTGCCATCGCGATGTGGCGGGCATCATCCCGAAAGTTCTCAGTCAGGATACTGTGATTAAGATACGCGTCAGCCAGTTCAATTGCCTCGGCGGTAAGCTCGATAGTCTCGTCTGCACAGCCCCTGAACTCGGCGTAAACACTCTTCACTTCATCAGGCGCTTCCTCAATCTCGGCATCGATAAGTACAGAGACTGCAGAGAGAAAAACCCTGATTGAAAATCTTTGAGAAAGCGCATGCGACCATACCTGGAACTCCGGGTCGCAACAGCCCCCGATTACCGAAGTATCTACGTAAATCCTTGTCTTCTTCATTGTCTTTATCTTATCACCTTTCACGCTCAATTACAGCACAAATCGCCCCCGGCGGTCCGCGGCAAGGCCAACGGGGCTTTCCCCGAGATTGACGGCCTGATACCCAATGTGCGGGTAGCCACTCCGGAAGATGGTCGATGACTAAGACGGTGGGGGATGCCAGTGAGCAGCTCCGCAGGTGGCAGTCGGTAGCCGGCAGTCGGGGCGGAATCTTGAATCCTGAACCTTGCCAATCTCGGACCTTTTTGCTATGCTAAGTGGGAGGTGCGCTATGAAATTTACTGTGATTCTGGAGCCTGAAGAGGGGGGCGGATATTCCGTCCATTGTCCCGTTCTCCCGGGTTGCGTGAGCCAGGGGGATAACCGCCAGGAGGCCCTGACTAACATTGTTGAGGCAATCGAGGGGATACTGTCTGTCAGAGAAAAACATGGCATGCCCGTACCAGACGAAACCCCTGAGCTGGTGGCTAACGAGATCCGCGAGTGTCTCGAAGCGCGGAAAGAGGAAGGACTTCCCCTTACCATTGAGACCGAAGAGGTAGAGATTGCCGGCAAGGTGGCCGTTTAGTGGCAATATTGCCGGTGTTAAAGGGGGACGATGCTATCAAAGCTTTCGGGAAAGGGGGCTTCAAGCTTGATCACTGGCAGGGTGGGCACGCAATTTTGTATCATGCCGACAAACGTCATTTGAGTATTCCAGGCGGCAGAAAAGAGCTAGCGCCGGGTACACTCCGCACCCTCATACGTAAAGCTGGCCTTTCCGTCGACGACTTCGTCAAACTTCTTTGAAGGGGTTCATCGAGTGCAGTAAGGTGGGTTACACGCAGAGGCTCGCAATTGACTCTAAGCTCTCCCCTTCGCATTCCTTTGCGCCCCTTGCCCTGAAAGGCCGTCCCTTGCGCGGTTATGGTCATGCAGCACTTGTAACGTCTGTATTAAATTAATACAAACGCACTAAATAATGACGAATAGTCTCACACAAAGGCACCAAGGGCACAAAGGGATTTTTGGGCGTGGGGACGTGGCAAAACAGCACCAGACTTATCTCAGTGTTTCCATAGTCTTTGTGTCTCCGTGTCTTTGTGTGAAACCGTATCCCCCTGTCAGTAATACCGCGATGCGACATTTATTATTGCGTTTGTATTAGTGAGGCGGAGATAGACGTGGGCCGCGTAGCGCTAACGATAAAAGGGGTGATTGCCAGTTCCGCGCCTAATTCGATTGTGGTCGTAAGCTCAAACGGGCATGTCGAAATTACCACAAATAAAAGGCGACAGACTGGTGAACGCTGTAAAGCTGAAATGCACCGATATCCTCATACCGGAAGGCGAAGGAGGATATTCTGTGGAGGTGCCCGCGTTGCCTGGATGCTACGCCCAGAGAGATACCAGGAAAGAAGCGATAAGTATGGCCAGATAAGCAATCGAGCTATACTTAGAGTCGTGCAAGGCCCACAGTGAGCCCGCACCTGAATAATCGGGCATACAGTCTCTGACTGTTGAAGTCATAAAGCATTGCAAGGGGACGCCTTGCGGATGAAAGTCAGCAGACGGCGACCGGACTGGCCTCATTTGGAGATCCTGGGAGGCAGAGGGAAATCTTCGAATCTTTTTCACTATCTCTCTCGACTCTCTGTCTCAAATCTCCATTTGCCCTTTACAGCCCCCTCGCTTTGTGCTAGCATGTTCCCAGTTCTGGTCGCGACCCACGCATTCCCGGTCTCCCTGGGAGGTCAGTTTGACGAAGTCCGGTCCCGGCAGGTCCCTGGTCATCCTGCTCATACTCCTGGTGGTTCTCGTCCCTGTATTGCCAGCCCCAACGTGGGCCGGGGCAGCCGCTGCCCCTGCGCCTACCCCACTCCCGCAAGCCACCCCGACTCCAGCCCCTGGTGCCGCACCGAGGGTAAAACCCCAAGATGTCACACCTGCCCCCACTCCGGAAGAAGCATGGGCCTGGGGAAGTAACGAATATGGACAACTGGGCAACGGCACTACCACCAACAGCTCTACTCCGGTGCAGGTGTCCGATCTCACCGGGGTGACGGCCATCGCTGGCGGCGGTGACCACAGCCTGGCGCTGAAGTCCGACGGCACGGTCTGGGCCTGGGGGTGGAATAGATGGGAACAATTGGGCAACGGCACTACCACCAGCAGCTCTACTCCGGTCCAGGTATCCGGTCTAACCGGGGTGACGGCCATCGCCGCCGGCTATCCACACAGCCTGGCGCTGAAGTCCGACGGCACTGTCCGGGCCTGGGGTGGTAATGGCAATGGCCAACTGGGCAACGGAACTACCGCTAACAGCCCTACCCCGGTCCAGGTGTCCGGTCTCACCGGGGTGACGGCCATCGCTGGCGGGGGGAATCACAGCCTGGCCCTGAAGTCCGACGGCACGGCCTGGGCCTGGGGGAATAATTACTCTGGACAATTAGGCAACGACACTACCGCCAGCAGCTTTACCCCGGTTCAGGTGTCCGGTCTCACCGGCGTGACCGCCATCGCTGGCGGCGGGAACCACAGCCTGGCGCTGAAGGCCGACGGCACGGTCTGGGCCTGGGGGTACAATGTCCGAGGACAGTTGGGCAACGGCACCACCACCGACAGCTCTACTCCGATCCAGGTACCGGGTCTGACCAGCGTGACGGCCATCGCTGGCGGGGATGCCCATAGTGTAGCGCTGAAGTCCGACGGCACGGTCTGGGCCTGGGGGGGTAATGGCAATGGCCAACTGGGCAACGGAACTACCGCTAACAGCTCTACTCCGGTTCAGGTGTCCGGTCTCACCGGGGTGACGGCCATCGCTGGCGGCTCTTCCCACAGCCTGGCGCTGAAGTCCGACGGCACGGTTCGGGCCTGGGGCTATAATGTGCATGGCGAACTTGGCAACGGCACCAACGGCAACAGCTCTACTACCGCGGTCCAGGTATCCGGTCTCACCGGGGTAACGGCCATCGCCGGCGGCGGATACCACAGCCTGGCGCTGAGAATCCCCGCTTTATCACCGACGCCAACCCCTTCACCGACACCGACGCCCACAGCTACACCCGCGCCATCTCCTTCCCCGTCGCCTACTCCCACACCATCACCATCTCCTTCGCCATCACCTACCTCGTCACCGACGCCATCACCAACGCCGAGTCCGAGCCCATCACCATCTCCCTCTCCTGCTGGCTGGACGTGGCAGCACGGAACCGGGGAACTCGACCAAACTGGTGGCGTAGCAGTGGACGGGTTAGGGAATGTCTTTTTGAGTGGCTACACAACTGGCCTCTGGCCAGGCCAGACAGCTTCATCAGGTGCAGATACCCTTATTGTGAAGTTAGACAGCTCAGGTACCCTTTTGTGGGCTCGTCAATCCCCAGGCAGTTGGGGTACTGGTGTAGCAGCGAGCGGGGCTGGAGATGTATATTTGGTGGGAGGTAGATCAAGCGATGCTCTCATCCGCAAGTACGATGGCTCAGGGAATGTACTTTGGACGGACCAATTCGGGAGCAGTGCGGGAGATATAGCTAAGGGTGTTGCAGTGGACGGGACTGGTAATATCTTTGTGGTAGGCGACACGGGCGGCACCCTCCCCGGCCAGACGCCAATCAGTGATATAGGCGGGTTAGACGTTGGCGATGCATTTGCCCGAAAATACGATAGTTTGGGGAACGTACTGTGGACTCGCCAGTTTGGCAGCAACCGTGGAGATCATGCCTATGGTGTGGCGGCAGATAGGTTGGGGAACGCTTACGTTGTAGGCTATACCCAAGGGGTTCTACCAGGTCAGACTTCTTTAGGGAACAATGATGCCTTTATTCGAAAATATGACGCCTCCGGCAATGCAGTATGGACCAGACAGTTCGGAACCTCAAGCCACGATGCTGTTATTGGCGTGGCCACAGACCCTTCAGGGAACGTCTATATGGTAGGCAGTGCCCCAGGTGCCGTCTTATACAAATACGATAGCTCAGCAAATGGATTATGGAACCGTGCGTTAGGTGGCATGTGGGCCAGCGGTGCCGGTGTTGATGCAGCCGGGAACGTCTACGTAACCGGTATAACAGGAGGCGCTCTACCAGGCCAAACCTCATCAGGTATGAGAGACGTCTTCGTGTCCAAATATGACAGCCTAGGAAATGCAATATGGACTCGCCAATTCGGAAGCAGCGCAACTGAAGAGTCCACTGGAATAGCCGTTTCGAATTCAGGAGATAACTTCACCGCCGGTTTCACCTATGGTGCTTTGCCGGGACAGACTGCGCAAGGCAACCTTGACGTGTTCATACGCAAGTATGATAGTAACGGTACCATGGGCGTTTCCCCTCCACCTACGCCGTCTCCCACCCCTTCTCCTTCCCCGTCTCCCACCCCTTCTCCTTCCCCGTCTCCCACTCCCTCGCCTTCACCGTCGCCATCCCCAACCCCAAGTCCTTCACCATCTCCGTCGCCCACACCCCTGCCGCCCCCGGACAAGTACGATGAGTTCAGCAATACACCCACGGGCTACCGGACCGACATGTGGCAGGCGGAGACCGGCGGGGCGGGAACGAGGGGCTGGGATGGCAACACCGTCGTCTACCAGTCGGTGCCGGGTCCCGGGTTTGCCGCACTCAGCACCAGGGCCATGTTCCAGTACGGCACGGCGCAATTCCGGGCCAAGTCCAGCGATGCCTTCGGCTCGCTCAACCAGTTTGGCTGGGCGGACGCTTCCTCCGCGTCTACCTTCAGGCCCTATTACTTCAACTTCAACACGGGCGGGAACAACGGCATCTGGCTGCACGATAGCACCGCGGGCGCCAATACGGGACTGCTAACCTTCGCCGCCAAGGCCAATGGAAACCTGACGCAGCAATCGGTTCTTATTGATTCCAAACTGAACTATCATGAATACAGGATCGTCTGGCAGCCGGGAAGGGCCGATCTCTACGTTGACGGTATTTCGAGGGCGACCATCACCACCAACGTGCCCACAATTCCTCTCCCCTTCCGGCTGGCCAGCGAGACCCGCGACGCCGGCGACGGCGGCTGGATGTACCTGGACTGGGTTAAGGTGTGGTCGACGAACATCACCGAGCCGACGCCGGCGCCGACCGTCACCCCAACCCCCAGCCCCACGCCTTCGCCCACCCCGGCCCCCACCGGCACGGCAGTGGCCACCGCAGCACCTTCCCCCACGCCTTCCCCGACCCCGGTCCCATCCGGCGTCCAGCAAAAGGTCGTCTTCACCTCCGGCCGCGACGGGAACGATGAGATATACATCATGAACCTGGACGGCTCGGGCCAGACCCGGCTGACCGGCAACACGGCATCGGACCAGCACCCGCGGCTGTCTCCCGACGGCCGCAAGATAGTCTTCACCTCCAACCGGCACGAGGGCAACTTCCAGATATACGTGATGAACGCCGACGGCTCCGGCCAGACCCGGCTTACCTTCAACACCGCCAGCGACGTCTCGCCAGCCTGGTCGCCCGACGGCGGCAAGATTGCCTTCACTTCGGACCGCTACGGCAACTGGGACATCTTCAAGATGAACCCGGACGGTTCCGGAACAGCCAGGCTCACTGGCGCCGCCGGCGCCCAGGGCAACAACGTAGCGCCCCACTGGTCGCCCGACGGCGCCAGGATCGCCTTCGGCTCGGACCGGGACGGCAACCTGGACATTTACCGGATGAACGCCGATGGCTCTTCGCCCGCCAGGCTGACCGCCAATGACGCGGTGGACACCAACCCCGTGTGGTCGCCCGCCGGCGCGCGGATAGCCTTCACCTCCACCCGGGACGGCAACAACGAGATTTACACCATCAACGCCAGCAACCTGGAAGAGAGCCGCGTCACCTGGAACACGATTTCGGACGACTACGCCTCCTGGTCCACGGACGGCAGCAAGATAGTCTTCATGACCCTGCGGGACAATAACTGGAACATCTGGAAAATGAACGCAGACGGCTCGGTCCAGGAGAGGCTGACCGACCACAAGGCCCAGGACCGGCAGCCCTCGGTGGGCAACTGGGTCTCCACCGCCCCCAGCCCCACCCCGGTCGGCAGTCCCGCGCCATCCCCGACCACCACACCAGTCGGCAGTCCCACCCCGCTCCCCACCGGTGCGCCCACGCCAACGCCAACGCCTTCCCCCACGGCTACACCGGCGCCCACGTCCACCCCCACGCCGACACCCACCCCAGCCCCACCGGGGACCTACGTCCAGGCCATGTCCAAAGACATCTCGGTGGCCGGCAGCGTTCAGGTCCCCATCGTGGTCAAGAATGTCACCGCCGAATGGGGACTGGGCACCTACGAGCTGAGAGTCAACTACAATCCGTCAGTCATCCGGGTGGTGGAGATCACCGGCGGCGCGTCCCCATTCAACGCTACCGGCGCTTCCAACATAAACAACGCCACCGGCCTGGCGGCTTTTAACGGCATGCAGACTTCGCAGATGCCGGGACCGAAAGGCGAGATCACCGTGGCCTACCTCTCGGTCGCCGCCCAGGGAGACATCGGCGCTTCAACTATTCTGGCTCTGACCATCGACGGCCTATCGGACGCCAACGGCAGTCCCATTCCCGCAGTACCGGTCAATGGGACGGTCCGTATCGTGGCCCCTCAGGCCGTCCTGGCCCTTTCGCCAGGGGCCGGCTCGGACGGCATCGTGCGCATAGACATCGGCATAAGCCAGGTCATCAACCGGGCGACGGGCGGGGACGTGCCGGCGGCGCGGGGCATCGGGGCCTTCGAGGGAGAGGCCACTTTTAATAAGGATGGCATCAATGTCCTCGGTGTCAGAGGGGTGGGGGACTTCGCCACCGGGCTGACCGCCAACCTCCGCAACGACATGGGGAAGACCTTCTTCGCCGGCATCCAGACCACTGGAAACCCCCAGCCCCCGGTCACCCTGGCACAACTGACGCCGCGCCTGGTCGGGAGCTCAGCCGTCGCCTACAACCTCCAGGTATCCCTGACCACCATTTCGGACGTTACCGGCGGCGACCTGCCGCAGGACGCCCCGAAGACCCTGACATTGATGCGGGGCGACGCGCGGCCCGACGGCGCGGTGAATATGAGCGACGCCCTGTTCATCGCCCAGAACCGCGTGGGCATCCGGGAGCTGGGGACGGACGTGGACCACACCCACGCCGTCAACGCCGCCTCGGTCAAATGGGATGACCTTGCCAATGGCGACAAGATCGACATGAACGACGCCCTGTTCATCGCTCAGATGCGGGTGAACCTGAGGGACGCTAGCTATAACTGGATTCAGTAGCTATCAGCTAACAGCTTACAGCAGTCAGCTATCAGCCATCAGCTTTCAGCGGTCCGTAGTGGCGCGCTGCACGTGCCCTACGGCGTAGGCTGGGTTAAGCGCAAATGGGGTGGTGCTGACGGGAGTGGTTGCGCGAACCCACCACGCCGGCCAGTCGGCAGTCCGTAGCGGCGCGGTCTCCGCGCCCATCCTCGGTACGACAGGCGTCCCTGCCTGTCGCGTCCTCCTTGCCTGTGGCATCCACCCAGCGGCGCGCCTACCCTTCGCTGGCTCACTCACCAGCGAACACCAGCCGCTGTTGCTTGACAACCCACGCCGGCCAGTGCTAAATTTGGCCGTGCGTTTTCAAACGCTTTTCGCCCTTTTTCAATCCCCCTTTGTCTCCCTTTTCCAAAGGGGGAGGTAAAGGAGAGGGGAATATGTATGAAGGAGTCGAGTGAGCAAGACTGCGAAACAAGAAAGCCAGAAACTCTCCCTGATCGCCGTCGGCGATATCTACGTCAGACGGGAAAACGAGGCTTCGATCATGGCCCGGGTCAAACCGTACGTCAAGCAGGCGGACTTCGCCCTGGCCAACCAGGAGGCGGCCATCAGCGACCGCGGGACGTCCCGGACCGCCAGGCTGGGCATGCGGTCGCGGCCGTCGGCCATAGCCGCTCTCAGCTCCGCGGGTTTCCATGCCGTCGGCCTGGCCAACAACCATACCCTGGACTATGGCCCCGAGGCTGCGTTGCAGACCATCGAAATCCTGGACGCGGCCGGCATTCCCCACGCCGGCTTCGGCAAGAATATCGCCGAAGCCCACAGGCCGGCCATCGTGGAACGGAAAGACACCCGCCTGGCCCTGCTGTCCTACTCCTCCGTTTTCCAGCCAACCTATGCCGCCGGCAACGGCGCCCCGGGGATCGCCGTGGTGAAAGTCAGGACCGCCTACGAACCCCACCCCCGCACCGTCGACATGCCCGGAGTCCCGCCAATAGTCCTCACTTTCCCCGACAAGGCCGATATCGAAGCCATGGTCCAGGATGTCAAAGCGGCCAGGAAACAGGCGGACATCGTGGTCATTTCCTGGCACTGGGGCGTATCCCAGGGCCACCGGATGTACACCGACTACCAGGTAGAACTCGGGCATGCCGCCATCGACGCCGGCGCCGACCTCATATTCGGCCACCATTCCCATTCCCCGTTGGGAATCGAGTGGTACAAAGGCAAAGCCATCTTCTACGACCTGAGCAACTTCGCCTTCGAGCTGGGCAAACCCAACACGGTCACCAAAGAGTCCCTGATGCTCCGCTGCCACATAAGCGGCAAGAAGATCCAGCGGGTCTCGTTCCTGCCCGTCCGCCTGCATACGAATTTTGACCCCGAGGTGGTCGATACCAAAATTGGCAGCAACATAGTGGCCATGGTCCAGCGCCTGTCGGAGCGCTTCGGCACGCGCTTCGAGGTGGGGCCGGAAGAGGTGACCGTCGTTCCGTAGCGACACCCTTTACGGGTGTCGAAAAGTGGATTTAACCACCAATGAACACGAATAGACACCAACGAAACGAATGACGAAGCCCGAATGACGAGTGAATGACGAATGTTCAAATGACCAACGGCGCCGGCATCCGGATATTGGGATCAGGAACATAGTGATTGGAATTTCCGGACGTTCGTGTTCATTGGTGCTAATTCGTGGTTTCAGTTTCCCCGGCCGGCGCCGGCTAGAGTGGTTCCTGGATCTTGCCGAAAACCATCCCTCACAGGCAGGGACGCCTGTGATACCGTTGTCAGCCACGGAGGACACAACATGAACGTACTATCGTTTTCAGCAGCCATGTCCCTGATTCTGGCCGTCCTGACAATATCGGCCTGCGGCCCGGGAGCGGCGCCCGCTTCAGAACGGGCGGCGCCCCCCGCCCCGGCGAAGGTTTCCTCTCCGGGACAGGAGAGCTGGCAGCAAGAGTGGACCAGGTTGCAGGAGGCCGCCAGGAAAGAAGGCAAGATCGTCATCGCCAGCATGATAGCGCAGTCGGCCCGGCAGGCCATCTCCGAGGCGCTGCAGGACAAGTTCGGGATAGAGCCCGAGTTCATTTCAGGCAGGCCGGCGGAGTTCGCCCCGAAGATACTGGCCGAGCGCCGGGCGGGGCTCTACCTGGAAGACATGATGATAGGGGGCGCCGAGACCGGACTGGCCGTCTTGAAGCCCGCCGGGGCGCTGGAACCCCTGGACCCGGTGATATTCCTGCCGGAGGTCCTGGACCCCAAGGCATGGCATTCCGGTTCGCTGATCTGGAACGACAAAGACCACCACGTCATTTCTTTCGCCGCCCGCCCCACCGCCCCCATCGTCATCAACACCGAGATGGTGAAGCGGGAGGAGATAAAGTCATACCGCGACCTCCTCAACCTCAAATGGAAAGGGAAGATACTGATCGGCGACCCGACCGTGGGCGGCGGCGGCAACGGCCTCTTTAGCGCCCTGGCCGAGGGGGTCATGAGCCTGGACTACCTGCGTGAGCTCGCCCGGCAGGATCCGATGATCGCCAAAGACGAGCGGCTCCTGGGCGAATGGGTGGCGCGGGGCAAATACCCGATAGCCATGGCCATCGGGACCGAAACCCAGACGGAATTCATGAGGACCGGCGCCCCCATCGACGTGGTGACCCCCGCCGAGGGCACCTACGTCTCCGCCGGCACCGGCGTGGCCCTGATGCTCAAGAACGCGCCGCACCCCAACGCGGCGAAGGTGGTTGTCAACTGGCTGCTCACCAAAGAAGGTGGAACGGTGTTCGCCCGGGCCACCGGCGGTCAGAGCGGCAGGGTGGATGTTCCCACCGATTTCCTGCACCCGGCCATGGTGCGCCAGCCGGGGATCAAATATCTCGACACCTCCTCGGAAGAGTACATCGCCAGGAAGAACGAATACCTCAAGACGGCCAGGGAAATCTTCGCGGCATCTCTGAAATAACGGTTTGAAAGTTAGGGCTTGTAACAAACTTATGTGATGAGGTATTGACATAGAAAGAGAAATCGGGTTTCATACTCCTGATCACCAAAAAAGGAGGTAGAAACCCGATGAGGCAGGTCCAGATAGACCTGA
>JACQUA010000414.1 GCA_016210565.1 Chloroflexota bacterium
TCACCCTGAGCGAAGTCGAAGGGTCTTTCGTCCCGCGCCCCGCCCCGAAAGATTCTTCGACTACGCTCGCTGCGCTCGCTTCGCTCAGAATGACATTTTCATCCTTCATGGTGCGCCATCGGCGCATGGGTGATTGTTTGGAGTTTGGCGTTTGGAATCTGGAACTTCCTCCCCCGGTGGGTTCGCACAGCCACCCCTTTTCTCCGCCACCACCTCTGTGCTTAACCCACCCTACGCGGCTGCTTATCCTCCGGACTTGCTGGTCCTCACGCCGATCCAGTCAGGGTGCTCCGCCTGCTGAGTCCTCTCCATCTCGACCGCCTCGGTTATCGGCCTGAAGCGGATGGCCATCCAAATAGCCGGGTGGTCGGGGTCGGTATTGAAATGCTGGTGTTCGCACCCTCCCGGCTTGATGGGCAGGACGATGAGATCATCCTCCTGCCAGTCGTAGCGGACGCCGTCGACCACAGTGTATCCTGTCCCGTCCAGGACAAAGATAACCAGCCCGCCCTGGTGGGTATGACGGCCGGAATGTTTCTTGATATTCTGAATGAAAACAGTCCAGCCGGGAGCGCCCACGCTATCCCACTCGTCCTGGTTGCACAAACGCCTGACGAGGGCCTGGCGGCTCTGGTCCCAGGCCCTTTCTTTACCCTTTATGATTATCTTGCCCTCGAGCTTCCGGCGGAGCGCTTCATTCTGCTCCCTCATGTGCCGGTCATAGGTATTCTCCTGGGGTTCGGGTTCTTTCTTTCTTTCGAACACTCGTTCAACCATGACTTTGACCTCCATATTGGTACTGAAACTGCTGCCACCCGTCACCCCTCCCCTGGCAATCTCGATGCTTCGGGATCCCTCTCATTCTCTGGTGGACCGCCAGGCTCCGACAGGCACGGCGGCCTGTCATACCGGGTGGTCTTGCCCCTGTCGTTATCTTTGCTGGCAACCAACAAGGCTTACGACACCCGCAAGGGGTGTCGCTACGGATTGGGCACGCGGCAGCGTGCCGCTACGGATTGGCTTTCACAAACAGCCCGCAATCGCAATGCCCGAACCGCTCGATCTGTTGCGGCAGGTCCTCGCAGGGGCAGATGATACGCCTGTCTTCGGCGGGCACTCCTGTGGGCACCCTGCAGGTGCAGTAAGCAAGGCCGTACTTGAGTTCGTTTTGGGCGAGGCCCTCGATGACTGAAGAGACCAGCTCCCTGTGAGAATTGAACCGGTACGGGCTGTTCTCAACAAAGCGCTCCAGCCTGCTGCGTATGTTGCTTTCGGCCTCCTCCGTGCCTGCTGAAACGGGTCTCCCACGGGCGTCTTTGCGCTCAATGCGCCGGGTCACCGGGAAGGAGTGTTTCGTGGCTTCTACCAGGGCGGTCCAGCCGAAGGCGGTACCGCCGGCCACGATAATGGAAATGTCCTGCGGGGAGCTGGCAACGGGTACCTGCGTCTCCGGGTTGGTCAGGTCCACCCATTTGGGCCACCGGCCTTCGAAGGACCCGCGGTTGGCGATAAACGTGTCATCTCCCTTTGAACCCACACCCCTCACACTGCCACCCCGGTTCAACACCTCGGCGCTCGGTACCCTTGCCGAATGCCACAGGTATTGCCGCACGTCTTCTTTGCTCCAGCCCTGTTTGGACAGGGTCCAGGCCGTCTGGGGTGAAAGCACCACCAGGAACAGCTTGTTGCCCACAGATAGATAGTTGTTAAAGGCGGCCATCCTCGCGGCTATCCGCGACAGGATGGTGTCCATGGCTTCGTAGGCGCTGGCCGGCATGACGGTGACGCAACTATCTTCCCGGGCAAAGCCCCGCTCCACGTGCAAGGGTTCCCAGGGGGTATCGTCCCTTTCCGCGATGCAGTGCGAGAATTCGCCGGGATACCCCAGGACCGCTTTACGCCCGATGTCCGGGACGGCGCCCCCGACGTTCCAGCACACCAGCCTGACCGCCCGCCCGATGGCGGAATTGGCCCTGAAACCGGAGCCAAAAACATTGGTCCCGGAATTGACGCCCAGTTCCTTGGCGATGGGACCGTTGATGATGACCAGGGGACACTGAGAACCTGTGGATAGCTGGACCCAGTGGAGATTGAACTGCGGCTGCATCATGGCCTCAACCGCGGCCAGCACCACCGGGAAATATTCAGGGAGGCAACCCGCCATCACCGCGTTGACAGCTATCTTCTCAATCGTCGCGTTCCCTTCCCGGGGAGGCATCTTGCCCAGGTTCTCCTTAGGGTCCCGGTCAACCGTGTCCAGCATCGCCCGGACCCGGGGCGGGGTGGGCGGGACGACGGGGAGGCCGTCGGTCCAGCCCTTTGCGTAGCACTGTTCGATGGCATCCAGCGCCGAATCAAAGGAATCGGAGACCTCAACCTTTTCCAGAACTGCTACTTCAGTCCTGCCGCTCGCCGCGGCGCTCTCCATTTCGGGCGACTTCTTGCTTCCGTCCAGCAGCACTTTCACTATTTCCGGCAAGGCGGTTTCGGCTTTCTTGCGCGCCTCCTGGGTCGGGCCGAGGGGGGCCGGTATTATCACCAGTTCCAGGGCAGACATCCCCATGGTCCTCTTCCGGGCGTTGGCCTCCTCGATGAATTCACTGCCAACGCAAATCGCGGTTGGTTTGCCTGCCGCCTCAATGGCTATTCCGTCGAGCACACCGCCCGATGTGCACGACCCTCAGGTACCCACCCCGACCACGGCGAAATCGCTCTGCGATGTGATCTCATTGAGGAATTCGGGAGTGGAGGGCTTGGTGGAGTTCACCTTCCATTTCTTGACCACCCTGGCCACCCCATATTTCTCGATCAGCAGCTCCTCAATCCGGTCGATGAAATCGCCGGAGGTGCTCATGGGAACGACCAGAAGGCCGGCTACCTTGCCGCGCAAGTCCCCGGCGCGTGGGGACAGCTTCTGCTGGGTTACCTCCACTTCACTCTGGGGATTCAAGATAGTTATCTGCTTCTCGTTCAATTCTCCTCCTTGGTAACACGAACCGGTACCACAGGCGTCCCCGCCTGTGAAAGCTGGAGAACCACCGGTACCACAGGCCTCCGTGCCTGTGAGAGCTGGACAACCACCGGTACCACAGGCCTCCGTGCCTGTGAGAGCTGGACAACCACCGGTACCACAGGCCTCCGTGCCTGTGAGAGATGGACAACCACCGGTACCACAGGCCTCCGTGCCTGTGAGAGCCGGACAACCACCGGTACCACAGGCCTCCGTGCCTGTGAGAGCCGGCTCTATTCCGAAGCTGCAATTTATTCAATCATCCGCCGACCGGGACAAGCCCGGAAGCGGAAGACGACGCGACAGGCACGGTGGCCTGTCGTACTGGCGGTCTCCTCACCGGCCCGCTTGAATTGTCTTCTGGGCCATCTCCAGCACCCAGTCCGCCGCGGCCAGATGTTGCTCTGTTTGAAGATGATATTTTTCACCCGGCGCCGGTATGAAGAGGGGATTGATCCCTTTGGTCGAGGCATCCAGTCTCATGCTCGGCTGTTTGGCAGCCTCGGCCAGCACCGACTGGCCATCCCTGCTCAGCAACCAGTTCAAGAAGACCCGGGTGGCGTTGGAAGGATAAAACCCGGCCGGCACACCGAGGGCCCCGGAACCGGGAGTGGTCCGGTCGCCTTCCCGGACCCTAGCCACCTTGATGGGCGCCCCAGCCGCCAGGAACTCCGCCGTAGCATCCGGGCCGGGCCCCAGGACAATGAGATATTTTCCGCGGGCCGTTGCTTCCACCGGGATCCGCCTGTCCCTCTCGATGACCGCCGCCTGGTCCTTTATTAACCGTCCCAGGAACGCGGCGGTCTCCTCCCTGCCAAGATGAATGTTGGCCAGGTGGGCGAAGACGGCGTTGCCCGCCCCGCTGACCGACGGGTCATCGATGATAATCTTGCCTTTGTACTCGGGCTTCAGTAAGTCCCTGACGCTGGTTATCGCTCCTTCCTTAATGAGCTCACTGTTGTACACCACCGTTGGCGGCACCTGTCCAATCATACCCAGCACCAGGCCTTCCTCGTCCGAAAAAGGAATCCGGCCTATGCGCCACGCTTTGGCGTCCAGGACCTCGGGCAGAATTAGCAGGGGCTCTATCGGAGTCAAGATGCCCAGGGGCTTCATCGAAACGCTGAGAGTCGTATTGCCGACGATGAAGACACTGGCCCCGGGCAACCCGGCCCGCCTCTCCGCCTGGAATTTGGCGATCAGCTCCGCTCCCCGGACGAAAGGGGAAACCTCAAGCTCGATGCCGTATTTGGCGTTGAATGCCTGCGACAGCGCCGCCCTGACCTCGGCTCCATATATCGTGGACACCGAGAGGCTTCTCTCCTTCTTCGCCTCAGTCAATACGGCCTCCCACTTCTGTTCCCAATCAGCTTTCGAAGCCGGGGCAGCCACCTTCGCGGACGGTGGCTTTACCTCCGGCGCCGCGGTCGGCAGCGCCGTCTGGCCGCACGCCGCCAGAAGCACTCCCCCTATCAACAAAGCCATCAACGCGAATGATACATTCTTCATGGTGTCTCCTCTCAAACAGCAGATCTGTAGGGTGGGTCAAGCGCAAATGGGGCGGTCTTGACAGGGGTGGTTGCGCGAACCCACCAGCGATCCGAACGAATTCCAATAGCCAAATTCCAATGACAAAATCGCAAACGAATAAACGGATGGAAGTCGTTTCGGCATTTGAACATTCGGGTTTTGATATTGCTCAGAAAATAGGCTGTCACCCTGAGCGAAGTCGAAGGGTCTTTCGTCCCGCGCCCCGCCCCGAAAGATTCTTCGACTACGCTCGCTGCGCTCGCTTCGCTCAGAATGACATTTTCATCGTTCATTGTCCCGACTCGTCGGGATGGGTGATTGTTTGGA
>JACQUA010000415.1 GCA_016210565.1 Chloroflexota bacterium
ATCCCTCAGGATTGGCTCTACTCATTGCTCACTCGCACGGCTAACGTATATTGCGGATGCCCCAGGGGATCAGTTTGCCGGGGGAATCGAAATTCCGGCCAAATACCCCGGTTTGATATGCCCCTGGGTGTTGTAATCGTGCTCGTGCTCGTAATCGTTCTCGAATTACGAGTACGAGTACGAGCACGATTGCGATCACGGGAAAGTTATTTAGTCCATGATCCTAAACATAGCGAACACATTTCGGTCGGGCGGGGACGCCCCCGACCCACTGGTGGGACAGGCGTCTCGCCTACCCAAGGCAGAGCCTGAAGATGTACAGCATGTCTGGTGGCAGTACAATTTTCACGGTAAAAAGCGCGGCGGCAAGATTAGCGGATGGAGAGGCCGACGGTCTGGCTGTTGTTGGACTCGTTGATCTCCGCCGTCACGCCTCCGGAGTCAACCGTCACCTTCACCGAGCAGGGGCAGTCCCCGCTGACGGGGGCAGGAGCGCGGAGACGGACCTTCACGTTCCTGGCCTTTCCCACTGCCAGGGGGACGGTAGAGCTGGCGGTGGCCGGGGTCCCCAGGGAGGTGCTTCCATCGCTCTGGATGAACCTCGCCTCGACCGTCTCCGGGGAGCCGCTGGCCGAGCCCTGGTTCTTGATCCTGGCTGTGACGGTGAGGTTGGTGTTCTGCCGGACCTTCTTGGGGGCGATGACCTTCACGACGACCAGGTCCGGCCCTGACTCCTCCGAGAGGAAGAGCCCCACCAGGAAGCTCCCCGCCCCCTGGCTGTCGAGGGTGTTGGCCCAGAAGGCCACCACCTTCGAGTCGTCCACCATCGCTGGCAGGGCAGCGTGGCTGGAGATAAAGAGGAAGGCGTTGGCGAACTTCCGGGCGCCCGCCCCATCCGCGATTCCCGTCTGGCTCATGCCGCTGGCGGCGACGGGAGAGAAGAGGGGGCCGGGCTCGTAGAGGACCAGGCCAGTGGTGGTGCTGTTCTTCCCCCAGAAGGCCACCATCCCCGCGTCGTTCAGCGAGGGGCCCGCCACGTTGTTCAGGGCGGGGTTGTTATCGACCTCGGTCAGCGTGCCCGCTCCCCCGGAGGCCCCGAAGGAGCTCACGCTGGTGGCCCCACTGGAGGCGAGGGTGGTGTAGGTGGAGGGACCGTCGTAGAGGATCAGCCCGGTCTGGGGCGTGCCCTGGTCGTCCTTGCCCCAGAAGGCGATGCGGGCCAGGGAGCTCAGGGAGGGGCCATCGACGAAGCTCAGCCGGGTCCCCCCGGTTCCCCAGTTGGTGGGCTTGGCCATCCCGCTGCTGGCCACCGTGACGGCGTTGGTGCTGCCGGTGGAGTCGTAGGCGCCGGAGGCGTTGGGGGAGTAAAGG
The DNA here is from genome assembly GCA_016210565.1 of Chloroflexota bacterium. Lineage (GTDB taxonomy): Bacteria > Chloroflexota > Dehalococcoidia > JACQUA01 > JACQUA01 > JACQUA01. The sequence goes on from JACQUA010000415.1 coordinate 1,372, forward strand.
AAGAGGCCGTGGCTGCTGAGCCCGCCGCTGCTGTAGAAGCCCAGGAAGGCCACCTTCCCCGCAGCGTTGAAGGCCGGGGCCGCCAGTTGCTGGAACGCGCCGCTGCCGCCGCTCCCCGTGGCCCCGGCGGGCGTGGCCTTGAGGTTCCGGGTGACGAGCTTCAGCCCCGCCGAGGGGTCGTAGACGAAGATCCCCTCGCCGCCGTCGCTCAGGCTGGCCCAAAAGGTCACCTGCCCCTGCCGGTTCAGCGCGGGCGTGCCGAAGGAGCCGAAGGTCACGGGCGGGTCGATCGAGGGGGCCAGGTCGCCCGTGATGGCGATCTTGACGGCGGCGCCCGCAGTATACAGATACAGGCCTTCGTAGATCGTCGCGCCATCCTGCAGCAACAGGCTGGCCCAAAAGGCCACCCGCACCTTGTTGGTGTTCTGGTTCACGTTCACCGAGAGGGTGTCGAAGCCGTAGAAGGAGCCCGCTCCCCGCGCCGTATCCCCCTTCAGGACCAGCCGGGAGAGGGAGCGGATGCCCTGCTCGTCCTTCCTGCTGAGGAACAGCCCCTGGGTGGTGCCGGGCTGGGCAGGGGAGGGATTGATGGCGGTCTGAAAGGCCACGATCCCGGGATCGGCCAGGGAGAAGGGGCCAAAGGAGGAGAAGGTTCCCCCGAGTGTCTCCGGGGCGGTATCGCTCGCCCTGGCGATGTTAATCGCGGTGCGCGCCGCCCCGGCCCGGGAGACCAGTCCCAGCAGGAGCACGAGCGAACCCACCAGGACGATCTGTCTGCTTCGCATCCTTCGCGTCGAGTCCGACTGTCTCCCCGCCCAAAAGATCATTGGCTCCCTCCCCTTTTTTCTCGCACGGCCACTTGCACCATTCATCGAAGCCCCAGGTGACAAAGCTACTACTTCTTTTGCGCAATGAGACCACACTGACC
>JACQUA010000044.1 GCA_016210565.1 Chloroflexota bacterium
CTATACCAACAACAACATTACCGGGGTGACGCGGGGGGAAGGGGGGAAGGGGGGAGCAGTGAGAAGTGAGTAGTGAGTAGCGTAGGGTGGGTTCGCGTCCCGATGCAATCGGGACGGGAACCCACCAGGAGGCAGAGACTTGAGACAGAGAGAGAGTAGCAAGAACAAGAATAGGAAGGGTGGCAAGAGTAGCAAGTGGCAAGGAGACAGTAGACGGTAGCGCCGCACCGCTCCCCGATGTGTGACTATCGACTAACGACTAACGACTAACGACTATTCAGACTGATCATGGATTTTTCGCTGACTGACAAAGAGCTCATGTTCCAGGGCCAGGCCCGGGAGTTTGCCCGCAAAAGGGTCCGGCCGCAGGCTATGGAGATAGACCGCTCCAACGAGTTCCCCTCGGAACTGGCGGGGGAAATGGCTCGCATGGGTTTCCGGGGTTTGCCCTTTCCGGCAAGATATGGTGGTGTGGGCGCCGGCTATCTCTCATATGCGCTGGCCCTGGAGCAGGTGTGCGCTGCTTCCATGACGGTCGGGGCGGTCATGGCTGTCAACACCGTGCCGGAGGAAGCCATTTACCGGTTTGGCAACGAGGAACAAAAGCAGCGACTCCTTTCCCCCCTGGCTATGGGCGAGAAGCTCGGCGGAATATCTTTCACCGAGGCGGAGACTGGCTCCGACCCCGGAGAGATACAGACTGCATCAAGGCTGGAAGGGCCGGACTACGTGTTGAGCGGGGAAAAGCAGTTCGTCGCCATGGCCCCCGCCGTCGACCTTTCGCTGGTTTTCGCGCGCAATGAGGGGAAAGGGCTGAATGCTTTGGTGGTGGAGACGGCTTCCCCGGGCTATCAGGTGAAGGAAAAATACGATACCCTGGGATTGCGGGGTCTGGCGACCTGCTCGGTGACGCTGGACAACGTCAGGGCGCCGGCGGTCAACCTGATAGGTGAAGCAGGGAAGGGGTTTGAAGTCCTTCTCGATGCGATCACTCTGGGGAGGCTGGGGGTGGCCGTCGAGGGTGTGGGATTGGCCCAGGAGGCGCTGGATGTCTCGCTGGACTACGCGAAACGGCGGAAGGCCCTGGGGAAGTCCCTGGGCCGGCTAATGACTATCCAGGGTCTGTTAGGGGAGATGGCGAGCCGGCTGGAGGCGGCCCGCTGGGTGACCTACCGCGCCGCCTTTTTGCGGGATCAGGGCCGCGACATCAAACACGAGTCTTCCCTGGCCAAGTTATTTTCGTCCCAGATGTCGGTCGAGGTCACCCGCATGGCGATGCAGGTCTTCGGCTCTTTCGGCACGGTCAAGAACCTGCCGGTGGAGCGGCTGTACCGGGATGCCAAGATGGCGGAAATATATGTGGGGATTGCTGAAATTCAAAGGTCGATCATCGCCGCCAGGCTGCTGAGCTCCAAGTAGCGAGTAGCGAGTAGTGAGTAGACAGTAGGAAGAGGTAGGAAGAAGTAGGAATGGTAGGAAGGGTAGGAGGAGTAGGAAGAGTAGGAGGAGTAGGAAGAGTAGGAGGAATGTCATTGCGAGTCCCGATGAGTCTTTCAGACAAATCGGGACGAAGCAATCTCCCGGCCTGTTCAGCCGACCGGTCCGCCTTGTCCCGACCTGTCGGGACTCCCGGAACGGAGCGGACTCTCGCAGAGCGGAGGGGATTGCTTCGTCGCTTCGCCCCTCGCAAAGACGGTCTGTAATCTGCAATTTGTAGTCTGCGATCTTCTTTCTCGTGTCTCTCAAGTTCACTCTGATTCACACTGACGGGGGCACAGGTCCCCGAACGGGGGTCCTGCATACCGCCCACGGCGACGTCCCGACCCCGGTCTTCATGCCGGTCGGCAGCCAGGCGACCGTGAAAACCCTGACTCCTGATGACCTGCGGTCGTTAGGGATTTCCCTGATCCTGTGCAACACCTATCACCTGTACCTGCGACCAGGCGTCGAGGTCATAGGGAAGATGGGCGGTCTGCACCGCTTCATGGACTGGGACGGGGCTATCCTGACCGACAGCGGAGGTTATCAGTTGTTCAGCCTGAGTCCCCTGGCGAAGGTGACCGAGGAGGGAGTCGCCTTCCGGTCGCATATCGATGGGAGCGAGCACTTCCTGACGCCGGAAAAGGCAATGGAAATACAGCAGGAACTGGGCCCGGATATCATGATGGCCTTTGACCATCCTCCCAGGTATGGGGATAGCTACGAGGAGGCGCGGGAGGCGACGGCAAGGACGCATTGCTGGGCGCTCCGCTGCCAGCAATATCACAGGAACAAAGAGCAGTCCCTGTTCGGCATCGCCCAGGGGGGGACTTTTGCCGACTTGCGGCGGGAATCGGCGAGGACCATCGCAGACATGGATTTCCCGGGCTATGCTGTCGGCGGCCTTAGCCTGGGGGAGAACAAGAAGATCACCTACGAAATGGTGGGGGAAACGGTATCCTGTTTTCCGTCCGGCAAGCCCCGCTACCTGATGGGGGTGGGGTCGCCGGAGGACCTGGTCGAAGCCGCGGGGATGGGCATCGACATGTTCGACAGCGCGTTGCCGACGCGCGTGGCCAGGAACGGGGCCTTATTCACCCGGAGCGGCCGCCAGAACATCCGGAACTCCCGTTACAAATTGCGGGAGAAAGCCGTGGACCCGGCCTGCTCCTGCTACACTTGCCGGAACTTCTCGGCGGCCTATCTTCACCACCTGTTCCGGGCAGAAGAACTGCTGGCCTATCGCCTGGCCACCCTCCACAACCTGCACTTCATCGAGGAATTGATGGCAGATATCAGGAAATCGATTGACGGCGGAACGTTTAGCGCTTTCAGGAGTGATTTCCTGGGCGGCTACCAACTTACGGACCAGGAAGCGCGCCTGGCCCAGAAGAAGAAGTGGCTGATGCGGCAAGAGAGTAGCAAGTAGGAAGGGTAGGAAGAGGTAGGAAAAGTAGGAGGAGTAGGAAGAGTAGGAGGAGTAGGAAGAGTAGGAGGAGTAGGAAAAGTAGGAGGAGTAGGAAGAGTAGGAAGGTAGGAAGAGTAGGAAGGTAGGAAGGGTAGGAAGAGTAGGAAGAGTAGGAAGGTAGGAGGAGTAGGAAGGTAGGAGGAGTAAGAAAAGTACCAAGTAGACGGTGGCAAGTAGCAAGCAGCAGGAGTAGGAACGTCAGGTCGCCGGTTTACGACGGGCGCAAGGCCCGTCGCTACGGCATGCGGCAGCGTGCCACTACTCTTCCTACTCTTCCTACTCTTCCTACTCTTCCTACTCCTCCTACCTTCCTACTCTTCCTACTCCTCCTACTTTTCCTACCTCTTCCTACCCTTCCTACTCTTCCTACTCCCCCCTAGCCTTCAATGACATCCCCTCCCACCGGCGACACCTCAACACCCTTTTTGGCGGCCCAGGCCAGGCTCTTCTGGATGCTCTCCGGGTCGCCTTCGAGTTCGAGGAGCACCCATCCCTTGTCCTCGGTCACATCGGCGCGGCGGATGTTGAAAACGACGCCAAACTTTGCAGAAAGATTGTATATGATTGGCTCGGTTATGAGTTTCTCGGGAAAAGTGAGAAGGAACCTCTTTTTAGGCATAACAGACCTCCGGCAAAATCCAAGATGAACTTGAACTGTCATCGAGCCCCGATTTCGATCGGGACGATTTGATCGGAATGACGAAGCAACCTCCCAGACGTCCAGCCAACCGGTCCGCCTTGCGGACTCTCGCAAGGCGGAGGGGATTGCTTCGCTTCGCTCACAATGACGGCCTATTTTCTGAGCAACCTTCATGCACGGGCGGCCGGGCGCAATGAAGGATCAAAATAACGGCTCACCCCGACAGGTCGGGGCGGTACCGGTTGTCTAGCTCGTCCTCGGCCCACCGAGCAGACTGGTCGGTCTTTCCTTCTGTTCCGCCAGGGCTTTTTTGAAGGAATCAACCGTTGGCTGGATATGGATCACCGGTACCACCTTGTCGGCTATAGCCTCGAGCGTTTTCAGGCCGCATCCGGTGATATAGGCCACCGTCAGCTCATCTTTCTTGATGACGCCCGATGCCGCCAGCCGCCTGAGGCAGGCTACGACCACGCCCCCGGCGGTCTCGGCGAAGATACCCTCGGTCTCGGCCAGGAGCTTCATGCCCTCGGCGATTTCCTCTTCGGGCGCTGAGCAGGCCCCGCCCCGGGACTCGCGGACGACCTTCAAGGCGTAGATGCCGTCGGCCGGGTTGCCGATGGCCAGGGACTTGGCGATGGTCTTCGGCTTGACCGGTTTGATGACGGAGCTACCGGACATGGCCGCGCTGGCAATCGGCGCGCAGCCGGCGGCCTGGGACAGGAACATCCTGGTGGCAACCTTATCGATGATTCCCAGGGTGGCCAGCTCGTTCAGGCCCTTCCATATCTTGGTGAACAGCGAACCCGATGCCGCCGGGACGATGGCGTTGACCGGGGCCTGCCATCCCAGTTGCTCGGCGACTTCGTAGGCCAGGGTCTTACTGCCTTCGGCATAGTAGGAGCGGATATTGATATTGACGAAGGCCCAGTCGTAGACATCCGATAGCTCATTGCACAGCCGGTTGACCTCATCATAGCTGCCATCCAGGGCCACCAGGGTCGGCGCGTAGACCGCGGTGTTCAGGATTTTCCCCTGTTCCAGATCGGAAGGGATAAACACGTAGGCCTTCAATCCGGCGCGGGCGGCGTGGGCGGCCACGCTGCAGGCCAAATTGCCGGTGGAAGCGCAGGCCAGGGCCTTCAGTCCGAATTCCCGGGCTTTGGTGGAAGCCACGGCCACCACGCGGTCCTTGAAGGAGTAGGTCGGGTTGACACAGTCATTCTTGATGTACAGATGGTCCAGGCCAAGATAGCGTCCCAGGTTTTTGGCCCTAATCAGCGGGGTAAAACCGGCGTTAATGTCAACTACTTCTCCCTCGACGGGCAGCAGGTCTTTGTACCGCCAAATACTGGCCGGCCCTTTTTGGATGCGGTCCCGGGTCAGGACCTTTCTGATGCCCTCGTAGTCATAGACGACTTCCAGGGGGCCGAAGCAGTATTCACATATGTTGACGGGCTGGTGAGGGAATTCCCTCCCGCATTCGCGGCAGCGCAGTCCGGTGGCGAAGGACATTAGCTATTCCTCAGTTTCTGATGTCGCAATTCGAATGACGGAACACCGCCTGTTGGGATGTTGCTATTATACAGAGGCGGCCAAACGGATTCAAGATTCCCCGCCGCCGCGACGGATTGCAGATTCCAGACTACTCTTCCTACTTGCTACTCCTCCTACTCTTTCTACCCTTCCTACTCTTCCTACCCTTCCTACTCCTCCTACCCTTCCTACTCCTCCTACTCCTCCTACTCTTCCTACTTGCTACTCACTACTCACTACTCACTACTCACTACTTGCTCCTCCCCCTCCAGCGGAATGGTGAAGAAAAAGGTTGATCCCTGTCCCGGCTCGGATTCCACCCAGATCGTCCCCCCGTGGGCTTCCACCAGGCGCTTGCAGACCACCAGCCCGAGGCCGGTGCCTTTGGCGGAGGCGCCGGCGGCGTTTTCCAATCTCTGGAACGGCTGGAACAGCTTGGCCCGGTCTTCGGCGGATATCCCTATGCCCGAGTCCTTGACTCCGACGAGAATGCAAGCGTCCTGGCTCCTGCCAAAGATGGCCACCTCTCCGCCCGCGTCGGAGTATTTCACGGCGTTGTCCAGAAGGTTGTGCAGCACCTGTTGCACCCGCGTCGGGTCCATGTGCACTACCGGCAGGTCGTCCGGTATTTCTACCAGGAAGCTGGCCATGGGGTAGCGCCTTTGCACCTGTTCCGCCGTCTTCCGGGCCACGCTGCCAATGCTTACCGTCTCTTTGTGAAGCGCCAGGCGGCCGGCCTGGAACCGGGAAAGTTCGAGCAGGTTTTCCAGGATGAGTTTCAGCGACTCGGCCCCCTCGACGGCGTTCTGCATGAGAAAGCGCTGGTCCTCCTCGGTCAGTCCCTCTTTCATGGCGGTATAGAGCGAACCCATGACCACGGTGAGTGGGGTGCGCAGTTCGTGAGACACCAGGCCGATGAACTCGTCTTTCACCTGGTCTGATTTCTTGCGCTCGGTGATGTCATGACCGTATATGCGGATGGCCGAAGCGGAAGGGAGGAACCGCATCGTCTGCTCGTACCATGAGTCACCGATATTGACCTCCCGGACCGGGTGCTCGCCGTCCTCGTCGCGAACGACATTGACTACTTTCTCCCAGTCCGCCAGGAAAGGGTGGGCGGTTCCCATCGCCGCCAGGTCGGGAAAGAGCCGCCGGGCTGCGGGGTTGATGTAGGCGATACGGCCGGCCATGTCCATTTCGACGACGGGCAAGGGGTTCAGATCGGGGAAGGAAGCCAGGTGGGAGATTCTGGCCTCGGCCTTCTTGCGCGTCAGAACTTCCAGGATGGCCGGGGCCAGGGCCTCCGCCGTTTCCAGTTCCTCGCTGCGGTAGCCGCCCTCCCGGTTGGCCAGAGCCAGCACGCCGACGGCTTTGTCGACGCGGACCAGAGGCACGCCGAGAAACGCCTTCAGGGCAGGATGGCCCGGGGGTGTGCCAGTGCTGTCCGGGTGGGAGGATGGGTCGTTGGAAAGCAGACTCCTGGCGTCGCGAATAGCGGCTCCGTAAAGTCCGCGGATGGCGAACGTCCCTAGGGTCTTCCCATGCCCGGCCTTTTCGGACATGGCGCAGAGTTCCCAGCCCGGATTACTTATGGCCACCGCGTGAAGTAGCCCGTCGTCTCCCAGCTCGTCAATGAAGCCGAACTTGCTCTGCGTCAGATCTTGGGCGACCTTCAAACAGAGGAGTCCGAGTTCCTCCCGGGTAGCGCAGGTCAGGTACGCCTGGAGTATCCGGTTGATTCCATCCTGGACCGACTTCCGGCGCTCGGTCTGCGTCTCAGCCTGCCGGCGCCGGGCAATTTCATCTTCCAGGTCCGCTTTGGAGGCCGTGACGCTTTTCAAATTGGCGGTCATGCGGTTGAAGGCCCGGGAGAGGTCGCCGATTTCGTCCTTCTGCTGTTCGGCGATGGTGAAGTCCAGGTTGCCGGAGCCGACAACCCTGGTTCCGGCATGGAGCGCCGACAATGATCTCAGAATGCGCCGGTAGATCAGGAGGTAATTGGCGGCGAGGTAGGCGCCGACTATTCCCAGGAGGATAGAAACAAGTGTGATGTCCCTTCGCTGGGATCCTTCGACCTGGTCGTCCAGCATCTGCGATAGCCGCAGCGCATCGAAGATGATTCCCTGATTCTGTACCTCCATACGGCTCCAGGAGACCTGGAGAAACTCCAGGCCGACCGCTGCGGTCGGGAAGGGAGAGCCGCTTTCCCTGAGCGACGCTACATCAGTGAATATCTCTTTCAACCTCTGGCGGTTGGTCCTGATGTTGTTGACCAGGGCGGCCTGCTCCGGGCTGTCCGGCTGCAGATTCGAAAGCTCGGCGGAAAGGGACGAAAAAGTGGACTCCCACCGTGACCGCAACTGGGTTTCACCGTGAAGCAGGTAGTCATTGGATAGATAGCTTAGCTCGCGGGCCGCCCGTTCGATGCTTCTGGCTATTTCTTCCTGCTGCTTGAAGCGCCCTGCCTCCTGGTTGGTCTCGATGATGGAAACGGCCATGATGACGAAGGCAACCCCGAAGACCGCCAGGGTGATGATGAACCGGTTCCTGATCTTCAAGGTTTGCCTCTCAGAGGGATGATATCCACCGCCCCGGGCTTCACCGAAGCCAGGCCGTCTACGTAGATGTGGTCGCGGAAATCCGGGGCGTTCTTCTCAGTGGTGAGGCCATAACTGATCATCCATCGCGCCTGGTCATTCATGGCCGCAATCAGCGAATAGTCGAGCGAAAGAGAGAAACGATGGTCTGGCCAGAGGTTGTCGATGGCCGCCGCGTCCAGTTGCAGCAGTCTTTGCAAGATAGCCCTGGCCTCAGTCTCATGGCCTGTGGAATATTCCTCTGCCTGGGCCAGCGCTTCCAGAAACCGTTTGACCGTTTCCGGATGCTGGGTTACCCAGTCGGTGCGGCCCGAAATGACACTGAATGCCGGCTGGTTGCTCTGGGCCGGCCAGACGACGATTCTATCCCCCAGCCGCTCTTTTATTGGGTCTACATAGAGTCGCCACACAACAACGGCGTCGACGCTGCCTTCGGATATCACCTCCACCCATTTTGAAGGAGCGGTATCGATCACGAGCACGTCCGCCATGTTCAGGCCGTTCAGGTCCAGGAACCTGCCCAGGTAGAATTCCCCCAGCCCCTGCCGCAGAAGGGCGATCTTCTTCCCCTTCAGGTCTGAAATACCCCCGATACCGTGGTCTTTCCGACCGATGATAGACCAGGAAAAGGATTTGGAGATAACCCCGATTATGCTGAAGTTCTCTTTCCGGAATGCTCTGCCAACCAGAGGATATTCGCCGGTGGGAGTGAGGTCCGCTTCGCCCTTCATTACCGCGTCTATGGCGGCCAGTCCCGTTTCGTATTTCTGGAAAGTGACAGCCAGACCGTTACGACTGAACAGTCCCTGTTCATCGGCGACATGAATCAGCGCCCAGGCCTCACTCGGCACCTCGCCGACGGTGATCGCCTGCGGCCCGGGACTGCAGGACAACGCCAGGACACCTGATATCGCAGCAAGGACTAGCGCGATCACAATGCGTTTCGTTTTCATCCCGGCTCAACGAATTATTTTTGCGGCTTCAGGTCTTACCGACTTGAGAGCATCTTCATAGAGATACTCCAGGAAATTAGGGACCTGTTTTTCAGCGGTGAGGTTGTTCCTGATCATCCACCGGGCTTCATCTTCCATGGCGATAATCAGCGATTGGTCAAGCGAAAGAGTGAATTGGTGCTCAGCCCAAACCTTCGACATGTAAGAATCATCAACATTCAGATGTTTCTGCACGATTGCTTTCGCCTCAGCAGGATGACGGATGAGATAGTCGTCAGCCTGGGCGAGGGAATTCAGAAGTCGGGCGACCAGTTCCGGATGCTTTAGCATCCAGTCCTTGGTGCTGACCAGGAGGCTGTAGGTCGGCTGACCGCTTTGCATCAGCCACTCGACTATGCCGCTCCCCATACGGTCTTCAATTGACTATATGTAGGGCTGCCAGACAGCCACGGCATCGATATCACCGTTTGCGATAACATCTATCGTTCTTTCAGGAGCGACATCGACAATGGTTACCTGATTGATGTTTATGGCATGCAAATCGAGAAACCTGCCCAGATAAAACTCCGAGGCTGTCTTCAAGGGAACTCCGATTTTCTTCCCCTTGAGTTCGGAAACGGTATCGATTCCCCGGTCTTTCCGGCCGACAATGTAGTGTTGTTGAAATCTGTCGATACTTCCCAGGGTCCGAATACTTTCCTTTGTAAATGCCTTTCCGACTATGACATACTCTGCCGCCCTACCAATGTCCACTTCGCCTCTTAACATGCCGTCGACTGCGGCTAGGCCCGAACCATAATCCTTGAAGGTCGCATTGAGGCCGTTGGCAGCGAAGTAGTTCTGTTCTTCGGCAATGAAGATGAGGGAGGACGCCGCATTGGTCTCGGTGGCAACGGTGATTGAATCCACCCTTCCTGAGTAAATTCCACGGGAGCAGGACAACGAACCCAGTTCTGCCGTAAGGACGACAAGCACGATACCCGAAGCAATCACACCCTTTGTTATCGCCCGAAAACAACTACTCATGCTCATAGATAGACGCAATTACCCGTAGGCCGTGCCGGAATCCAGGGGATTACATGCCCCCAATGCTACCAGCGCGATCGTGGTGATGACAACCATAGGGGCAACCATCTTTTTCATGCAATCATCCCGCGTATCCCCAGGGAAAGTTACGGAAGGAATCATGGGCGCCAGGGCGATCTCTGTTTGTTTCGCGTTTCTTTGCTGGCGTGCCCGGAGAGTCCCGGTTGGCCAATCGTTGATAAGCATAACATACTTCTGGCTGAAAAGACAGCAGAATCCCCCTTAGTCCCCCTTTGAAAAAGGGGGACTGATCCGATTGCCTACCATCGACTACTGACTGTCGACTATTGACTATTGACTATCGACTGCCGACTATCGACTGCTGTGGTTCAGACACTGGGAGAAGCCCTCTCCAATCCCGTTCGCCGCGGCCCTTGATCCTTAGCCGCTGAAAGAATTTTCCGGATTTTTTCTGCTTTTCCCTCTTGACTTCCTGAAATCTGTATGCTATATATAGTAACAA
>JACQUA010000015.1 GCA_016210565.1 Chloroflexota bacterium
TCCCCCACCCCACATATTCCTCTCAACACCTTGTTCAAGATCTGTAACCTCTTTTGTTCCTCTGTGTTCAATGTCAATCCTTTCATGGACTGACATTTTCCCTTAACAGTTAACTACTGACAATATCGTATAACAACAACACGGGGGGTTGACAAGAGCGGGCGGGCCGTGCTAAAGTCCTGGCACATTGTTGGCATACCAACAGGTTTTTCCAGGTGGGACAACGTTTGACCCCATCCGGAAGAAGCGCAATCGCCAATGAGGATCTCCGGCGGGCCCGGAGCCTTATTCCTGGCCGCCGCAAGTCAGCCGTAACAGTGCGCGCTCCCGTCAGGCAGAAACCTGCAACCGGTATTGATTGTTCACTGGCAAGGGGCCAGGTACCTGAAACCCGAAGACCGGGCCAACAAACCAAGATGAAAGGACTAACTCAGTTAGCTTATGAGGAGGTCCCCGATGAGCATTCCGGCAATAAACCCGGGACACATGGCCGAGTTCACCTTTCAGACCGAATGGGTGGATAGACGCGGTTTCTTCCTGGTACTGGCTTTCTTTCTCGGCGGACTGGGCGGGGGAAGTTATCTGGTCTCGTCATACCTGAACAGCTATCAGGGGCTCGTGGCCGGCTTCCTCCTGGTGGCGGTAGGCAAGTCGGCGGCGCACCTCATTTACCTGGGAAGACCTCTCCGGTTCTGGCGCGCCTTCCTCAGGCCACAGAATTCCTGGATATCCCGGGGGATGATTGCGGTAGCGGCGTTTCTGCTCTTCTCCGCCATGCAGATCCTCCCCACCCTCCCCTTCGCCAGAGGTCTCCCCTGGAGCTTTGACAACCCGGTCCTGCAGGGCCTGGCCACCGCCAGCGCGATCGCCCTCATTGCCTATACCGGGTTCGCGCTGGGAGTGATTGACGCAATCCCGTTCTGGAATACGGCCCTGATGCCGGTCCTCTTCATTACATATTCCCTGCTCGGCGGCGCTGGCATGGCCCTGGTCCTTCTCTCCCTGCAAGGCGCGCCGCTGGCGGCCGTCGAGGGCCTGGTCCGCTGGATGCTGGTCATCGCGGCGGCGCTCCTGGGTATCTACCTCTGGGTCTCCTACAACTCGGCGCCGGCGAGCAAGCGGTCGGTACTGGAGATGCTGAGAGGCCGGGTTTCTCCGTACTTCGTGGGGGGCGTAATCATCCTCGGACTCGTAATTCCCTTCGTTGTCAGCGGCTATGCTTTCTTCAATCGACTCCCGGAGACGGCGTTGCTGGCGGCGGCCGTTTCCGAATTCGCCGGCGGCTTCTGCCTTCGCTACTCTATCCTCAAAGCCGGAGTGTACGCGCCGCTGGTATAAACCCGGGTTCTCCCGCCAACTGAGGACGCCTGCCCCGCGCCCGGGACACCCGGGTGTCTCGAAATCGACCTGGAGGATAAACGTGGAAAAGACAGACTGGACCACCATCGCCGGTCAACACAGCGACCACGGCTATACTTTCAAGAACGCATCAAAAGAGATTTGCCAGGACTGGATGGAGCTATTCAAGCGCAAGAGGGTGATCAAGGCCAGCGAAATTCCCTCCCTTGTCGAAGGGGAACCGTACCAGGCCAGAATGGTTGATATGGCCCCCACCGGGCAGAGGCTACTGCTTACGTTCTTTGTCCACTTTGCGCCAGGCGCCATTTCCCAGCGGCATTACCATATGAACGAAGCCTGCTTCTATATACTCGAGGGCAAAGGCTACGAAATCCACGACGGCGAGCGGTTCGAATGGCAGGCCGGCGATGTGGTGATCGTTCCCGCCGGATGCGTCCACCGGCACGTCAACCCCGACAGGGAGAACCCGGCCAAAGCCTGGGTAATTGCCCCCCTGCCGCTATACCAGGCGGTCAATCTAAAGGCCCAGCGCTTCATCGAACACCCGTGGGAAGGCACTACGTAACTCATCTGGTGTTCATTCGTGTTGACTCGTTGTTCCAGCTAACGGGCTAAGGAGGGACGCCGGAATGGCCATAACCGAACGCGACCGCTACCGGCTCGGGTACTCCGCCCAGATTTATGAGGAACTGCTTCTGGCGGCCAAACAGGAGCAGGAGAAGATAAGACTGGCAAGGAGGCAACAGGTCATCAAAGCAGAGGACGCCCCGTGGGAGAACTCCAGGCACGGTCGGATCAAACACTTCCTCAACGACAACATGAATTGTCCCATCAGGGACCTCAACCTTTACATGCTCCTGCTGCCGCCGGGCGCCCGTTCCGGGAAACACCGGCACATGTCGGAAGAAATCCTCTTTATCCTGGAGGGGCAAGGCTACGACATTCATTGGGACCCGGACCTGGAGCTGACCGACAAGCCCTACTGGCACATCAAGGAAAACGGCGCCAGGTATGAGTGGGCAGAGGGGGATTTCGTCTACATACCCCCGATGACAGCCCACCAGCACTTCAATGCCAGCACGAGCCAACAAGTCAGGCTCATGGCCGCATCGCAAAGGTTATACGGCTTCCTCGGTTTTCCGGGATTGGAGCAACTCGAGGATGCACCGGAATACAGCGGCTTGTAGTCGCAGGTCTTCGGCCTGCGGGGGAGGCTATCGTCTTGCCCAGATCCAAGTCGTCAATAGAACTTCGTCCGAAGGAGTTGGCCAGCATGGATATGCAAGGATTCCTGGAGATCGTTCACACCCGGAGGTGTGTCCGCCGGTTCAAGACCGACCCCGTCCCTGATGAGTGGATTGAGCAAATCCTCGAAGCGGGGCGGTGGGCCATGTCCGGGGGCAACGCCCAGCCCTGGGAATTCGTCATCGCGAAGAGCCAGGAAACGCGCAACAAGATATTTGACGTCTATCACCAGCATGAGTTGCACGGGCACCACATGGAGATGACGCGCAACCCGGAGTTCAGACATCCGATCCGGGCCAACCCACCCGAGGACAAACCTACGTTCCGTGACGCACCGGTGATCATAGTCATCGTGGGCGACCAGCGGACGATGGCCTCATCCGTCACCGTGGCTGCCCTCTACACCGATTCCCATGTCTTTCATATGAACATGGGAAACGTGACTCAGATGATATGTCTCGCCGCCGCAGCGAGGGGTCTAGCGGCGCAGTGGGTAAGCACCAGCGAAATGATCGAAGAGCCTCTGAAGAGGGCCCTCGGCGTTCCAGACATATACAAGATTTACTCGATGGTGCCCCTGGGTTATCCCAACCACAGGATTACTTCCTTCCGAAGGCCGCTTGGCGAAATCACTCACCGCGAGCACTACGAAATGGCGAAATACCGTTCGGATGAACAGGTCATCAGCGACATCATGAAGATGCCGAGAGGCAGCCCACCCCCCAGGGTGTCCGGCTGAACCGGGCGCAGTGCGAGGCCCCGACCAGTTCGGGCGCTTGCCGGAGTGGAGAGGTCCCGTACCCCGCGAGGGCGCGGCCGGGTTTGAAAATGGGCAAAAGGTGTATCATAATTAACGCGGAAACTTATGAAGAGAGGTGTTTGAATGAATAAACAGGTCTGTTGTCTGCTGGCTATCCTCGCCGGGACCATCTATGCTCTGGCGGCGTGTACTCCCGCCGCCGCGCCGTCTCCTGAGGCTCGGGACACACCCGCCTCCGTCTCGGGAGCGGTCCCGCCCACGTGGCAGCAGGAGTGGGAGAAGACGCTGGCCGCCGCCAAGAAAGAAGGCCAGGTCACGGTGCTGACTAATTTCGGCGGCGACGCCTCCAGGCTGGTCGCCACCACGGTCAAGGAGAAACTCGGCCTGGACGTGGACTTCATTGTGGCGACCGGCGGGGAGCTTCTGGCCAAGGTGCAGAAGGAACGCGCCGCCGGTCTGTATCTGGAGGACCTTTACCTGGCGGGCGTAGCCGAGCTCATCCTCTTCAAGAAAGAAGGCATCCTGGAGCCTGTGAAACCCCTGGTCTTCCTGCCCGAGGCCCTGGAGCCGTCCGCCTGGATGGGTGGGGGAGTATACTACATCGACCCGGACAACCAGATGCAGGCCTACATAGCGCGGGTGGTGGTGCCCCTCTTCGTCAACACCGACCTCGTCAAGACCGGTGACATCAAGTCCTACAAAGACCTGCTCAACCCCAGGTGGAAGAACCAATTGGTATTCTTCGACCCGACGATCCCCGGGCACGGTCCCATAAACTTCATGATCTTCCACGAGTTCATGGGGCCTGACTTCACCCGCGACCTGATGAAGCAGGAGTTCGTCATCACCCGCGATGCCCGCCTGCAGACGGAATGGATCGCCCGCGGCAAATACGCGATCAGCGGGGTCATGGGCGGGGAAATACAGGCAGAATTCGTCCGGGCCGGGGCGCCGATAAAGGGTGTGGTGCCCGCGGAAGGCACGTATACCTCCGGGGGCAAGGGTCTGATCGGGGTACCCGGCAAGTCTCCCCATCCCAACGCCGGCAAGGCCCTCGTCAACTGGATTCTGACCAGGGAAGGTCAGACCCTGATGTCCAAAGCCCTGGGCGTGGCCAGCCGGCGGCTGGACGTGACCCATGAATTCGTATCGGACCCTTCGGTGGTCCCGCAACAGGGAGTAAAGTATGTCAACTCCGACAGCGAAGAAATGATACAAAAGCGCCTGGACATGATGAAGATCGCCAGGGAAACCTGGAATATCAAGTAGCGCCAGGTGTCACAGGCGTGCCTGCCTGTGAAGGCCGGTCCAAAAATCATGAGTCAAGAATCAAAATGACAAATCAAAATGCAAAATAATCCCCGCGGAGAGCAAGCAATGGAAAATAGCCAAACCCCGATTGTAGACGGAGTCCCTGGTTGGAGGGGCGTCTTCGGCTGGATCTGCCCCTCCATTCCCTCGTCCAGTTGGTTCCTGGAATTGCAGCCGGTGTTGCCCGAGGGGATAGACATAAAGATATCAACTCTGGACATTACGGTCCTTACCGACGAAGAAGTCGAGCGGGCCCTTGCCAGGGTAGACAGCGCCGCGGTGCGCCTGGCCGCCATCGGGGCCACGTTCATCTCGGTCCTCGGAATCATGCCTTTCATGAAGGGATTCGGCTTCGACAAGGAGATAATACGGCGCGTTGAAGAGGTGGCGCGGGTGCGCGTCACCACTGACCCCACCGCCTCCGTGGCGGCCCTTCAAGCCCTGGACTTGAAGAAGGTCGTCATGGTGTCACCCATGGCCCACGAGGTTGATCGGCGGACCAAGGTATTCTTCGAGGACAGCGGCTTTGAGATCATCCATGTCAAGAGCCTCAACCTCATCAACAACAAAGATATCCACTTACTGCCCCGCAGCACGGCCTATACCGTAGCCAGGCAGGCCTTCAAGGAGGCCCCGCAGGCCCAGGGAATATACATGGCCTGCGGCGCCTGGTGCCCGCCCTGGGTCATCGATCGCCTGGAAAGGGACCTCGGCGTGCCGGTCCTGCACAGCCGGCAGGTTGTCACCTGGGCGGGTCTCAAGTCATTGCATGTGAAAGAACGCGTGAAGGGCTGGGGCAGGCTCTTCGAAACGCTGTAGCTAGAAGAATGAAGAAATCCGAATGAACAATGACCAAACAAATCCCAGGAACCAGGTTCCAAATCAGAAACAATCGGCCATCCCGACGAGTCGGGACAATGAACGATGAAAATGTCATTCTGAGCGAAGCGAGCGCAGCGAGCGTAGTCGAAGAATCTTTCGAGGTGGGTCGCCGGACGAAAGACCCTTCGACTGCGCTCAGGGTGACATTTTCAGAGCAATCGGCCATCCCGACGAGTCGGGACAATGAACGATGAAAATGTCATTCTGAGCGAAGCGAGCGCAGCGAGCGTAGTCGAAGAA
>JACQUA010000418.1 GCA_016210565.1 Chloroflexota bacterium
ACTGGGCCCAAAGGCACCGGTACGGGCTGGCCGAGGGGTCTGGCAGAAGCATCCGGGGGGCCTCTGTTCCCTGCTCTCGTGGCCTTCTTCCGGATTCCACGGCTCTTGTTGCTGTACCAACCATAATACCGGCCCATCTGTTCGCCCCGGTCGGGGAAGTGAGCCGTGAGGGCGGCCAGCTAATCCAGGGCAGCAAAGACCTTCTTCTCTCCTCCCTTTCTTGCCGGAGCGATAGATAACGCCATCTCAGACGGGGTAACACCCCAGAGGGGCAAAGGGGCTTTGGGCACCTGGCTGTCTCATCAGGACCGGACATGCAGGGCCAGAAACTTGTTAATGAGACGGATTCAAGAGCAAACCGGGGTGAGAAGGGGCGAATGCGGGTCAGCGCTTAAGCTTCGCTCATGCTGGAAAGGCGCTTGAGGAAGCAGGCCAGGGTCAGAACCGGACTCGGGAAATCCGACCGTCCGGGATCGCAGGGAGGCTTGCGGAAACGTGGGCTATGGGAGTCGGACTGAGTCCCATAGGAAAACCTATGGATGAGCCACCAAACCTTAGGTTCCTCATGAACGATCGTCTCAGTTTTAACGCAGCCACAGGAATCGAAAGCGTCCCTTCTTTTCTACGGGGTCGAATTCATGATGATCGGTGGTCACCAGGGGAACCTGCAAACGTTCAGCCAGGGCCAACGCGAAAGCATCGGCAAAGGAAACGGATTCCGTAACCTTAATGACGCCAACCCTTTGGATGAACGCATCATCTGCGTCGCGGCGCACTTCGAGGGGAAGCGCCACCGTGTTATTCCAAGCAGTCTGAGCCGCTTCGAGTCCATCATTACGGAAGAAATCGTAGTAGACTTCGCCGAGGTTACAGACGTGCATGATCAGAAAAGAGCTGGGATGTTCGATTACCTCTTTGAGAACATCAGCTCCTGGCTCATTACGCAGATAAGCAATGGCCGCACAGGCATCCAGGCAGTGAGTGGGCGTTAAGGTTTCCACCGACGTTGTTCTTTCGTTTTCTCTTCTTTTTTACGTAGAGCAAATGCCTCGCTACTCGTATGAGTGCCGGCCAGACATCCCATCGTCCTGGCTGCCACAGTCCGGCGCCGTTCCATGGTCCAGGCCTTGTGGGCCTGACGAGAAATGAGAAACTCGACAAATTTGAGCACTTCTTCTTGTTTTTCCGGCGGGAGCTCCTGGCTAAGCTTCGCGATCCGTTCCGTTACCTTCATGGACCAAACCTCTTGATTCTTCATGGGCCTCGTGAAGACTTCCTTAACGAAAACATCTCTCCGCTGCACGTTTAGAACGGCGGCACTGCGAAGGGGGAATTCACGGGGCTCCCCCCTGCTCCCGAGTCGCCGGAGCAGAATAGAAGCCTATACAGCCGCCTCATACATCTTGCTGAAGACAAGACTATCAGTCATCTGGAAGGGTGTCAAGGGGAAAGCCCGGCAGGGTACGCGGTTTGGGCCACGGGGGGGCCTTCCTCCTGATTCCACGGCTCTTGTTGCTGTACCAACCATAATACCGGACCATCTGTTGGCCCCGGTCGGGGGTGTGGGCCGCAAGGGCGGCCAGCCAGTCCAGAGCCCCAAAGACCTTCTTCTCCCCTCCCTTCTTGCCGGAGCGTTAGATGACCTCTCCTTTCCCCTCCAAGTAAACCATCTCTCCTGAGAGAGCGGAGCCCGCAGGATGTAAGCCGCTACCCGTTCCCCTCCTGTCTTATCGTCGGCGTCAATTCGCTCGCCCTGGTGGATATGGAAACCAGAATGCGACCAGGAGGGGAGATTTTCCACCCGGGCCTCGGTGACCTTTCCCCGGGAGAGGAGCATCCGCCCCCTTCGGGGGTGAATTGGAAATTGGAGATTGGAAATTGGAAATTTGCACTTTCCAATTTCCAATTTGCCATCGAGCGAAGCAACGGCAGGATCTTGTGTCGGAAGAGCTCAGCGAGCAGGCCTACATCAATTAGGGAGGGAAGCTGGTAGAAGATGCCCTTGCCAGGGAGGGACTGAATTCGGTAAAAATCCTTGAAATGAAAGGGCCCACCTTGTATTATGATGCCATGGAAACCTGCCACGGACTTTAAGCGATGAATAAACGGAAGCTGCTTCAGAGAGCCCAGGCTGGCTCGAAGAATATCCGGTTCAGCGAGATAGTTACGCTGGTCGAGGCCTTTGGCTTTCGTTTGTCACGGGTCAGCGGAAGCCATCACATCTTTTCCCATCCCCAGGTGCCAGAACTGGTAAACTTGCAGGACAAGGAAGGGGAGGCGAAGCCGTATCAAGTCCGTCAGTTTTTGACGCTGGTAGAGCAATATGATTTGAAAATGGGAGAGGATTCATGAAAGACTACCACATTAATGTCTTTTACAGCGAAGAGGATGGCGGCTATATCGCCGATATCCCTGACCTGAAATTCTGCTCCGCTTTTGGCTCGACGCCCGAGGGAGCCGTTCGCGAGGTCGAGATCGCCAAAGCGGCCTGGCTTGAGGCGGC
>JACQUA010000416.1 GCA_016210565.1 Chloroflexota bacterium
AGCGCAGCGAGCGTAGTCGAAGAATCTTTCGTTGGTCGTGCAGCCCTGACAAAAGACCCTTCGCCTGCCCCTTCTCTTCGCTCAGGGCTTCGGCTCAGGGCGACAATGTCATTGAAATCGAAGCGAAGAATCTTTTCGCGCATTTGTGCAGCTAGCCGCTAGAGGCCAACTATGGCGACTTTGAGATTGGAAATTACGACCGCGGAGCGCCTCGTCTTCGCCGACGATGTCAATATCGTCGTCGCGCCGGGGATAGAGGGCCAGCTTGGCATTCTACCCCACCATACTCCGCTCATGACCATGCTGATGCCCGGAGAACTGGTGGCACGGAAAGATGGCGACGAGTTCGCCATGTGCATCACGGGCGGTTTCCTGGAAGTGCGTCCCGACAAGGTTGTCATTCTGGCCGATGCCTGCGAACGCGCCGAGGAGATCGATATGGAAAGGGCGGAAGCGGCGCGGAAGCGCGCCGAGGAAAGACTGAAGTCTCACACGCCGGAAATGGACCTGGCCCGGGCGCAGGCCGCGCTGCAGCGGTCCCTGATCCGCATCAAAGTGGCGGAGAGAAGAAAAAGGAAGAAGGGCCTGTAGCGGCACGTTGCGCGTGCCCCGTAGCGACACCTGCTGCCAGCTAACAGCTATCAGCTAACAGCAGTCAGCCGTAGGGTGGGTTAAGCATCCCGATGCAATCGGGACTTTCCCGCCTCTCCTCTGTGCCTAGCCGACCCTACATCACTTGCGGAACGCGCCGGACCACCCCCGCTCCCAACTGGTGGGTTACGCTCTACGTCTGCAGCCGTACTTGCCAGCATTACTTAGCGCGGGTTGTTTGAGGGAAGAGCTATGGTGTGTCTGCTCGCTTCACCCACCCTACGTCAGTCTTATCTCACTTCGTCCCCCAGTGTATCGCCACCGTCCCGAACTGCAGCCTCCGGAACCCCACGTCTCTAAGACCGACCTCCTCCATGAGTTTTTTGAGTTCTCCTGCGGGCGGGAAGTCCCTGAGTGAGCGTCCCAGCCACCGGTAGGCGCCTGGCTGCCCGGCGATAATCTGGCCGAGGAAAGGGACGATGCGGTGCAGATAGAGTTGAAAGGGAGCGTTGATGATGCTGTGCGGGGGATGGCTCAATTCCAGGCAGACCACCCTGCCTGCGGGCTTTACCACCCGGCGCATTTCCGCCAGGCATCGCCTCAGGTCGGCCACGTTGCGGGTGGCGAAGCCTATGGTGGCGCAGTCGAACGTGCTGTCGGGAAACGGCGCGAGGAGGGCATCGCCCTGCACGAAGCTGACGCGCCCGGCTCCGCTCTCATTCTTCAGTCGCTCCTTCCCCATCGCCATCATTGCCAGGG
Source organism: Chloroflexota bacterium (assembly GCA_016210565.1). GTDB lineage: Bacteria > Chloroflexota > Dehalococcoidia > JACQUA01 > JACQUA01 > JACQUA01. The sequence goes on from JACQUA010000416.1 coordinate 1,351, forward strand.
ACATGTCGAGGGCCGCCACGTTCCGATATTCCCGGGCCAGGGCTAGAGACAGCCGGCCCGTCCCGGCTGCCACGTCCAGCGCCCATTCGCGCCCGCTGCCCAGAGCCATTCGCACGGTGAGCCGCCGCCAGCGCTCGTCCTGTCCCCAGCTCATGACCCGGTTCACCCGGTCGTAGAACCGCGCCAGCCGGTCGAACAGGGTCTTGATGGTTTTTGGGGAGCGGTTATTCGTCTGCATAAGTGTGGCGGCCGGGTGGGGTGTAGTTGCAGGTCTTTAGCCTGCGGGGGTGGGGATGACTGAACCAGGCAAATAGTTCATGCGATGAACTGTATTCACCAGAGCAGCACCGCCGCCAGCGTGGCCAACAAGACCACGAGGGCGATATAACCGTTGACGTTGAAGAAGGCAGCATTAAGCCGCGAGAGATCGTGGGGCTTAAGCAAGCGGTGCTCGTACACCAGAAGGGTCGCGGCGATGGCCCATCCCAGGTAGTAGGGCCAGCCCAGCCCCATCCAGAGGGCCACCGCCAGCAGCGACAGGGAAGTCAGCGCGTGCATGCCGCGAGACCACCACAGGGCGGCGGGAACGCCGAAGCGGACGGGGATGCTGTGGACCCGGTGGCGGCGGTCGAACTCCAGGTCCTGGCAGGCGTAGAGGACGTCGAAACCGCCTACCCACATGGTCACGGCCAGGGTCAGGAATACCGCCGGCCAGTCGAGTGAGCCGGTGACCCCCACCCACCCGCCGGCGGGGGCGATGCCGTCCGCCAGCCCCAGGATGAAGTGCGTGAGCCATGAGAAATACTTGACATAAGAATAGAGGACGATGTAGACGGCGGCCGCTGGCGCAAGGGCCAGGGCCAGGCTGTTGAGCTTCCAGGCGGCGAAGAAGAACACCGCCGCCGAAAGGAGCAGCAGCGCCAGCATCTCGGCGGGACGCAAAAGGCCCCGGGGAAGATGGCGTCCGGCAGTTCGGGGGTTGGCGGCATCCTCCTGGTGGTGGACCAACCGGTTAGCGCTCATCGCCAGGGTGCGCGCGCCCACCATGGCCAGGGTGATCCAGAGGAACTGGTGGAAGGTGGGCAGGCCGCCCGCGGCCAGGAGCATGCCGATGTAGGCGAAGGGTAGAGCGAAGATGGTGTGCTCAAACTTCACCGCGCCGAAGAACAGCGGCAGCTTCCTGAAATGACGAGTGACGACCCCCGGCTTGACCCGGGGCGTATGACGAATGACCATCAAATTACGAATTACGTAGTCCGAATGACGAATGACCAAACTAATGACGAATTACGAAGTCCGAATGACCAATGAATGACGAATGACGAAATCCGAATGTTCAACGAATGGCGCAGCCAGAATGACAGATCAACCACCCGCGCCCGGCAGCCCAAGCACCATGGGAGATGAAGACAGCCGCAGGCAGGCCCCGAGGCGTCGGGCGCCACCCGGGTTGTTTTCCTGGCAATGAGCAGGTGACGAATGCTCGGACCGTTTCAACATTTGATCATTGGAAATTGACTGGTCATTCGTCATTTGAATTTCGTCATTCGTTTGGTCATTGGTCATTCGGATTTCGTCATTCTTCATTCGAGTCCGTATTCCTTCCACTTCCGGTCCACCAAAGCCTTGATCTCCGGGCTCATGACGATTTCCGGGGGCCATGGCCGCTGGCGGCCCTCCAGAGGGCCCTTGGCGGTCGCGTCTATCCCCATCTTGCTCCCGAAGCGGGGTGAAGGGGAGGCGTGGTCGAGGTCGTCCAGCGGGCCCGAGGCGTGGACCACATCCTGGACGGGGTCGATGTTGTTGGCGACCCGCCAGGCCACTTCGGCCAGGTCATGGACATTGACGAAGTGGTCCACCACGATAATGTTCTTGGCTATGGCCAGCATCCCCAGGCCCCAGAGGGCGTACATCACTTTGCGCGCCTGCCCGGGGTACTCCTTTTTGATCGACACGATGACCAGGTTGTGGAAGACGCCTGCGGCCGGCTGGTTGATGTCCACCACCTCCGGCAGCGTCATTTGAATTACCGGGAGGAATATCCGCTCCGTAATCTTTCCAATATAGTAGTCCTCCATCAGGGGGCGGCCGACGATAGTGGTGGGGTAAGTGGGATTGCGGCGGTGCGTCATGGCAGTGACATGGAAGACGGGGTACTCGTCCGCCGGGGAGTAGTAGCCGGTATGGTCCCCGAAGGGCCCCTCGGTGCGGCTCTCGGCGGGGACAACGTAGCCTTCCAGCACGATCTCGGCCTGGGCCGGGACCTCGAGGTCAACGGTCCGGCACCTTACGAGTTCGACCCTTTCTCCGCGGATGAAGCCCGCCAGCAAGAGTTCGTCCATGCCGGGTGGCAGGGGGGCGGTGCCGGTCCACATCGTGACCGGGTCGCCGCCCAGCACCGCGGCCGCCTCCAGTCGCCGCATACCCTTCTCGATCGCCAGACGCTGGTGATGAGCCCCAGCCTTGTGGATATGCCAGTGCATGCCGGTGGTGCGGTGGTCGAAGACCTGCATCCGGTAGGTGCCCAGGTTGCGGTCGCCCGTCGCCGGGTCGCGGGTGATCACCAGGGGAAAGGTGATGAAGCGTCCCGCGTCCAGGGGCCAGCATTTCAGGACCGGCAATTGGGACACGTCCACGTCATCGCTGGTGAGTACTACTTCCTGGCAAGGGGCGTCGTTGACGGTCTTCGGCTGGAAGGAGGTCAGGCGTGATAGTTCCCTGAGGGCGCCCAGTTTGGCCGCGAAGCCCGTCGGGGGTGTCTGCGCCATGGCCAGGAGCGCCCGGACGCGGTCCGCCACCTCTTCAACGTTTTCTACGCCCATGGCCCACGCCGTTCGCTGCATCGTCCCGAACATGTTGATGAAGACCGGAATGTTTGATCCCGACACATTCTCAAAGAGGAGGGCAGGCCCGCCCTGCTTCACCACCCGGTCGGCGATCTCGGTAATCTCCAGGTCCTGGCTTACCGGGGTGGTGATGCGCCGGAGTTCCCCCTTGCTTTCCAGGAAAGCGATGTATTCCCGCAGGTCTTTAAATCGCCAGGTCATCTCTATCCTTGGTTCAAGGGACAATTACACCAAGACATAACGCCTCAATCCGTCCTGTGCATGGGATCCATGGGGGTGTTGTGCACAGCTTTCGCTCTGCCGGGGGGAGAGGTCCTTCTTGCAGGGTGATGTGAAGTGAAGTCGCTAGATAGGAGGTGCATAAATCGGAAAATGATGAATAAACCTCGTGCCCTGGGGACAATTGACCAACCGGGCTATGTTGTATCTTATCGCCATTGGTGGCTTCGCGTCAAATTGTCCTATTTGACAAAGTGAATCCGGCGTGCTTTAATCGGGAAGCCTGTGCCAATCCGCTCACGGACGGGGACTCCTGTGCTACCGCTTTCTTTCGATAACTCAGGGTTTTCAGAAGCACCTGACCTGATACACACGCGAAATCTGGTTATTCGAAATCGGGTGCGCTGCCGGGCACAGAATTTAATAGTCCGGCCTTTATTACGCCATAGGGAAGGGACGGTTAAGAAAAATGGCTATTCGTGACCAACTGGCTGAGTTCGCCTGCAATCTGAGGTTCGAAGACCTGCCGCGGGACGTGGTGGATTTCACCTGGCTGCTCATCGCCGGGCAGGTGGGCATGACCACGGTGTCCATACACGTCGACCCGGAAATCCGGGCCGGCGTGTACGAAACGGGCATTCCCGCCTACTTCAAGGAAATGGGCGGCAAGAAGGAGTCCACCCTGGCCACCCAGGGCTGCAAAGTCCCTTGCCTGAATGCCGCTTTTTCCAACACCTCCCTCAGCTTCGGCGCTTTCGACAGCATGCACCGGGCCACGCTGCACATCGCGAATTTCATTCCGGCAACCATCGCCGTCGCCGAGAGGGAGCACGCCAGCGGCAAGGACCTCATCCTGGCAACGGTGGCCGGCTGCGAGGTCATGGCCCGGGTCGGGCTGGCCCTGGGAGCGGACGAAGTCTACCGCCGCGGGTTTCATCCTACCTCGCTCTGCGCTCCCTTCGGCTGCGCCGTGGCCGCGGGCAAGCTTATGGGCCTGGAGAAGGAGGCCATGGCCGAGGCCATAAGCATCGCCGCGGTGCTGGGCGCGGGCGCCCGTCCCTGGCCCCAGTTCCCGAAGAACCCTCATACCACCAGGGTCCAGGTGGGGCGGGCGGCCCAGGCTGGGGTTCACGCGCCCCTGCTGGCCCGCGCGGGCATCAACGGCATCCGGGAGATCTTCGAAGACCCCACCGGTTTCCTGAAAGCCCATTCTCCTGATCCGGACCTGGCGAAGTTGACGGCGGGACTGGGTACCGACTATGAGATCAAGAAGACCACCATGAAGAGGTTCAGCCTGGGGACCTACATCATCCCCGGCGTGGAAGCCGTTCTGGAGGTGCAGCGGAAGCACGGCATCCGGGGCGAAGATGTGGCCGGCATGACGTTCAAGCTGCCGAGTGCGGTGGTGCCGCTCGTCGGCGCGCCGGGCTATCCATCCGGCGACGCCTTCGGGGCCATAAGCAAGAGCTCGCGCTATATTCTGGCTTTCACCGCGTACAAGGGTCTGGACGGCGTCCAGTACAGCCTGGCTTACAAGGACCTGGCGAATGTCAACGACCCCCGGCACATCGACCTCTTCAAGCGCATCGATGTGATACCGGGACCGGAGCTTGACCAGTTCTTCCCCGGGACGTGGCCGTGCGTCCTCACCGTGAAGACGAAGGACGGGCAGGAGTTCACCCAGGCCCATGATGGCTCGGTCAAAGGCTCGCCGGAGAACCCTTTCACCCGCGAGGACGTCGAAACCCGGTTCAAAAAGGTGGTGGCGCCGGTTCTGTCGGGAGCCAGGGCCGGCCGGATGCTTCGATTGCTGCGGGGGCTGGAGGACTTGAGCGACGTGGCGCCCCTGGCGCGGTTGATGGGCTGAGGGTCCCTGACCCGGACGATCTGGAACCAAAATCCGAAGCACTAAATCCGAAATCCTGAACAATATCAAAATACCAATGTTCAAGCGCCGAACCGGGTCCCTCCGAAGCTTTGAGTGGGGAAATTCCCGGATATGGAAATGCGTTTGTTATTTGGGATTTCGGTATTGGAATTTGTTTAGTATTTAGAGATTCGGATTTCGGATTTGTTGTTTCCATTTTGCGCAGGAGTTCATTGCTAACGGACTAGGCCTCGTCCGAGACTTCGCTCGGAAGAGGTGGCCCCTAGCGGGGCAGTCATTAATGGGAGCGCCAAGCTGTTTGCCTGGCCATGGAAGCCCGCAACGGGTTCTGTAATTGACCGCGAATGAACCCGAACAAACGCTAACACCGTCCCTTCGTAGTCCAGATACCCATTTTCGCGTTCATTAGCGTGTCCCGATATATCGGGACGGTTCCATTTTCGATATCACGTTCTCAAATATCGACAACATTTTGTCGATGCGACCTCGCTAAGCCCCTAATCCTCACCCACCGAGGGCATAAGCGCTAACTTAAGGCAATGAGTCCGACGAGAAACGAAACCACGAATCGACACGAATTAACACGAACTGATACGTGAGTAACTGCCGTGCTGATGCCGAGTATTTCTGATTCTGCATTCGTGTCAATTCGTGTTTACTGTTCCTCTGCTAAGTTAGTGCCTATGCCCATGGAAGGAGATGATACTTGACTTATCAGCGGCGCCGAAATGTTGTATGATTGATCATGACCAAACAATCAGGAGGTACGAAAATGAGAAGGCTATACTTGCTAATCGCCATCGGAGTTCTGCTTGCTTCTGTCCTGAGCGCCTGCGCGGTCAAGGGACCGGAACTGTCCGCAAAGCCAGTGGAACCGGCGGCGGCGCTTTCGAGCGCGAACAAGGCGGACTGGGAAGTCGAATGGGATAGGGTGGTGCAGGCAGGAAAACGCGAGGGCGTCGTCAGTGGAATCTATACCCAGTGGGAGTCCACCGCCCGGGCGGCGCTGACGAAAGCCTTTGGCGAAAAGTACGGCATCGAACTGGAGTTCAACCCCGTGTCCAAAGGGACTCAGGGGACAATGAAGTTGACCGCGGAGCGCCGGGCAGGCCTGTACATGACCGACGTCATCGGCCTCGGCGGCACCACGGTCATGACCGAAATGAAGCCGGCAGGCATCCCGGGCCCTATTGAGCCCATGCTGATTCTGCCGGACGTCAAGGACCCGAAGAACTGGATGGGGGGGAAGCTGTTCCTGGACAAGGATAGGTTCGTTATCGGGATGAGCGCCACCTATAACCCCTACTTGGACCGCAATACGGAGCAGGTCAAGGAGGGGGAGATCAAGTCCTACATGGACCTGCTGGACCCGAAGTGGAAGGGGAAAATCGTCATGGGGGATCCCACGGTGGCAGGTTCTGGCAATAGCTGGGAGCGAATGATAGTGAAGGCCTGGGGCATGGACAAGGCCAGGGACTACCTGCGCCAGTTGGCAAAGCAGGAGCCGATGATAATCAGGGACCTGCGCCTCTCGGCGGAATGGCTGGCCCGGGGCAAATATCCCGTGGGCCTGGCGCTCCATTCGCCGTCCCTGGCGGAGTTCCAGAAGGCCGGCGCGCCGGTGGCCCGGGTCCGGGTGAAAGAGGGAGGTTCGGTCACCGCCAGCGGTAGCTGCCTTTCCGTGCCCGCCGGGCAGCTTCCGCACCCCAACGCGGCTAGAGTCTTCATCAACTGGCTGCTGACCAAAGAAGGGCAGACGATCTTCGCCAATGGCATCTTCCGGCCCAGCGCCCGGCTGGACGTCCCGCTTCCCGATGGCTATAGCGGCATCGTTCCCCTTCCCGGCGACCCGGTCTACCTCGAAGACGAGGAGTCTATGGCGCTGGTCGGCCCGCTGATAGAGGCTTCCAAGGAAATATTCGGGCCGCTGGTCAAATGACCCCCGGGAATGCGGGAGAAGGCGCCTCCCCCGCGCCCCGATGGAATCAGGGCTTTCGCAGGGGGACACCTTGTGAAGCCGCTCTGGTGGATGCCCGGGGGCACGCCGCAGCGTGCCGCTACGGCAATCGGGTAGGTCATTGATTGTGCGCAACAACAGGAGTTGAAACGCCAGTGGACTTAAACTCATGCGGCTGTCCCGGCAAGATCCTCAGGGTTGATCTTGAAAGAGAAGAGCTGTCTGAGGAGGCGATCAGCCTGGAGACCGGCCGGGATTTCATCGGCGGGGCCGGTCTGGGGGCAAAGGTGCTTTACGGCGAGGTCCCGCCGGACGTGCAATGGAGCGATCCCCGCAACCGGCTGATTTTCGCTACTGGTCCGCTCAACGGGCTGAAGGTGGCCGGGACGGGCGCTTTCAGTGTGGTCACCAAAGGGCCGCTCACCAATGGCGCTGCTTCATCACAGGCCAACGGCTATTTTGGCGCCTACCTGAGGTTCTCCGGCTACGATGCGGTGATCGTACAGGGAGCCGCCAGGAGATGGCTCTACCTCTATGTCCATGACGGCACGGCTGAGGTCAGGGACGCCGCCTTCCTGGTGGGCAAAGATACTATCGAAAACGAAGAGCTTATCAAGAAAGAACTCGGCAAAGGGGAGCGTGAGATGAGCGTCTTCGGGATAGGAGACAGTTCAGTTCAAGCGGCGAAAGCCAAGGCCCGCGGCTATCGAACCTTTAAGAGTTTCACGACCATGACCTACATCCTTACCGACAAATGAGAAAGAACCGTTTTAAAACTGAACGGGAAGACCCCACATTGTCGCTCGCGGCGATGGAATTTTCTTCTCTGAGTTTAGGCATAGAGCTTGCCAGGATCCGCCTTAGTCCCGAGGGAGTATCATCTGTTACATTCCCTTGACAAAGCAATCCGGGCATGTCTTGATCAGACGGTATTTCGGGCTGTATTGGCCTGTGATTAATCGTCAACTGCTGTCGAAGAAGGCGGCGCAATGGCTCAAAGTGGTATGATTGAGCTGGCTAAGGGTTTACGTAAAGAACTGGGGATGACGCAACGGGAGTTTGCCGAGCGGGTTGGCGTCACGCGCGTGACTGTCAACAGGTGGGATAATGGGCGAGCCCAGCCCAGTGAACTGGCCGTCAAGGCTATTAGCCGCTTGGCCGAAGCCAGTTCCAATTGCAAGCATGATGGCTTCGAGGGGGAGGGGCCATCGCAGTTGAAGGAACAACCGGGGGCCAGGGGGTGCCTTCTACCACCGGGGCTTCCGGATAATCAGGCACCAGAGGCGGGTGGATTGAAGGATATGAGAGAACCGGAATGCCTGGAGGAAGAGACGAGGACTAACGTACTGAAGAAATCTTTGCTGTTCTCGCACTTAGGGAGGGACCATCTTGTCGAGCTTTCTCGCCAGACCGAGGCTTTGGATGTACCGGCTGGGCAGTTCCTGTTCATGGAGGGCGACCCGGTAGACCGGTGTTACGTGCTGGCTTCGGGAACGATCAAGGTTCTGAAACATTCCCCTTCGGGGAGGGACTTCGTAAAGGCCATCTACGGTCCGGGAGAAACCTTAGGCAATGTGCTTCTCGATATGCATATGCAGCGCGCCCTTTCCGGGCAGGCCGTGATTGATAGTAAACTTCTGGTAATAAAGAGACGTGATTTCGTGTCATTTCTGCGCAGGCATCCCGAGCTCAGGCCCCAGATCCTGATGAGGATGCTGAATCTTGCCGCGAAACGCCACCAAGCGGCCTCAGTGCGGCTGGGTGAGATGGCGACAGAAAGAGCTGGTTGCCGACTGTCCCGGGCATTGCTCGCCCTCTTCTTGAACTTTGGCCCCACTATCCCCGTCGGCCGCCATGAGATTGCGGGAATCGCGGGAACGACGACTGAGACAGCGTCACGGTTTGTGAGCAGCCTAAGAAAGACCGGTGTGGTCCGGCCATTACGCGGGAAAGTGATAGTCCTGGAACCGGAGAAGCTCCGGGCTCTTGCCGAGGTATCTCTGTCGTGAGAAACCAGGGCCCATTGGATATTGCGGCTGAATTGTCCGACCCGGCCATGACGTCTCACTGTTTGACCTGCATCATGGACATGGGCTAGACATGGGGGTTATACTAAACTGAAATTCCAAGTAAAATTCTAGGAGAGGGTAGGCCGGGTATCCTGTAGATCCTAGCCTACAGGAATGATGCCAATGAGAATGATTCGCGGCATATCGACGTCCTGAAGATACGTAGTGCCGAGTTGGAGCTTGACAGGTTCTTCCCGGGAGCGCGGCCCCGCGTAGTTGCTGCCAAGACGAAAAACGGGCAGGAGTTCACTCAGATTCACTACGGTTCAGTAAAGGGTGGCCCGGAGAACCTGGTTATGTGGCAGGACGCAGGAGGTCGGTTCAAGAAAGTGGTACACCGTTTCTGCCGAGACAGAGGGCCGACCCGATGCTTGACCTCCTCCGGTGTCTGGAATCCCACGGCGATATATCGGAGTTGGCGGGCCTTATGGCCGACACGGGGCAGGGGCTCTTTTGACTACCTACAGGAATGAAATGGCAGACAGATCAAACACACCGTTCGAGCAATGGGCGCTGGCGGAGGGGGTCCCGATAGTCCGGGGCTACTACGTTCCCGACGCTTACAAGGTAGCTCTCGCCCCATGGAAACGCACCGGCGGTCAGGGCGCCATCATTATTCTGGAAGGCGGCGAGGGTTTCAGCAACGCCTATATTGCTGAAATCTCCCCGGGGGTTTCCTTGAAACCTGAAAAACATCTTTTTGAGGAAAAGCTATATGTCCTCCAGGGCAATGGGGAAGCCAGATTCTGGAATGAAGGTGGGCCATCCCGGACCATTGCTTGGCAAGAGTACAGTCTGTTTTCTCCGCCTGTTAATGTCTGGCACGAACTCAGGAACACCGGCGACCAGCCGGCAAAGATAGTCGCGGTGACGGATGCCCCGCTGGTCTTCAACATGTACCGGAACCCGCGCTTTGTATTCAACTCGGGTTTCGTCTTTAGAGACAGGTACGACGACGAGCCGGACTACTTTGATGGAGTGGGGAGGATGGTTGACCGACAGACGTGGGCGGGAGGATTTATCCAGGATGTCCGCAAGCCGTACTTGGGCCCCAGGGTCGAACATGGACCGGGCTACGGTGTTGTCCAGGTGGAACTTTCACGTAACGGGATGGGCACTCACGTTGCCCAGATAGACGTAGGGAGCTACAAGAAACCCCACCGCCATGCTGCGGGCGCCCATCTCATTGTTGTCGAGGGTACGGGATATGCCCTGATGTGGGACACCTGGGACAGGAGGGTCAAGGCGGATTTCCAAAAGGGCACCATATATTGTCCCCCGGAGGGCTGGTTCCACACCCATTGCAACACGGGTGCCCAGGTGGTCAAACATGTAGCCTTGCGGTGTGGAATTCCTGGTATCGGGAAAATCTACCAGCAGCGGCTGAGCATCAAGCATGGGGGCGACATGCTAGACCGGGACGAAGAAGATCCAGCGGTCAAAAGGCTCTTTGAGGAGGAGATGAAAAAGGCACAATTGGCGAGAGAGGTATCGAATTGATTCCGCAGTTGTACGGCTGTCCCGTCTTCATCGGGGCCTTTTGGCCAAGCGGCGGCCCGCTTACGACGCTTTCTCGACAAACACGAGGACTGATCAGGTCACGTCAAAATGGACAACCGAAAGGAAGAAGACTGGAATCCCCCTTGGCAGGAGCGGGTTGAGTATGGCTACCACGGAGTAAGTTGACGCGATCGGAGTCCAGCCCTGACAGGCCCCCCTGTCTCGAACGGCAACGGTTGGCGGCGATTTCTCGACGTGGAGCGAGGCCACGGCGCTGAATGGAAAAGGGGATCGCAAAAGATATGACGCGAATGTCTGGTAAACCGGTCCGAAAGGGCCAGCTACTGTTTGGTCAGAAAAGGAAACTTTCAAAGGAGGGATCAAATGACTAAAGGAACCAAAGAACTGCTTTCCCTGGTGGCGGTTGGTGATATCTACATCAAGCGGGATGACGCTGCTTCGATCATGGCGAAGATCGATAAATACACTAAGCCAGCGGACTTTGTCTTCGGGAATCTGGAAGCGCCATTCACGGACCGCGGGCGGGTAGTGGGCGCCGTGCCGGGAAGACCGGGGTTCCGGTCCAAGCCGAGCGCCATATTCGCCGTCAGCAACGCCGGCTTCAATGCCGTGGGCATGGCCAACAACCACGCCCTGAAATTCGGTCCGGAAGGGCTGCTGCACACCATCGAGGTTGTGGAGGGGGCCGGTATCGCCCACGCCGGAGCGGGGAAGAACATTGCCGAGGCCCACAAGCCTGCCATCGTGGAACGAAAGGGGACGCGGGTGGCGATGCTGTCCTACTCTTCAGTGGTCCCGGCCAACTTTGCCGCCACCAATGACTCTCCAGGCATTGCCGTCGTCAGGCTAGCTACATCCTATGCGCCGCACCCGCGGGTGTTCGAGGTGCCCGGAGCTCCCGCCACCGCGGTCACCATTCCCGACCAGGGTGACGTGCAAGCCATGGTGCGAGACATCAAGGACGCCAAAGCCACGGCTGACATTGTGGTTCTTTCCTGGCACTGGGGCATATCGCAGGGCTACCGGGACTACGTGCCCTACCAGATCGAGTTGGGACATCTGGCACTTGATTCCGGCGCTGACCTGATACTTGGCACCCATCCCCACGAACCCCTGGGAATAGAAGTCTACAAGGGCAAGGCCATCTGCTACAGCCTCGGGAATTTTGCCATGGAGCTGGCGATGGAGGTTCCCGTCTATGAATCTTTCATGCTGCGCTGCCAGATTGCGGACAAGCGAATTCAGCGGGTGGCATTCCTACCAGTGCGGATGAAGGCCCTTACCCCCGAGATAGTTGACACGAAACGTGGCGCCGACATTGTCGAAATGATCACACGACAGTCGGTCAGGTTTGGCACCAAGTTTACAGTAGAGCCGGAGGAGGTCGTTATCCACACTTAGCCCGTGGGGCGACCGTATCTGGTAGCCGTATACTTAGCAGGGAGGGAAAACAATGGCCATCCGTGACCAACTAGCTGAATTTGCTTCGGCTCTTAGATTCGAAGATCTGCCGCGGGACGTGGTCGAATTCACCAGGCTTCTGATAATGGATGAGGTTGGCCTGACAGCCGCCGGCGTGGCCAGGAACCCGGAGGTGGCACACTTAGACATAGCTGGATTCTTCAAAGAACTGGGGGGGAAAGAAGAGTCCAGCCTGGTGACCCAGGACTGCAAAGTGCCGTGCATCAATGCGGCTTTTTCCAACACGGCGCTCAGCTTCGGTCCTTTTGACCCCATGCACCGCTCCACGATACACCTTTCTTCATTTGTCCCGGCTGTCATCGCCGTTGCCGAGAGACAACGTGCCAGCGGAAAGGACTTGATTCTGGCGACGGTCACCGGTTTTGAAGTCATGGCGAGGGTGGGGGTGGCGCTGGGCGCCAGCCATGTCTACAATCGTGGCTTTCACCCCACCTCTATCTGCGCTCCCTTTGGCTGCGCCGTGGCTGCCGGCAAGCTCCTGGGGTTGGGACGGGACGCCCTGGCTGAAGCCATAAGCATCGCTGCGGTTCAGGGCGCGGGCGCCCCTCCCTGGCCACAATTCCCGAAGAACCCCCATTCTAACCGGGTCCAGGTCGGACGAGCCGCCCAGGGAGGCGTCCTGGCAGCCTTGCTGGCGCAGATGGGCGTGGTGGGTATCAGGGACATATTCGAAGATTCCCGCGGATTCTTGTACGCTCATTCGTCAAACCCTGACCCTGCCAGGCTGACCGGGGACCTCGGCGCCGTGTACGAGATGAAACAGACCACGATCAGTCGATTCGGCGTGGGAATATATATCATTCCAGGCATAGAGGTCCTCCTCGATCTCCTGCGAGAACATCGGATCCGGGCTGAGGACATAGTTCGGATGACCTACAAACTGCCGACGGCAGTGGTGCCCCTGGTCGGGGCGTCAGGTTATCCGTCAGGGGATGCCATCGGCGCTGCCAGCAAGAGCTCCCGCTACGTGCTGGCCTTCACCGCGTGTGAAGGTGAGGACGGTATCCTTCTCAACCTGGAATATGAAACTGTGGCTGCTTTGATGGATCTCCGGCACAAGGAACTGTTCAAACTGGTCGACGTAGTGGCCGAGCCCGGGTTGGACAAGTTGTTCCCGGGGTCGTGGCCCTGTATACTGACCATAAGAACCGTGGACGGAGGGGAGTTCAGCCGGTTTCATCAAGGGGTGGTGAAGGGCTCACCCGGCAATCCTCTTACGTCGCAGGAGGTGGAACAGAAATTCAACAAAGTGACGCTAATGGGTGGGTTGCTGCGGCAGAAGTGCGAGCAAATGCTCCATACGCTGCGACGCCTGGAGGAGGCACCCGATGTCTCGGGTCTGGTTGGCCTGATGGCCGGTAGATAATAGTTTTCCAGCTTGGGCACCTGGTCCAGGAGGTATGAAATGAAACCGTTGTTGGTCACAACCCTGATGGTCATCGCCATAGGTATCGTTCTGAATGCCTGTGTGCCCGGGGAAACAGTCGTGCCGACGAAATCGCCGGGGACGGTTGCTGCGCCTGCAAAAGGCAGTGTTGTGGGATGGGAAGCGGAATGGGAAAAGGTGGTCGCTGCGGCCAAGGATGAAGGCAGGGTCAGCGTCTACACGCAATGGGGACCTACCGAGAGGGCCGGACTTGTTGAGGCCTTTCGGGCCAGGTTTGGCATAGACGTTGAATTCACTACCGCCGGAACCGGGAGTGAACTGACGGCAAAGATGGTCAAAGAGCGCCGGGCCGGAATATTCCTGGCCGACGTCGTCGGCCAGGGCGCTACCACTCTGCTTATCGACATGAACCCCGAAGGCATCCTGGCTCCTATCGAGCCCATGCTCATTTTGCCCGAGGTAAAAGAACCCAATAACTGGACGGGCGGACAACTCTTCCTGGACCGGGGAAAGCTGGCGATAGCCTTTAGCGCAGAGTACACGTCGTTCGTAGGTCGCAATACCGATCTTGTAAAGGGAGGGGAGATAAAATCCTACTATGACCTGTTGGACCCGAAGTTGAAAGGCAAGATTGTCATGCGCGACCCAATGACTCCAGGATCGAGCAATGCCTGGATATCATTCATGGAACGCATCTGGGGGCTGGAGAAGACGAAGGATTATCTGCGCCAGTTGGTAAAGCAGGAGCCGGTGGTGACCAGGGACCTGCGGCTCCAGGGGGAATGGCTGGCGAAAGGCAAGTACGCCGTAAGCGCCGCCCCTCATCAGCCGACGTTGCTGGGATTTCAAGACGTGGGCGCGCCGGTAGCCCTGGTGCGGGTGACCGAAGGTGCGCTGATCACTGCGAGTGGTAGCTGTCTTGCGTTGCCTGCCGGACAATTGCCACACCCGAACGCTGCTAAGGTCTTCATCAACTGGCTTCTGAGCAGGGAAGGGCAGTCCTTGTTCGCCAGGTGGATCTTCCGACCGAGCGCCAGGGTAGATGTACCTCCTCCTGAAGGGTATCAAGGCATTGTTCGCCTACCGGGGGAGCAAATCGTGGTCGAGGACGAAGACAACATCCTTGGCAAAGGTCGGCTGATTGACATAGCAAAGGAAATATTCACCCCCCTGAGATGACCCCAAATGTTACGAATACAAAAAATATATGCGACGAAATGCGACGACATGAATACATGCGCATCGATAGAGGGAAATTCCAAATTCTAACCCGGAGAAGCCGGAACCAAATCCTAAATCCGAAGCACGAAATCCTAAACAAATTCAAAATGGTAATGTTCAAATAGTAAAACGGCTTGCCGCCCCGGTCCTTCATTGGAATGCGTTCA
>JACQUA010000417.1 GCA_016210565.1 Chloroflexota bacterium
ATCATGTTGCGGCGCAGTTCCTCGTTCCTGGCCAGTTTGTCCGCCATGGAATTAAAAGCCCGTCCCACCTCACCTATCTCGTCGTGGGACGTTACTTCTACCCGTTGCTTCAAGTTGCCGGCGGCAAGTTCTCGGGTAGCCGCGGTAAGGCGTCGCAAAGGGAGGACAATCTGTCGCGCCAGCAAAATGGCGGTAACCAGGGCCAGACCGATGGTGGCGATGCCGGTCCACACGAGAGAGCTACGAAGGTTTCCCAGGAACTTTTGCTCAGGCTCTCCCAGGGCGCCCATCATCCCCATCATGTTGCGACCGTAGCCCATCATCCCGCCCATCATTCCTTCCATCATCCCCTGCATCCGCCCGATAAGCTCCAGGTACGACGTGAATTCGATGCTGGCGGCCCGGTTAATGACGACCGCCAGAACGGCGATGCTCAATGCCGCCACTGAGACAAAGGATATTATCAGTTTGAGAGTGAGGCTGCGCATGGTAGGTCGTAGTGGCTAGCCAGAGCGCCCCGACGTGTCGGGACGCGGCGGCTCGCCCTTTGGTTTGGATAAGATACCGCTCAATCCCTATGGACCCAGCTTGTAGCCGACGCCGTGCAGCGTGCTGATGGCGCAATCCCCATATCTCTGCCCGGCGCCCAGCTTCTGGCGGAGGTTCTTGATGTGGGTATCGATGGTCCGGTCGTAGACGTCATAAGCCACTCCCAGGGCGGCATCCAGGAGCTGGGCGCGGGTGAAGACCTTGCCCGGATATTCGGCGAGGGTGGTCAGTATTTTGAACTCGGTGTTGGTGAGATCAACCTTCTTGTCATGGCAAAAGACCTCGTGACTATCCAGGTCGATCATCAGTTCGTGGACGCTTAACCGGTTTCTGGTTGTTGGAGCTGATGCCCGGCGCAATACCGCCTTGACCCTGGCCACAACTTCCCTGGGGCTGAAGGGCTTGGTCACGTAGTCGTCGGCGCCCAACTCCAGGCCCACCAGTTTGTCAGCATTTTCGGTCTTAGCCGTCAGCATTATTATGGGCACATTCAAGGTGCGACGTACCTGGCGGCAGACCTCCAGGCCGTCGATTTCCGGCAGCATCAGGTCAAGGATGATGAGGTCTGGCTTTTCTCCCCGGGCCAGCTCCAGGGCCTGCCTCCCGTCGCCGGCGACTACCACCTGGTAGCCATCCTTTTCCAGATAAGCCTTCAATATGTCTACGATGCGTGGTTCGTCATCAACGACCAGGATTTTTGCTTTGTTCATTGTTATGTTGCTATCACATCCATTATATCTTATTAGCGAGGATAGGGCCTCAAGCCGTAGCCGCGAGGATGGTGGCGTGGCTCGCCCTCAAATCTACCGAAATGGAATCCGACAGCCGTACCTGCGGGCCGCTGGCCCGCCCTCAAATTGACCGACATGGAACTGGCTAATTCATACATGTTTTTTGTACAACGCTGGCCCTCGGGGATCCCTGTGTTCGTATCACCGGTAATGCAAGGGCGGGCCAACGGCCCGCGGCTACGGATTGGTATCACCGGCAATGCAAGGGCGGGCCAGCGGCCCGCGGCTACGGCTTGGTTCACCGGCAATGCAAGGGCGGGCCAACGGCCCGCGGCTACGGTCAGCCAGTAGCAGCACGCGGCGCGTGCCCACAGGCAGGTGTCCGCCAGAGGCCGATGCTACCCGGTAACGAAATTCCCTCCCCCTTGATAAAAGAGGGAGGGAATTTTCGCGTCGATGTGTCGAAGAAGTGGCGCCGGTTATGGTTACCGGGTCCAGCCGCCGAAGCCGCTACCCATCATCCCGCCGCCGCCCATCATGCCTGGCCCGAAGCCGCCGCCCATCATGCCCGGTCCGAAGCCGCCGCCCATCATGCCCGATCCGCCCATCATGCCGCCACCCATCATTCCGCCTCGCCCCATCATGCCGCCGTACCCGCCACCGTAGCCGCCCGCGCCTGGGGCATAGCCCTGGCCCGGTGTAGTGGTGGTTGCAGATGTCCGGTCAATGAACGCGTTGGCGCCGGCGGTTTCCTGCTGCAGGA
>JACQUA010000419.1 GCA_016210565.1 Chloroflexota bacterium
GAATACCAGGGTCAGGTCTATCTGGACCTGCCTCATCGGGTTTCTACCTCCTTTTTTGGTGATCAGGAGTATGAAACCCGATTTCTCTTTCTATGTCAATACCTCATCACATAAGTTTGTTACAAGCCCGAATCTTCTAATTTTTGAATCTTAGAATCCCTCTTCCCCCGGCCTGATTTGCACTTTGTGTGGGGCTGATGATAGAATCTACTCAGATATGGGGACCGCTTTATATCCCAACTCTAGACTGCTGGCAGCAAACGATTGCCCCGACGCATCGGGGCGCCACCCGGGTGGGTGGGCAGTGCGGTAGGTCCACGACAGTGAATGAGGTAAAACCGACCCCTCCCATGGAGAGGGCGATCTCTCTGGCTGGCCTCGCGCTCGGCTCCACCAGCCCCAATCCCGCCGTCGGCGCGGTGGTGGTCAAGGACGGGCAAATAGTAGGCGAGGGCTATACCCAGCCCCCCGGAATGCCCCACGCTGAGATAGTGGCCCTGCAGCAAGCCGGCGAGGCGTCTCGCGGCGCCGAACTTTACGTCACCCTGGAGCCATGCAGCCACTATGGGCGCACGCCTCCCTGCACCATGGCGATAATCGAGGCCGGAATTGCGGCGGTCCACATGGCCACGCTCGATCCCAACCCGGTGGTCCACAGCAAGGGCCGGTCCCGACTGGAGCAGGCCGGCATAAGGACCTACACCGGCTACATGGAGAAGGAGGCGCTGGAGCTGAATGAGCCGTACTTCAAGTATATTACCACCGGCATCCCTTTCGTGACGGCCAAGTTCGCCATGAGTCTGGACGGGAAGCTGGCTACCCGCAGCGGCCATTCCAGGTGGATCAGTTGCGAGGAATCGCGCCGTTTTGTCCATATGCTGCGTTACCGGACCGACGCCATAATGGTGGGGGTCAATACCATCCTCCTTGACAATCCCCACCTGACGGCCAGGATCAGCGGCGATGGCGGAACGGTGTCGAAGAAGCCCGTGCGCGTTGTCGTCGATAGCAACGGCAGGACCCCGCTCGATGCCCAGATCTTCCAGGAGCACGGGACGACCTGCCTTGCCGTTTCCGAGAATCTGGACCCGGAAAAGGCGTCCGCCTTTGTCCGGCAGGGGGCGAGTTTGATCAGGGCGCCGGCATTCGCGGGTTTTCTGGACCTGCGCGCCGTCCTGGTCGAGCTGGGCAAGAGGGAAGTGACCAGTGTGCTGGTGGAGGGCGGCGGCACCCTGCTGGGTTCGTTTTTCGACCATGGACTGGTGGATAAGGTGGTTGCTTTCATCGCTCCCATCATAGTCGGCGGCAAAGCCCAGGGGAGCGTCATCGGCGGCGTCGGCGTCGACACGGTGCAGCAGGCCAAGCACCTGCAGAAGGTCAAGATCACGATGTTCGGGGACGATGTGCTGATTACAGGCTACCTCAACCCAAGTGCGGGGAAGCGGTGATGTTCACAGGACTTGTGGAGGAAGTCGGTACGGTGCGCGCCATCCAGAGAGACGCCCTGGTCACCCAGGCCGGCCGGGTGCTCGAAGGCGCCAGGGCCGGCGATAGCATCGCGGTCAATGGCGTTTGCCTGACGGTGGTCTCCATAGACGGCACCTCTTTCAAAGTCAATATCATGCCGGAGACCCTGCAGCGGACCAATCTGGGGTCGCTGCGGCCCGGAGACCGGGTTAATCTGGAAAGGGCCCTCAAAGTGGGAGATCGCATGGGCGGGCATTTTGTCCAGGGCCATATCGATGCCACCGGGCGGCTGGTCTCCTATCAGCCCCTGGAAAAAGCGGTGCTGGTGCGCTACAGGGCGCCGGCGCCTTTGATGGCTTATATCGTGCCCCAGGGGTTCATTGCCGTGGACGGCGTCAGCCTGACCGTGGTGGAGGTCGAAGGTAACTCTTTTGCCGTTTCGCTGGTGGAGATCACCCAGAGGACCACGAACCTGGCCGGGCGCCATCCCGGGGACGCCGTCAATATTGAAGTTGATATTCTGGCGAAATACGTCGAAAAATCTCTCCAGAGGAAACAGACGGGGATAACCGAGGAGTTCCTGCTGGAGCATGGATTTGCCAAGTAAACAATGAAGATGTCATTCTGAGCGCAGGCGAGCGCAAGCGAGCCAGAGTCGAAGAATCCTTCGGAGGGGCGGGGCCGATTCCGACGAGTCGGGACGCCTCTCCCTTCGCTGCGCTCAGGTCTCCGGCTCAGGGTGACATTGTCAGAGCAGGTGAGAAGATCATGACCCTGGTTTCAATTCCAGAAGCTGTTAAAGAAATAAGAGAAGGAAAATTCGTCATCATCGTGGATGACGCCGGCCGGGAAAACGAAGGCGACCTGGCCATAGCCGCCGAGAAAGTTACCCCGCAGGCGATCAATTTCATGGCCAAACACGCCCGCGGTCTTATTTGTATGCCCGTCAGCGGCAAACGGCTGGACGAGCTGGAAATACCTTTGATGGTCCAGGACAACACGGCCAAGTACCGGACCGCCTTTACCGTTTCCGTTGAAGCCAAGAACAAGGTTAGCACGGGTATCTCCGCCGCCGACCGCGCGGCGACGGTCAAAGCCATTCTGGACCCGGCGACCAAAGCACAGGACCTGGCCAAACCGGGCCACATGTTCCCGTTGCGGGCCAGGGAGGGTGGCGTCCTGGTGCGGGCGGGGCACACCGAGGCCATAGTGGACATGGCCAAGCTGTCCGGCCTTTACCCCGCGGGTGTTATCTGCGAAATAATGAACGAGGACGGCACCATGGCCCGCTTGCCGGAGCTCGAGGTGATGGCGGAACGCGACGGTTTGAAGATTGTCAGCATTGAAGACCTGATTGCCTACCGCCGGCGCACCGAGAAGCTGATCGAAAGGGTGGCCGAGGCGAAATTGCCTACGAAGTATGGCGACTTCAAGGCCATCGCCTACCGGAGCGCCATCGACGCCGACGAGCACGTGGCCCTGATCATGGGAGATGTCAGCGGCGATGAACCCGTGCTGGTCAGGGTGCACAGCGAGTGCCTCACCGGGGATGTCTTCGGCAGCAGGAGATGCGATTGCGGCGAACAGGTCGGAATCGCCATGGATGCCATCTCCAAGGAAGGCCGTGGTATTCTGGTGTACATGCGGCAGGAAGGGCGGGGCATCGGTTTTCATAACAAGATACGCGCTTACGCCCTCCAGGACAAGGGAATGGACACCGTGGAAGCCAATGAGTGCCTGGGCTTCGCCCCCGATTTGCGGGACTACGGGATCGGCGCCCAGATCCTGGAGGATCTGGGGCTGCATAAGATCAAGTTGTTGACCAATAACCCCAAGAAAGTCGTGGGCCTGGAAGGTTACGGGCTGAAGGTCACCGAGACCTTACCCATCCAGGTCGAGCCAAACCCTCATAACATCAGCTACCTGGAAACAAAAAGAATAAAGCTGGGGCATTTGCTGGCGATCAACGGGGAGCTGAAGGAAGCGAAGCGAAGTAGCGAGTAGCGAGTAGTAGAGTAGGGTGGGTTAAGCACAGCGGGGCGGAGGGGAAGCTGGGTGGCTGTGCGAACCCACCCTACCTGCGGGGTGTCCCGCAGAAACGTTGGACACGATGAGGACGCATCGGGGCGTAAGTGCGCACCCGTAAAGGGTGCGGCTACGGCGAGACAAGATTCTTTTTAGGGAGGTAAAATTGGGCAATATCTGTGAAGGCTCCCTGGTGGGGAAAGGGCTGTCATTCGGTCTCATAGTCTCCCGGTTCAATGATTTTATCAGCGGTCGGTTGCTGGAGGGGGCGCAGGATGCCCTGGCCAGGCACGGAGTCGATGCGGCGGGCATTGACATCGTGCGCGTGCCCGGCGCCTTCGAAATTCCCCTGGCGGCGAAGAAGCTCGTTCAGAGCGGGAAATACCACGCCGTGGTCTGCCTGGGGGCGGTGATACGAGGTGGGACTCCCCATTTCGACTATATCGCCGCCGAGGTGACCAAGGGGATTGCCCAGGTATCTCTGGAGAGCGGCATCCCGGTGATCTTCGGCATCATCACGGCAGATACCCTCGAGCAGGCCATAGAGAGGGCGGGAACGAAGATGGGCAACAAGGGATTTGAAGCCGCCGTCGCCGCCATCGAAATGGCGAACGTGGTCAAAGCCCTGGCCAGGCCGTAGGCATCAAATCGCCCGTCATTGCGAGTCCCGATTTCGTCGGGACGAAGCAATCCCTGGCAGTATGTGCAGGGAGATTGCTTCGTCGTCCCGATTCATCGGGCCCAATGAATCGGGACTCCTCGCAATGACAGTTCAAGCTTGTTCTAACGAAAGGTAGTGAGCATGGTAACGATTATTCAGGAACGGCACATCAAACCCGGCAAGCAAGAGGAGTTGAAGGTCCTTCTCAGACAATTGCGCCTGGCAGCGATGAACCACCCTGGCTATGTTACCGGTGAAACGCTGGTCAATGTTGCCGATCCCAATCATGAGATAGTTATCGGCACCTGGCGCAGTCAGGAAGACTGGAAGGCCTGGGAAGGGGACAAGGAGCGGCAGGACATCGCCGCGAAAATGCGCACGCTGCTGACGAAGCCGCCTAAGGTTACCGTCTGCATCGTCTTTGACTGGCAGAAAGACTGAAGTCCGGGCGACGCGGCTCCTGTTCCGGCGGGGGAACGGACGTGGTCCCTAAGCGGTGAAATCTTGGGCAAAACGGAAAGAGAAAATCCTAAATCCGAATCTCTAAACTCTAAACAATCCGCCATGCGCCGATGGCGCACAATCAAGGATGAAAATGTCATTCTGAGCGAAGACGAGTCACGATGCTATCGGGACGAGTCGCAGTCGAAGAA
>JACQUA010000037.1 GCA_016210565.1 Chloroflexota bacterium
AATGTTTGGATTGATAACCTGGATGAAATCTATATCCGATTCAAGCATAAGATCGACCACTGGTCGAAAGACAAAATTAAGCAACTATGTATAATTAATTAATGCGTTCGTATTAGTTGTCACGGGCAAGATGCCCGTGCTACTGTGCCCGTGCTACCGCTGCGGTACAACGGGCATCCCTGCCGGTGGCTGGCGTTGGCATAGGTCCGGCCCGTCACGGGCAAGATGCCCGTGCTACTGATGGTGTAACGATTATGATTAGAGTTCTGGCTCCGGCCAAAATAAACCTGACCCTGGAGGTGCTGTCGCGCCGTCCGGACGGCTACCACGAGATTTGCAGCGTGGTACAGGCGGTGGGTTTGTACGACGAACTAACGTTTGAAGGGGCTGAAGATATCACGCTCACCTGCGAAGGGTTGGACCTGCCCCCTGAAGACAATCTGGTGGTGAAATCTGCGCGCCTGCTGGGCCGGCAGACTGGGGCGGCGGTGGGGGCAAGGATAACTCTCAGGAAAGGAATCCCGGTGGGGGCGGGGTTGGGAGGAGGTTCCAGCGACGCCGCGGCGACTCTCACGGCTCTGAACGAGTTGTGGCAACTGGGACTGTCCCGGGAGAGGCTCGCCGCACTGGCCGCCGGGGTCGGCTCGGACGTGCCCTTTTTTATCTACGGGGGGACCGCCCTGGTAAGGGGCAAGGGGGAGACAGTAACACCCCTGGGGCCTGTTTCTCCGGCCTGGGTGGTGCTGCTCGACTCCCTGTTGAACGTGCCGGCGGGCAAGACCGCCATAATGTACAAAAGTTTAACAGCTACCGACTTTACAGACGGGCATTATACGGTTAGAATGGTACAGGAAATAAGAGAAGAAAAGCGTATTGATGAAGACCTGCTTTTTAATGTTTTCGATAGAGTAGCCACAGTCCTGTTTCCTGACCTACAGACCCAGAGGAGTCTGATGCAGAATGAGGGGAATGGGAAGGTGACGCTGGCCGGTTCCGGGCCGGTTTTGTGTTCGGTTTTAAGCCAAGAAACGGACGCGAGAAACTTGTATGGTAAACTGTTGTCGAGAGGAATAAAGGTCTATCTAGCGAAGACCTTGAACTAAGATGAACGGCATTGTTGAAATCCTGTCTGAAATGATCCCCAAAGAAAGGGACCGGAAAATAAGGACGGTGTGGTTCTTGCTCGCCCTGGTGGGAGCGACCCTGGTGGTATCCTTTCTGGTACTGCTGCTCATCGTGCGGTTGCAGCCCCTGCTGTCGAGGCCGCTGCAAGAATACGCGCTCTATGCCTACCTCGGTGTTTTCTTCATCACGGTGCTCAATAGCTCCACTATCATCTTTCCCGCCCCCGGGATGGCGCTGGTCCTGGCTGCGGCGTCGCGCTGGGACCCGGTTTGGATAGCGATCGCTGCGTCTATGGGAGGCTCTCTCGGCGAACTGACGGGGTATTTGATCGGCCGCGCCGGCAAGACGGTAATCGTGGCGGACCAATCCGAGGTCTACAAGCGTGCGGAAAGGTGGATGCGCCACTACGGCGCCTGGGTAGTATCGTTTCTGGCGGGAATACCGTTGATGCCCTTTGACATAGTTGGACTGGTGGCCGGCGGTCTGAAGTATCCGGTAGGGAAGTTCCTGCTGTTCTGCTGGTTTGGCCGCATCCCCCGGACGTTTGTGGAGGTGTTTGGCGGCGCCATGCTGCTGAAATGGGTACTCCATTTCCTGTTCAGATGATAGTCTATGTGGAATGAGAAGAACCAGACAGTGGCCATTAGCAAAATAAGTCAGCGTCTCAAGTCCCAGGATTCACAGGCACGGTGGCCTGTGGTACCGGATCACAGAAGATAACAGCTCAGTGGGAGAAGTACTGGTATCCCTGGACCTGGAGACGACAGGCCTTGACCCTCAGAGCGCCCGTGTCATAGAAATCGGCGCTGTCAGATTCGATGGCGAACAAATCATCAGCCGTTTCCAGACGTTTGTTAATCCTGCCTGCCCGCTTCCCCTTTCGGCGCAGCGCCTGACCGGAATCGTTCTCTCGGACCTCGCCGCCGCCCCCTCGATTGGTGAAGCTCTCTCAAAGCTGCTTCCCTTCATCAAGGGTTACTCTCTTGTAGGGCACAGCCTCCGTTTCGACCTGGCTTTCCTGGAAGCCGGTGGAATCAAGATCCCCAACCGAGTCTATGATACGTTTGATCTGGCCGGTCTTCTTCTGCCCGAAACCCCGGACTTCAGCCTGGCCACCGTAGCCAGGGTACTTGGCGTCGAGGTAACTTCGGGCCACCGCGCTCTGGCTGACGCCGAAACCTCCATGCGGGTCTTCAATTGCTTGATGGCGCGGGCATCGAAACTGCCTCCCGGGGTCATCAGCGAGTGCCTCCGGCTGACAGAAGGCATCGACTGGCCCTACCGGCCGTTCTTTGCGGAGATTGCGGAGAGGCGGAGTGTGCTATCCGGCGGACCAGACCCCGACAGCGTGGTCGGATGGCTGCTGCCTTTCAGCTCCGAGGATAAATGGGCAAAATACCCCCCGCTCCAGGCCAATAAGAAGGTGGTGCCTATCGACGTCGAAAAGACAGGGGCCATGCTGGGTCCCGGGGGGGAGCTTACCCGGAGTTTCAGTGGTTTCCAGTGCCGGGGAGAGCAGATTACGATGGCCAAAGCCGTGTCTGCGGCCTTTAATGAAGGCCAACACCTCATCGTGGAGGCCGGGACCGGCACGGGCAAGTCCATTGCCTATTTGTTGCCGGCGGCCCTCTTTGCCCGGGAGAACCAGAGCCGTGTTGTTATTTCCAGCAATACCATAAACCTCCAGGAACAGCTTATCCAGAAGGACATCCCGAGCTTGAGGGAGTGCCTGGGGTGGGATGAGGAGGCATTCCGCGCGACCCCCCTCAAGGGGAGGAACAACTATGTTTGCCTGCGCCGGTGGAATCACTTCCGCCAGGCCGCGGATATGTCTCCCGAGGAGACGAAGATATTCCTTCGGACGCTGGTCTGGGTGGGGGCGACGAGCACGGGCGATAGGGCGGAACTGCGCTTGCTCAACTCTGAAATGCGTCTGTGGGGGGAGGTGTGCTCGGAAGAGGAGACCTGTCTGGGAAACAAGTGCAGCTATAACCGCCGGGGAAGCTGCTTTCTCTACCGGGCCAGGAAGAGGGCGGAGAAAGCCCATCTCATCATTACCAACCACGCCCTGACGCTTTCGGACCTGGCCGTAGGCAACCAGGTCATCCCGGAATACCGGCGACTGATCGTCGACGAGGCCCATCATCTGGAGGAAGAAGCCACCGAACAGTTCAGCTTTGCTATCAATGAATCTCTCTTTAAGGACCATCTGAACCACCTCAGCGTCCGCACGACCGGCAAGGTTTACTCGGGCCTGCTGTCGGAGATTAAGGGCCGGCTCCGGCGCGTCAGACCGGCCAGGCCGCAGCGGACGGGGCCGGTGGAGACGCAGATAGATAGCCTGCAACTCACCGCGGAAATCTGCCAGCGCAGCAGCGAACGGTTTTTCGCCAGGCTGGCTGAATTCATGGGGGGGCAGGGGGCTGACGAGGGGGATTTCGAGAAACGCCTCCGGCTGACGCCTTCTCTGCGGAAGACTTCCGGCTGGGCGCGGGTTACAACGGATGGAGAGCCTCTCCTCAAGGACATGAAAGAACTCGCCGACGGCCTGGGCAAGCTGTATTCAGCCCTGGAGGGATTCGAGGACAACCCTTTCAATGACTACCAGGACATGATGGCTGAGCTTCTGTTCAGGGTGAGGAATGGCGAGGAGTTGACCCAGAGGCTCAGCTCCGCCGTGTTCAATCCGGAAAACGGCATGATCTACTGGGGCGTCCTGGAACGACAAAAGGCGGCTGCCAGCCTTTGCGCCGCTCCCCAGCACGTGGGTGAGCTGCTCCAGAAGTCCCTTTTTAGCGAGAAAGATTGCGTGGTGCTCACCAGCGCCACGCTGAGCACCGACAGCAATTTTGCCTTTGTCCGGGGCCGGCTGGGGTTGGACGAAGCGAGAGAACTTCTTATCGGAACGCCTTTCGACTATCTGAAGTCGACGTTGCTTTATGTTGTCAAGGACATGCCGGAACCCGATCAGCCCGGCTACCAGCAGACCCTGGAGAAACTACTTGTGGAGAGCTGCCGCGCCACCCGTGGCAAAACGCTGGTGCTCTTCACCTCGCACCGGGCGTTGAAGCGGACCTACGAGGCAATCAAACCGTCCCTGGAGGGGGAAAGCATACTGGTCCTGGGGCAGGGCGTTGACGGTTCTCCGAAGAGACTGCTCGACACGTTTAAGACCAACGAGCAGAGCGTCCTGCTGGGGACCAGTTCTTTCTGGGAGGGGGTGGATGTGGTGGGCAAGGCCCTGAGTGTGCTGGTCATCGCCCGGCTGCCTTTTTCGGTCCCCAACGACCCGATCATCAGCGCGCGGTGCGAGGAGTACGCCTCACCTTTCTACGAGTTCATGGTGCCGCAGTCCATAATCCGGTTCAAACAGGGTTTCGGACGTTTGATCAGAAGCCACAACGACCGGGGGGTGGTGATAGTAGCGGACTCCCGGATCAAGAACCGCCCTTATGGCCAGACCTTTATCCAGTCCCTGCCCCAGTGCCAGCTAAAAATAGAGGCCGGGCGACACCTGGTGACCGAGCTCAGGAAGTGGCTGCCGGAGGAGACGGGCGGGGACGGTTCGTAAGGTTTATAAGGTTTATAAGGTTAGAAAGTTAGAAGGTTGGAGGGTTCGTTGAGTTGATCGAGTTCTTTGAGTTATTGAGTTATTGAGTTCCTCCTCCCCTCCCCGACTGCCGACTGACAGACTGCTTGGCTGGTCACTGCTCGACTGCTTGACTATCGACTTCGATTTCCACTTCGTCCCCATCCTTGATGTTAAGGGTGTCTTTTAACTTCACGGGGGCCAGGATTTCCACGATGTTCTTGCCGTGGATGCGGGCCTTTTCTTCGGGGGCTACGAGGGCGGCTGGTATCTTCCCGATGCGGACCTTCCAGCACCGGCCTTCGCAAAAGTTCTTGTCCGGGGGGACGATGCAGATGCCTTCGCTGCGGAGCAGCCTTTCCAGGGCCGGCGCATCTTCTTCCCGGATGTCCAGGTTCAGCGTACCGGGCCACGGTTCAAATCCCAGCGCGGCGCGGCATTGCTCCTTGACCCAGTCCAGTCCGGCGAAAAACGCCCCCTGCCCCACCCCGCTGATGACTTTGCCGCGGAAACTGTCTTTAGCCAATTTCATACTCCGTCAAAACAGTCTAAACTGTCAAGCAGTGACCAGTCAAGCAGTGACCAGTCAAGCAGTCTAAGCAGTCAAGCAGTCTGTCAGTCGGCAGTCGGCAGTCGGGGAAGGGGGGAACTCAATAACTCAATAACCCAATAACCCAATAACTCATTAGCTCAATAACTCAACGAACCTTATAAACCTTATAAACCTTCCAACCTTCGAACCTCTTCAATGAGTTCCCTCGCCAGTTCTTCCTCCCCTGCCGTGTCCTTGATCAGCCCATCCAGCCGGGCCATGTGCAGGTCGTGCAATATCTTGCCCATAGCCGGCCCCTGGGGCGCGCCGAGGGCTTTAAGCCGGGCGCCGTCCGTTTCCACCTTCACGCCGCGGATGACGTCCAGGAACAGTCTCAGGTAGCCGGCGGCCAGCGGGTCATCCGCTGCTGTGATGTTGACCTGGATGGCGTAGGGGAGAAAACGGGCCAGCAGCCGGTAGACTTCGCTGTTCTTCATCCCCGGCCTGAAATCCCCCAGTTTCTGCTTCAGACGCAGCGTATCCCTCATGACGCGCCCCGTCCGTCCCGGGAAATTCAGCCGTGAACTGAGCTCCTCGTTCTGGGCGAGGGTGAGATTCCAGGCCAGGAGCGAAAGGTACACCGAAACGGGCGGCTGCTTCGGCTGGAACTCCTCCCGCGCCTCGCGGAACTTCCGGGCCAGCCAGTCGTCTCCCTTCAGCCGGGGGTGCAGTTGGGTCAGGATGCCCAGCTCCCCGGCGCGTTGCAGGATCGTTTCAGGTTCGTTTTCAGCCAGGACAAGCTCCATCTCGTGCCGCAGCCGGTCGCCGCTGATGGTCTGAACATAGCCGGCGTCCCGTTTGGCGAGCGCCTCCGTCCCAGGTTCCAGCTTGAATCCCAGGCGGCTCTCGTACCGGACGGCGCGGAACAGCCTGGTTGCGTCATCAATGAAGCTCCGGTCGTGCAGGATGCGAATGAAGCGATGTTCCAGGTCGGCCCTTCCGCCGAAAGGGTCGCTGAGTTCCCCGGGGCGGGGCGGCGAAAGTCCCAGGGCCATGGCGTTGATGGTGAAATCGCGGCGCCCGAGGTCTTCCTGGATGGTACCCGGCCTGACGACCGGCAGCGCTCCCGGCTTCTCGTAAGTTTCCGACCGCGCAGTGACCAGGTCCAGGTGAAATCCGGCATAGGCCAGGCTGGAGGCGCCGAAGCGGTCGTGGGAGATGATTTTCGCGTCCAGCTTTTCGGCGAGGCTCCTCGCCAGAGCCGGGGCGTCGCCTTCCACCACCAGGTCGAGGTCGATGTTAACCCTTCCCAGGAGTAGGTCTCTCACTGCCCCTCCCACCAGGTAAAGGGCCTGTCCCCTGTCTGCGGCGATATCTCCCGCCATTCTCACCACGGCCATCAAACGGGGTGCGATGCGTTCTTCAAGCTTCTTGAGTAGTTCCATGGTTCAATTCGTGCCACAGGCGTCACGCCTGTGAGGACGCTGTTTTCATCCGTGATGGTCCCGACTAGTCGGGATGGCTGGTTGCTGGCTATTGTAGCACCCTTTGCCTGGCAGGTGGTAAACACGTGCGTGGATACGTATTGACAGCGAATGCCCGCCTGACTAAACTATGATGTGCTCCAGGGCATAAATGCCGGAGCCTGTAATCTTTGTAGAATCGATTTCAACATAGAGTCCCTTGTCATTCGTCTCAAATCGGCGCCCCGGTCAGCGTCTGGCGAGCGGCTTGGCTGGTTGAAACGGGGTATGCCATGAAACAATCAATCCGCCTGGTGAGTCTGGCATGTGCGGTTTTTGTGCTGTTTTCGTTTTTTCCGCCCCTCCTGGACCATGCCGTCGCCCAGGGGCCGGTGGCGCCCTCGAAGATCAGCAGCCGGCTGGACATGCAGCTAAAAGAAAAGGCGGTGTACATCGCAAGGGGCGGCAGGATGCAGCCGGAGGAGGTCACGCTCCCTCAATTGATTGGTAGACCGCTGGAGGAAGCTTCCCGGCAGAAAGTGTTCATCCATAGCGCGGAGCGGCCCGGTCCGGCCCAGCTAGCCGAATTGCGGGCTATGGGCATCGCCGTTTACCCAGATTCCTGGATACCCCCTGTCGGCCGTCACCCCACCGGCTTCTTCTACGCCGAGTCGCCGGTGGACCAGATCCAGGTCCTGGCGGCCAGGGACTACGTGTCCCGTGTAGAGACTGCGGAGATGGCCAGCAAACCACTCAACGATCTCGCGGCCCAGGCCACCGGGGCCAACCAGGTGTGGAACCTGGGCTACCGGGGCGCGGGGGTCACGGTGGCGGTCCTCGATTCAGGGCTGGACACGAACCATCTCGATTTCCCGGTCCCGGTTGTCAAGAAGGACTATTCGGCTTACCCTGTGGTGGATGAAACCGTCGCTAACACGGTGACCGGGCACGGCACCCACGTCGCGGGTACCGCCGTGGGTCGGGGTACCCGGTCGGGAGGGACCTATAAGGGGGCGGCGCCGGAGGCCAGCCTGGTGTTTATTAAGATCGGCCGCGACAGCGATAGCGCGGCCCCCTCCGCCGGCGAGGTGGCAGCCATCAGAGACGCCGTGGACCTGTACGGGGCCCGGGTCATCACCATGAGCTACGGAAGCTGGAGCGACTACCACGACGGGTCTGGCAGTGTGGCGCAGGCGGTGGACTACGCGGTCAGCCGGGGCGCCGTATACTTCGGCTCGGCGGGCAACTCCGCTAACGACGGCGAGCATTACTCGGGGACCGTCAGCGCCGGAGGTACCACCGGCTTTGTCCAGGTCAACGCCACCAATACCAGCGGGACTTCCGCCACCAATACTACGGTCCTGTCTTTCAACATGGTCTGGTTCGACGGCCCCGGCATACGTAATGATCTCGTGCTGGAGTATTACGACTCGGCATTTCAACTGCTGGCCTCTACCAATGGCACTCAGTCCCAGGGATCGAGGGGCACCGAGAGCGAGGTTTCCAGGATGAACGGCTGGCTTCCCTATCTCCCCTCCCTTGCTACCAGCACCTGGTACGTCAGGGTACGCAACAACTCGGCGACCGACCAGCTATTTCATCTCTACTACGACGACTATTATAACAGCTCCTCGGCGGTAAGAGTGACCTTTCAAACACCTGACCCCTTCTATACCCTCTCCTCACCCGCGGAAGCCGATGGCGCCATTGCCGTGGGCGCCTACGTAACCAGGAAGATCTGGACCGACTACCAGGGAGGCATGTGGCAGTCGTCCGAAACAGTGGGCACGATTGCATCATTCAGCAGCCGGGGGCCCCGGGTGGATGGCGGGGCGCCGGGCGCGCCGGGCAAACCGAACCTGGTAGCGCCGGGTTCACGCATCGTATCGGCCCGGGACGCCGTGGTCTATCCATGGCCCAATACCAACTACAACCGTTATGTAATTGACAATGACGGGCAGTTCCTCAACGGGTCGGGGCCCGCGGACTACTACCTGATGCAGGGAACGAGCATGGCGGCGCCCCACGCTGCGGGAATTGCTGCCCTTCTCTTGAGCAAGAACCCGTCGCTGACGCCGGCGCAGGTCCGTACCTATTTGGAAAGCACTGCCACGGACAAAGGCGACCCCGGCCGGGATAATACCTACGGTTGGGGGCTGATCAATGCCCTCGCCGCCATCAACCAGGTCCCGGCGGCCGTGCCGCCGGTGGCCGGCTTCACCAGGGTACTCAATCCCGCGAACGGGGTGGCGCCGGTTACGGCAAACTTTACCGATACTTCGACCAATTCGCCGACAAGCTGGTCCTGGAACTTCGGCGATGGCAGCGGCAGTTCTTCCCAGAACCCGAGCAAGACCTACAGCACCCCGGGCAACTACACGGTGACTCTGACGGCGGGCAATATCGCAGGGTCCAGCTCTGCATCCCAGACGGTGAATATCTACAGCATCCCTGTGGCCGGGTTCACCAGGACACTGAATCCCGCGAACGGTGTGGCGCCGGCTTCAGCGACCTTCACCGATTCTTCCACTGGCAATGTTACGACCTGGTCCTGGAGCTTCGGCGATGGCACGGGCAGCTCCTCCCAGAACGCGGTGAAGATTTACAGCGCCGGGGGCAACTACACGGTGACGCTGACCGCTAGCAACCCTGCCGGATCGAGATCGACTTCACAGATTGTCAGCGTATACGGCGCTCCGGTAGCCGGTTTCAGCAAGAGCGCTTCCATTGGCCTCGTCCCGCTGACGGTTAACTTTGCGGATACTTCCAGCGGCAATGTCACCGGCTGGTCGTGGAACTTCGGCGATGGCGCCGGCAGTTCATCGCAGAACCCATCCCGGACCTACGCCAGTTCCGGGAATTACACTGTAACCCTGACGGCGACTAACCCGGCAGGGTCCAACTCCACCTCCCAGGCGATTGCTGTCTACAACTTGCCCGTGGCCGGCTTCACGAAGAGCCTTAGTCCGGGGAACGGCGTGGCGCCGGTCACTGTCAGTTTTACTGATACTTCCACCGGGACTCCGGTAACGTGGTCCTGGGACTTCGGCGACGGGACCGGCAGTTCTTCCCAGAACCCGGTGAAGATTTACAGCGCGGCGGGTAACCATACCGTAACGTTGACTGTTACCAACCCCCCCGGCGGGGTTGGGTCTGTTTCCCAGGCAGTGAGCGTGTACAGCATGCCTGTAGCCGGCTTCACCGAAAATGTTTCCAGCGGGATAGCGCCGCTGACGGTGAACTTCACCGATACCTCGGCGGGCAACATCGTGAGCTGGCTGTGGAGCTTCGGCGACGGGACGACCAGCTCGACAAAGAACCCGGTCAAGACCTATAGCAGCTCCGGCAACTACGCGGTGACGCTGACGGTGACCAATCCGGCTGGGAGCAGTTCGGCCACGGCGGTCAAGCGGGTGTACAGCATGCCTTCGGCGAACTTCACGGTCTCGGCGACCGGGGCCAACCCGGGGGGGGTGCTTTATTTCACCGACCAGTCCAGCGGGAACGTTACCGGATGGTCATGGAGCTTCGGGGACGGGACGGGGAGTTCGTCCCAAAACCCGTCCAAGAGCTACGCCTCGACGGGCAACTACAGCGTATCACTGACGGCCTCCAACCTGGCTGGCAGCAACACGCTTAGCCGGACGGGCTACGTCACGGTGACTTCTTCAGCCCTGAGTCTTACGGCGGAGACGGCCCTGGTACCGGACGTGTCCGGCGGGTACGCCGTCATCCGCGCCCGGATCAACCGGCTCAAAAACGGGGCAGAGGTCTTTGCCATCGGCGACGGGATAGGGTCCTATGATGCCTATGTGACATACGTTGCCGCCGGGGTGACGGTGGTGGGGGTGGACATTGAAGCGCCCTTTGGCAGCCCCACGGTCACCGCCGGCACCGGGAGGACGGATTTCAACGCGTCGCAGGCGGGTGGGTCGCCGGCGCCGATGCTGGACGTGGCCCGGTTGAGGGTGCGGCTGCCGGGGAGCAGCGAATTCCCCTATACCGTGACGCTGAATTTCAATAGCATCGCCAGGGTGAGCGGTGGTGGGACGGTAGAGCAGGCGGGTCCTGCCGGGGCCGTGTTTCGCAGGGGCGACGCCAATGGCAACGGGGTTGTGGACATGACCGATGCCCTGTTCATTGCCCAGTACCGGGTGGGCATCCGCGGCCTGGGTACCGACGCGCTGAGCGTTAACCCGGTCAGCGCTGCCAGCGTGAAGCCGGATGATGATGGGACCGGGGACAAGATCGACATGAATGACGCTCTGTTCATCGCCCAGTTCCGGGTGGGCATCCGGAATGCTTCTTTTCAGTGGACAGCGTGAGCGATGTAGGGTGGGTTAAGCCCAACCGGGTGGCGCCGGTGGGTGGGGTTGGGCGAACCCACCATCCTCCATGGAAGCTCCTTTCTTCGATGTTCCCTTAGTGCTCTCGCGCAGGTGGATTCGCACAACAGGCTGGCTCGCTTTGACGTGCGTATCCCGGTTGGTGGCTTTCTGTCACATGGGGGCGTTGCCCGGAATTTTGGCCGGCTCCGGGGATGTACAGCCCTCGCAGGCACGGAGGCCTGCGGTACCGGGCTTCTAACTTGACATGCCAGCTTTGAGTGGGGTATGCTCATGGGGCCGATGGCGAACAACGCAAAGAGGGGACCCGGGTCTGCCCTGCGGGTACCCGCGGTGCTTTCACCCTCTCTTTAGCCCTCTCCCATCAAGGGAGAGGAGACTTGCTGAAAGGCCCTCCTCCGATTTGAACGAAGTCCTCCTCTTAGAGGAAAAACTGAATGTCAGTTTCCGCGACAAGGCCCTCCTGGAGCAGGCCCTGGTTCACAGTTCCTTCCTCAACGAGAACCCCCAGGCCACCGCGGCTTCCAACGAACGGATGGAGTTCCTTGGCGATGCTCTGATAGGACTGGTGGTCGCTCGCGAGCTCTATTTGGGCTATCCCGATTTGGCCGAAGGGCAGATGACCCGCCTGCGGGCTTCGATCATCAATGGAGAGGTCCTGGCGGGGCGGGCCAAAGCCCTGGGCGTGGGAGACTGCCTTATCCTGGGAAAGGGAGAGGAGCTGGACGGTGGGCGGGACAAAGAAAGAAACCTGGCGGGGGCTTTTGAGGCGGTCATGGGGGCCTTGCTCGTGGACCAGGGACTCGAGGTTGCCAGCGAAGCCGTGGTGAGGCTGCTGGACGAGGAAATCAAGAATGCCGTAGAAGGCAGGACCGGCGTTGATCATAAGTCGGAGCTTCAGGAGCTGGTGCAAAAAGTGTACCGGATGACTCCGAGTTATCGCGTGGCGGCGGCGGATGGGCCGGAGCACCAGCGGCGCTTCACTGCCGAACTATTCGTCGGCGAGGATTTGCTGGGGACCGGGACCGGGCCGAGCAAACACAAGGCAGAGCGGGAGGCGGCAAGGGCCGCACTGGAGAAGCTGAAAGGGGAGGGAGTAGGGAGTAGGGAGTAGGAAGGGTAGGAAGAGTAGGAAGGGTAGGAAGGGTAGGAAGGGTAGGAAGGGTAGGAAGGGTAGGAAGAGTAGGAAGAGTAGCAAAGTAGTTAGAGCAAGCAGTTAGCCGAGCGGGTGGGTAAGCATCCCGATGCAATCGGGATGGGAACCCAGCAGAGCAAGGGGCACCAGAACGAAGCTGTGCAAGCCGTCCGAGAACAACGGTGGGTTCGCGTCCCGATGTCATCGGGACGCTTAACCCACCCTACGGAACCGACTGCTGAATGCTGATAGCTGTTACCGAAAGGAGATAGCATGGTCGAGAGGAACATCACGAGCCTGAGAGGCGCCCTGGACTATTTGAATTCCATCGGGGAACTATCTGTGGTGAAGGGAGAGGTGAGCCCTATCCTGGAGATTTCGGGCATCCAGAAGGCCCTGGAAAACGGGCCAACCCTGTTGTTCGAGAACATTCAGGGCTATCCCTGGGTCAGGGATGTGGGGAACATCTTCTCCCGCCGGGAGAGGGTAGCCAAACTCTTTGGCGCGGATGATTACAAGCAGGTCAAATTCAAGTGCCAGGAGGCAATCCGCCATCCGCTGCCGGTGAAAGAGGTCACCGAGGCGCCTTGCCAGGAAGTGGTCATCGACCGGGACATAGATGTCATGGGGACCCTGCCCATATTGAAACATACCGAAAGGGACGGCGCCAGGATTCTGGGCGGGGGCAACACGTTGATCAGCGGCAAGTTCTTCCGGGGCGGCACACACATTTCTTTCAACCGGATGAGTTTTCGGGGAAAGGACTGGGGGACCATCTCTTTCGGCTCCGGCAATCACGCGGAATGGGTAACCTACATCGAGCACCGTTCGGAGACGATTCCGGTGACCATCAACATCGGCAATCCGCCGGCGGTGACCGCCGCCGCGGCAGCCGGTTTCCTCCATCCCATTGTGCCCATCGGCGCCGACGAGCTGGGGTTTTCGGGCGCGCTCCAGGGGTCGCCGGTGGAACTGGTTAAGGCGAAGACCGTGGACGCTTATGCCATCGCCCAGGCGGAATGGGTTATCGAGGGCTGGGTGAACAGCAAGGAGCGGGCCTGGGAAACCGAAGAGGCGGAGAAACTGGGTCGGATCGGGGTGGCGCCCTTTTTCCCGGAGTGGACGGGATACCTGGGAAGGGCCTACCGTCTACTGAAGTTCCACGTCACCGCCATCACGCACCGGCGTAACCGTCCCATCTTCTTCTCCCCCCTGGCCAATGGTTTCGAGACTGACATCGGCGGATCGCTGTTCCGTGAAGCCTGCTTCCTGGAACTGGCCGACCGCATGAGGCCCGGGCTGGTCCAGGACGTCAATACGTTCGAAGGGGTGGCGGGGTGGGCGGGGCACGTGGTCTTCCAGGTGAAGAAAGCGCGGCGGGCCGATGAAGGCCACCAGAGGAACCTTCTGAGCGCGGCGCTGGCGGCGGCCCAGGGGCAGCGTCTGGTGATAGTGGTGGACGAGGATGTGGACAT
Source organism: Chloroflexota bacterium (assembly GCA_016210565.1). Taxonomy (GTDB): domain Bacteria; phylum Chloroflexota; class Dehalococcoidia; order JACQUA01; family JACQUA01; genus JACQUA01. The sequence goes on from JACQUA010000037.1 coordinate 13,666, forward strand.
CTACAGCCCGGAGGACGTGCTCTGGGCTTTGACCACCCGGCTGAATCCCGGCACGGGCCTCGTGCGCATAGCGGCGGGCGGCATGGGACAGGCGCTGATGCCGATGGAAAGATCAGGGATCGCCGTTCAGTCCAGCGAAGAGATCCGGCACGAAGGCGGCCTGGGTTTGGACGCTACCGTTCCCTTTGACGGCAAATGGAATTTCGAGAGGGCCAAACATCCGGGAGACAAGGTCGACCTGAAGAGATGGTTTACGGCTGAGGAGCTCGCCCGGATCAGGGAACAGCAGAGTCCCTATGCCCGGCTGATGGCGGTGAAGGGGTAGGGGGCGAATAATCCCGTAGCGGCAGGACTTGCCCCTGACGGGGCAGGGCGAGGATGGGTGGTCCGCCGCCGCGGCGATGTCGGCAGGGCGCGGTGACCTCAGCCGACAGGCTGGAAAGCCTGTCGTACCGGGGGAGTTGACGGGGCCAGCCGAAATCCTGTATAAATTACCAGTTACGCGACCCCTTCTGGAAACCAGCATCGGAGGGATTCGACGAAGGAGAATTTCTAAATGGCGATTCCGGCGCGGTACACTCCACAGATGATGGAGGAATACCTGAAGACTGGCCAGTGGAACCCCGTTCCCTGGCCGGAGGTCTGGGACAATAACGCCAGGGATTTCCCGAACCATGAGGCTATTTGCGATGCCAGGACCCGCTTGACCTGGGGCCAGGCGAAAGAGTGGATCGACCGGTTCGCTCTGGGGTTTCTGGAGATGGGTTTCAAAAGAGACGAGGTCATGGTTATCCAGCTACCCAACTCGGCGGAGCTGGCCCTCCTCCGCCTCGCCTGTGAGAAAGCAGGAATTCTTTGCGCTCCCGTTCTGCGCACCCTGCGGCACAAAGAGATGGAGTACATCCTCAGCTTCACCGGCGCCCGGGGTATCATCATCCCGCTGGAGTTCCGCGGTTTCAATTATCTTCAGATGGTACAGGAGATCCGTCCCGTCCTGCCTGGTCTGAAAGACGTCTTCGTCGCCGGGGATGTGGCGCCCGCCGGGTGCGTCTCGATCAAAGAGATGCTGCAGAAACCCCTGGAAAAGAAATATCCCCCAGGCTATTTGAAGAAGTTCACCTATGATGCCAGGGAGACTTCCTGGATCAGCCACACCAGCGGCAGCACGGGCTTTCCCAAGTTTGTCCAGATACCAGCGGTGGCACGGCGCAGCCTCTGCGAGGGCCAGGTGCATGTCCTGAAACTGACTCAGAAGGACGTCGTCGGGGCCCTTTCCCCGGCCACCGGCGGGCCGAACATCATCACCTACTGGGCGGCGGCGATGGTGGGCGCCAGGGTGGTCATGATGGAGCATTTCGAGGCCGAAGAGGCGATGCAGCTTATCCAGAAAGAGAAAATAAGCGTGGCAGGGCTGGTCCCCACCATGCTGACCGGCATACTGCGTCATCCCAACCGGCACAAGTATGACTTGAGCTCGATGCGGGCCTGGTACTGCGCTGCCGGGACCCCGCCATTTCAATTGGTCAAGGAGCTTGAGGAGACGGTGGGCGGGAAGGTGATCCAGGCCTATGGAGCCGTGGATTACGGTTGCGCCACCAATGCCGGGCTGGACGACTCGATGGAAGTCAGGGTGCTCACGGCCGGCAAGCCGTGCTGGGGCGCCCGCCTGAAGATAGTCGATGACAATGGCAACGAGTTGCCCCGGGGGGAGGTGGGAGAGGTGTGGGGGACCGGCCCCGGAGGCGTCGGCGGCTATTACAAAGATGAAAAGGCTACCTGGGAAGCCTGGACCAGGGACAACTGGTACCGCACCGGGGACCTGGGAAAGATCAATGAAGACGGCAACCTGCTCATCGTGGGGCGGAAAAAGGAGATGATCAAACGGGGCGGACAGAACATCTACCCTATCGAGGTAGAGAAATTGCTGATAACCCATCCCAGGGTGAACGACGTGGCTGTGGTGGGCATGCCGGACCCGGAGATGCTGGAAAGGGCCTGCGCCTACGTGGTCCCCAAGCCGGGGCAGAAATTTCTCTTTGACGATATGTCGGAGTTCTTGAAAGAAAAGGGCCTGGCGCCTTTCAAAATCCCGGAGAGGCTGGAAATCCTGGAAAAGATGCCCATGCTGGCGGCCGACCAGAAGATCGACAAGAAGGTCCTGAAGGCGGACATTGTCGAAAAGCTAAAAGCCGAGGGTAAGGTCTAGCTTTGCAAGGGGTCCCCTTGCAAATGTGAAGGGCTGACAAGAATGGTACTCATCATCGCCATCACCGGCGCCTCCGGCGCCATCTATGGAATCAGGTTGCTGGAAGTGCTCAAACAGGCCGGGGACGTGGAAACCCACCTGGTCATTTCCGAGGCCGCGGCGCGTACCATCGAGTACGAGACCACCTACACCGTGGCCGGGGTCATGAAACTGGCGCACCACTGCTATGACAACAAAGATGTCGGCGCGGCGCTGGCCAGCGGGTCCTTCCGCCGCGACGGCATGGTGGTCATGCCGTGCTCGGTCAAAACCATGGGGGCCCTGGCCCATTCTTATTCGGAGAACCTGATTATCCGCGCCGGAGACGTGACTTTGAAGGAGCGGAAAAGGCTGGTGCTGGTGGTCAGGGAAACGCCGCTGCATCTCGGCCACTTGAGAAACATGGTGCAGCTTACGGAAATGGGCGCCGTGATCCTGCCGCCGGTGACCAATTTCTACAGCAAGCCGAAAACCATCGATGACCTGATCAACCATATCGTCGGCCGCACGCTCGACCTTTTTGGCATCGACCATTCCCTGGTGAAGCGGTGGAAGGGGGAGGGGTAGTGATGTGGGGTTTGAAGGTTCATAAGGTTATAAGGTTGGAAGGCTCGAAAGTTTGGCGGTTGAAAAGAGTAGAGGGTGATAGCTGACAACTGACCTCTGATAGCTACCCCAGAGGCTACCCCGGAGAACTCAAATAAGGAGGAGCGAATGGCTACCGACTACGAGAACCTGCTCGACCTGGTGAGACGGAGGCGGAGCACCAGGCGCTACAAGCCGGACCCGGTGGCGGACGGGGACATCGAAAAGATAATCGAAGTGGCGCGGTGGGCTATGTCCGGGGCCAACGCCCAGCCCTGGGAATTCGTGGTGGTGAAAGACGGGAATACCAGGGCAGAGATATTCGAACTGTACAAGCTACACCGGACGCAGACAGACGTGTTCAACAAGCTGCTGCCCCCGGAACTGAAGCATCCGGTCACGGGTACGCTCAAGGCCGGCCAGCCTTCTTTCAGAGACGCCCCGGTGTTTATAGTGGTCTGCGGCGACAGCCGGACTCTGCTGGCCACCAGCCTGTCTGCGGAGATAATGGGCTACGAACGCACAACGTATCATTTCAATCTGGCTAATGCCACGATGCTGGTCCACCTGGCGGCTGCTTCCTTGGGTCTGGGGACGCAGTGGATCAGCACCAGCCCGATCTGGGAAGGGAAGCTGAAGACCCTTCTTGGCATACCCGACTGGTTTACGGTCCCGCATCTGGCGCCCCTGGGCTACCGCGATTACACGCCGCCACCGCCGTACCGGCGCGAGGTGTCCGAAATACTCCACCGGGAAGAATACGAACAGTCAAAATTCCGGACGGATGAGCAGGTCCTGGAGTACATCGCGCTGGTAAGAAATCGGGCCAGGGCGGCGTACTACATTCCGCCCGAAAAAGGGAAGAAGTGACAGAGAAATGAGATAGAGATAGAGAAGCCGCGTAGGGTGGGTTAAGCACAGTGGGGCCTGGGGAAGATGGGTGGCTGGGCGAACCCACCGTTCGACGCCAATTCCAATAACCAACCCCTGACTGAATCGGGGGCCAAAAGACTCCAACAACGAAATTCCAAATGAGAAAACCGACGGAGCCCTTTTGGGGGCTAGACCATTGGGATTTTCATATTGCTCCGAAAATGTCACCCTGAGCGCAGTCGAAGGGTCTTTCGTCCGGCGCCCCACCTCGAAAGATTCTTCGACTATCCCGATTCTATCGGGACTGCGCTCGCTTCGCACAGAATGACATTTTCATCGTTCATTGTCCCGACTCGTCGGGATGGCCGATTGTTGTTTGGAATTTGGCTTTTGGGATTTGGAATTTCGCGTCGTTGGTGGGTTCGCGCAACCACCCCGGTCAGCACCGCCCCATTTGCGCTTAACCCACCCTACCCGTATTGTGTCCTTTATTGTTAGCGGTCGAAAGAGTGACGGCATGGCAACGGGTAATATTTTGACGAGACTGGAGGACGTGGCATCCCCGGCGCATACGGCGCTGGTGGTCATCGACGTCCAGAATGACTTCTGCCACCCGGAGGGCGCCATCGGGCGCAGCGGCAACGACCTGGGCCTTGTCCAGCAGATACTGCCGGGACTGTCCGCGTTCCTGTTGGGCGCGCGCCGGCTGGGGGTGAAGCCCGTCTTTATCCGGAACGTTTACAGCGCCCGCTATGTTCCGGTGTCCATGAGGGAGGCCCTGGAACGCAGGGGGTCTAAACCGAACTGCCTGCCCGGTAGCTGGGGCGCCGGTTTTGTGGAAAGTTGCGGCCCGGAAAAGGATGAGCTGGTCTTCGAAAAGCACTGTTACGATGCCACTACCAACAGGCGTTTTACCAGCTTCCTGAAGTCAGGAAACTATAGGACCGTGGTGTACTGCGGGGTGATGACCAACGTTTGCGTGGAGACCACCGCCAGGTCGACGGCCATGGCTGGATACTATCTGGTCGTGGTGGAAGACTGCGTCGCGAGTTACGACCGCGAAAGCCACCGGGTTACGCTCCGGAACCTGGACAAATACTTCGGGAGGGTGGTAAAGTCGGCCGACCTGCTGGCTGGCTGGGCCAGATGATGGCGGCAAACGATGAAGCTACGCGAAAGTGCTATAATACAGTCTCCTTAGCCCAGGATTCCGTAGGGGCAGACCCGTCCCGACTTGTCGGGACCCGCGTGGCGGGCGAACACCGGGGTTCGCCCCTACGGAGCGATTCGCAACGTGCGGTCTCTGGTCCGGGACCGAAACCAGAAGGGATAACAGATTTGTTGAAACCTCAGCTTAAGAACCTGCGGAGCACCGTACCCTATTTGAAGAGACTCGGTGACTTGATGGTGGTGAGAGGGGCGGTGGACCCCATCTATGAAATCGCAGGCATCCAGAAAGCCCTGGACGGTGGGCCGGCCCTTCTTTTCGAAAACATCAAGGGCTATCCCGGGGTGCGCGATATCGGTAATGTGTTCAGCCAGAAGTCCCGGGCGCCTTTGCTGTTTGCGGTGGACGGCCCCCGGGAATTCAAGTTGCTCTGCCGGCAGGCGATCGCTAGGCCGCTGCGGCCCCGGGTGGTGAAGCAGGCCCCGAGCCAGGAAGTGGTCGTCACCGAGAAGCTGGATGTCCCGGCCACGTTACCCATCCTCAAGCATACCGACAGGGACGGCGGGCGCATCCTGGGGAGCGGGGTTATCCTGGTGGGCGGGGAGTTCTTCAAAGGGGGAAGGGAACTATCCTTCAAACGCATGAACTTCCGTGGCAAGGACTGGGGCAGCATCAAGGCCCTCCGGGGCACGCACTTCGGCGACCTGGCCCTGAAGGAGCACCGCGGCGCAACGATTCCCCTGACGGTGAATATCGCCCCTCCTCCGGCGGTGCTGGTTGTGGCCGGAGGCGGCTCACTCCATGCCATCGTGCCCGCCGGCGCCGATGAGCTGGCCATCGCCGGCGGACTTCAGGACTCGCCGGTCGCCCTGGTCAAAGCCCGGACCGTGGATGCCTACGCCATCGCCGAAGCCGAGTGGGTGATCGAAGGATATGTGGATACAAGGGAGAGAGTCTGGGAGACCGACGAGGCGGAGAAAACGGGGAAGTTCGGCGCCGCGCCCTTCTTCCCGGAATGGGCCGGCTACATGGGCTGGGCGGTGCGCACGCTCAAGTTCCACGCCACGGCCATTACCCATCGCCGGGACGGGCCTATCTTTTTCAGTCCGTTGGCCCGCTCTTTCGAAGGGGATAACCTCGTGGCCATGCTCCGGGAGGCCTGTTTTTGGGAGCTGGCGGAGCGGGAGTATCCGGGATTCGTCCAGGATGTGAACATCCTCCACGGAGTCACCGCTTCCAGCGGCGTCGTTTTCCAGGTGAGGAAGGGTGGCGCTGAAGAAGGGTTCCAGCGCAATCTTATCGGCAGCGCCTTTGCCGCCTCGCCGACCATGCGAATGGTGGTGGTGGTGGACGAGGATATCGACATATACAGCGCCGAAGATGTGCTGTGGGCGATCACCACCCGGTGTCAACCGGGTAGCGGGGTCATCAGAGGCCCGGGCGGGCGGAGGATTGTGATGTTCCCTTCGGACACCCTGGGCGCCACCGGAGAGGATGGGGACTTCCTGGTGGAAGCCGGTATCGGCTTTGATGCTACGGTACCCCTGCCGGCAAAGGTCCACTTCGAGAGACCCCATTTCCCCGTGGACAAAGTCGATCTTAAACGCTGGTTCACCGAGAGGGACCTCGTCAAAGCCAGGTTGAAACAGAGTGAATACGGTAAGGTACTGGGCCTCAACGGGTGGTAAAAGAAGATCAAAGGCCGAAATGGAATGTCACTGCGAGCGAAGCGAAGGAATCCCCCAGTTGGCTCTACATCCGGGGGATTGCTTCGTCCCGAATAAATCGGGACTCGCAATGACGGTCAATAACTCAAGGAACTCATCCTATGGCTAAGCCAGTGCGCTTTACCCCTGAAATGATAAAGCACTACCAGAGCCTGGGAATCTGGACCTCTGACAGGCTTTCCGAATACTGGGACAAGAACGCCGCGGAACGTCCGGACAGGGAAGCCGTGGCAGACTCGCGGGGCAGGCTGACCTGGGCGCAGGCAAAGCAGTGGATCGACCGCATGGCCCTGGGACTGCTGGGACTCGGCTTTACCAGGGATGACATGCTGGCGGTGCAACTCCCTAACTGTGTCGAGCTCATGCTGCTCCGGATAGCCACGGAAAAGGTCTGTGTGCTGTGCCTGCCCGTCCTGAGGACCTTCCGCCAACAGGAAATGGAATATATTCTGAAACGGACCGGGGCGGTGGGGCTGGTCGTCCCGTGGCGCTATCGCGGCTTCGATTATTTCCAGATGGTACAGGAAATAAGACCGGCTCTGCCGAACCTGAAACACGTGATCTCAGCCTGGGACGACATCCCTCCGGGTACGATTCCGCTAAAGGGCATCGTCGAGAAGCCTTCGGAGCGGGACTACCCCGGCGACTATCTGAAGAAGACCACCTGCCCCCCCGTGGAGTACTCTCTGGTATTGACCACCAGCGGAACGACGGGATTCCCCAAGTTCGTGGAACACCCGGTGTGCAGCCGCATCTATATCGGGAAGGTCTACGCCAAGGGCTGGAAGATCACCGAGAGCGACGTGATCGGCGTACTGGGTCCGGCCGCCACAGGCCCCAACCACGCCGCTTACTGGTCGGCCCCCTTGGTGGGCGCCCGGTGCGTCATGCTGGAGCATTTCGAAGCGGAGGCCGCCCTGCGACTGATTGAAAAGGAAAGAATAACGTTTACCGGTTTTGTCCCGGCGCAGCTCGCCCTTCTGCTGCGGCACCCCAATTTCGACCGCTACGACCTTAGCTCGCTGAGGTGCGTTGTGTGCACCGGCGCTCCTTTGAGCTACAAGCTGGGCGTTGAGGCTGAGGCGAAGCTGAAATGTCCCATCGTCCAGTCGTACGGCTCGGTAGACGCCGGCGGCTCGATGATGCACTACCCCGAAGACTCCCAGGAAGTCCGCCTTCTCACGGCAGGTCGCCCCATGCCGGGTGTGGAAATGAAAATAGTTGATGACTCCGGCCGGGAGGCGCCCAGGGGGGCGGTGGGCGAGGTCTGGGTCCGCGGTCCAACGTTCGTTTCCGGCTACTACAAAGACCCGGAAGCTACCTCCCATGGCTGGACGCCCGATGGCTGGTTCCAGATGGGCGATCTCGGGAAGTGGAATGACGGCAACATCATGATTGTCGGACGCAAGAAAGACATGATCATCCGGGGCGGCCAGAATGTCTATCCCGTGGAGATTGAGAACTTGCTGGTACTGCATCCCAAAGTGGCCGGCGTCGCCGTCGTGGGTATGCCCGACCCGGTCATGGGAGAACGGGCCTGTGCCTTCGTCGTGCCCAGGCCGGGCGCGGAGTTCACTTTTGAGGAGATGGTCTCATTCCTGAAGGAAAAGAACATCGCCATGTTCAAAATTCCGGAGCGCCTCGAACTGCTGGAGCGTTTCCCGATGGTGGCCGCCGACCAGAAGGTAGACAAGAAGGTCTTGCAGCAAATCATCCGCGACAAGCTGGCCGGCGAGGGGAAGTAGCCAGTAGTGAGTAGCGAGTAGTGAGTAGGCAGTAGCCAGTAGCCAGTAGCACAGACGTCCCGCCTGTGACAGCGATCAGTAGTAGGTCGGGCTGGCTGCGCGAACCCACCGAACCCGGTACGACGGGCTTCCAGCCCGTCGGCTTCGGTCTCGTCCCTGCGGGCGGGACGCAGGGAATCGCTACGGGCAGGACGCCCGTAATACTTTTAGTTAGGAGAAGAAATGCCCTCTCGAAACAAGAACGAAGCTATCAGGAGCTTGAGGAGCACAGTCGACTTGCTGGAGCAGAGTGGGGAGTTGCTGAGAATAAAGGGTGAGGTGGACCCTATCTATGAAATATCGGGTATTCAAATGGCCCTGGAGTCCGGCCCGGCCATACTTTTCGAAAACATCAAGGGCTATCCCCACGCCAGGGACATCGGCAATGTTTTCGCCCGGCGGGACAGGATCGCGAAGATGTTCGGGACCGACGACCACCGCCAGTTGAAGTTCAAGTGCATCGATGCCATGACCAACCCCATAAAGCCCAGGGTTGTGGAGCGCGCCGCCTGCCAGGAAGTGGTCATCAAAGAAAACATCGATGTCCTCAACTATTTGCCCGTGCTGAAGCATACCGTCAAGGACGGGGGACGCATCATCGGCGGCGGCAACATGTTCATCAGCGGCAAGTACTTCAAGGGCGGCACCCACGTGTCCTTCAACCGGACCCATTTCCAGGGGAAGGACTGGGCCAGCATGCAGGCCTTTGTCGGCACCCACCTCGGGGACAGCTTCTTTGTCCACCGGGGCGAACAGGTGCCGATGACCATCAACATCGGCAATCCGCCGGCGGTGACTTTCGTCGCCGGCGGCACGGTGATGCACACCCTGCTCCCCCGGGGGACCGACAAGCTGGGCATCGCCGGGGCGTTGCAGGGCTACCCGGTAGACATTGTGCCGTGCAAGACGGTGGATGCTTTCGCCATTGCCGAGGCGGAATGGGTGATCGAAGGCTACATGGACACGACTGAGCGGGTCTGGGAAAGCCCCGAAGCCAACAAGGTGGAAGCCTACGGCGCAGCGCCCTTCTTCCCGGAGTGGCCGGGTTACATGGGACGGGCCATGAAGACATTCAAGTTTCAGGCTACGGCCATTACCCACCGGAAAGACCGCCCCATCTTCTTCAGCCCGCTGGCCCATTCCTATGAGGGGGATATTCTGTGCGCCATGCTCCGGGAGGCCTGTTTGTACGAGCTGGTTGACCGGCTGATACCGGGTCTGGTGAAAGATGTCTACATCCTGGACGGCGTCGGGCCGCGCGCCCACGTCATCTTCCAGGTGGAGAAAAGAAGGCCTGGCGACGAGGGCTACTCGAAAAACATCATCACCGCCGCTTTTGGCGCCACCCAGGGCCTCTACCTGGTCGTGGTGGTCGACGAGGACGTCGATATCTACAGCGCGGATGACGTGATGTGGGCCATCATCACCAGGTTGAACCCCGAGACGGGCATTCTGCGTGGCACCGTGGGTGGGCGGGGCTCGCCGATGATGCCCCTGGAGAGAGTCGGCTTGAGCGGCAAGGTGGTGGGTGAGTTCCATTATCCGGGCGGCCTCGGTCTGGACTGCACCGTTCCTTTTGGCGAAAAGTGGGCCTTCGACCGGGGGAGATACCCGGTGGACCGCGTCGATTTGAAGAGATGGCTAACGGACGAGCAGATTGCGGCCGTCAAGGCCGTCCAGCCTGACTTTGCGAAACTGATGGCAAAGAGGGGTGGTTAGGCTGTGGAGAAGTTAATGCAGACGCACTACATTGACCCGGATTACGCATCAGGCCGGCGGGGTTGTAGCCGCAGGTCTTTAGCCTGCGGGGGTGGGGAAAAGTGAAGCCCACGAATAGTTCATGTATAGAATATTGTGTCATCTCATCGTCTCTGTGTTCTCGGGTGTCTCTGTGGTGAAAGCTCACGCTTTTCGTTGGCACACCGCACGTTGCTCGGGCGTGACTCGCTCATCTTCATCCTTGAATATTGCCGCTGATAGCCGAAAGCTGATAGCTGTTAACTTTTCGATGGAGGAAACATGGCTTACTACAAAGACCTCAGGGAACACATCAAGGCATTGGAGGCGGCGGGGAAGCTGGTCCGGATAAAGAGACCGATCATCAAGGAAACTGAACTTCATCCCCTGGTCCGGTGGCAGTTCCGGGGATTGCCGGAAGAGGAAAGGAAGGCCTTCCTGTTCGAAAACGTCGTCGACGTCAAGGGGAAGAAATATGACATGCCGGTGCTGGTGGCCTCGCATGCCGCCTCTCGCCAGGTTTACGCCATCGGGATGATGTGCAAGCCGGAAGAGATCATGGACCGGTGGTCCAACGCCGAGCTTCACCAGGTGGACCCGGTCACGGTATGCACGGGGCCGGTCTGCGAAGAAATATTCAAAGGAGACAGGCTGATGGAGCGCGGGTGTCTGGAGGAGTTTCCCATACCTATCTCCACACCAGGCATGGACAACGCGCCCTACCTGACGGCGGCCAACTGGGTAACGAAAGACCCCGAGACCGGCATCCCCAATGTCGGCAACTACCGCGCCATGTTGAAAAGCCCGACGCGCCTGGGCATCTGCTCCCTGGCCACGCAGCATCTCAGGGAACACTGGGACCGCTGCCGGGCGAAGGGGATTCCTTTGCAGGCGGCTATTGTCATGGGTGCTTCCCCCGCGGTAGGATACGTGGCCACGGCCAAGTTGCCCTACGGGACAAACGAGTTCAGAGTGGCCGGAGGGATTGCCGGAGCGCCACTGGAGATGGTCAAGTGCCAGACGGTCGACCTGGAAGTTCCCGCCACTTCTGAAATCGTCATCGAGGGAATAATGCCCACCGACTTCCAGGAGCGGGAAGCGCCGTTCGGCGAATACACAGGTTACATGGGCATGGAAGCGATCAACCCGGTATTGAATGTGACCTGCGTCATGCACCGGAAGAACCCCATTTACAACGCTTTCCTCAGCCAGTTCCCGCCCAGCGAAAGCAGCAAGCTGCGCCAGATTGGCACTGAGGCCGTCTTCTACAAGTTCTTGAAGCATGACTGCAACATTCCCGGCATCCTCGGCGTGTCCATCCATGAAAGCAGCGGCGCCGCCGAGTACATTGTCATCAGCATGAAGAAGACCCATCCCTCCCAGGCCTGGCAGGCTCTGAACGGCGCCGCGGCGTTCATACCGAACGTTGGTAAGATCATCATTGTCGTGGATGAAGACATCGACCCGGCGGACCCGGACTCGGTGAACTGGGCGCTGAGCTTCCGCATGCAACCCCACCGCGATTTGAGGGTCAGTCATGGCAAGGTTTCGGGGCTGGACCCGTCCTCCGCTCCCATGACCGATCCCAACCGTCGCTATCCGGGCGTCCAGGGGGCGTCGGTCCTTTTGCTCGACGCGACGCGAAAATGGCCCTATCCGCCGACTTCGCTTCCCAAGAAAGAGTTCATGGAACACGCCCGGAAGATCTGGGAGGAGGAGGGTCTGCCGAAGCTCACCCCAAAGAAGCCCTGGTTTGGCTATAATCTCGGCTTCTGGAGCACGGAGTATGACGAGGAAGCGCAGCTAGCACTAAAGGGAGAGTATTTCAAAACAGGGGAAAAGCTGGCCAAACGCCGGATAACGGGGGAGGCAGCCAAGAGCATGGGCGAGGGAGGATAGGAAGGGGGGGATGCGGGGGTGCCGGAAAGCGCTGAAATTATTTCCGCGACCAGATCAGTTTGAACAGCGCCTTATTATCCCGTCCTCTCCTCCTGGCATCTCGGGTCCCCCGTCGTTGAGACGAAGCCCGACGCCGGTCTACTCCCCCGCACACAACGAATATACTACGGAATGTGTTAAAAAGTCATAACAAACACCGCCCGAAATATCAAAACATTATGACATTTAGCAAGCCGAATCGCCGTATTTGAGCCACGAATAAACGAGAATGAACACGAAAACGGTTTATCGGGGACACTCGAGTGAAAGTGCGCCGGCTTGAACGGTGACGACAGATAGGGCTCTGTTTTCCTCGAAAAAGGCTTTCTGGAGCGTATTCGCGGGAAATCGTGTTTATTTGTGGTTCCGTTTCCCTGGCGCTTGCCGCAGCGGCTCCTGACGGCACTTGGTACGGTAATTAGTTGACAGATGCTAAGAACAGCTCTGAGAGACCCGAGGCCGCCGCGGTAGACAGGCTTGTGGCGGAGCTGGCAGGCGAGGACGGCTTTGCCCGGGAGAGGGCCAGACAAGCCCTCGTGGATATAGGTGAGCCTGCCCTGGACAGCCTCATCAAGGCACTGTCGGACAAGCGGAAACAGGTGCGGTGGGAGGCGGCGAAAGCCCTGCATGACATAGGGCATCTCAGGGCTGGTCCGGCCCTGGTAAGGGCGCTTGAGGACAGGGAATTCGATGTCCGGTGGCTGGCGGCAGAGGGCCTTATTGTGCTGGGCAGGAGTGGCGCCATTCCCTTACTGGGGGAGCTTGTTGCCAACGCCGACCGGTCCTGGTTGAGGCAGGGCGCCCATCATGTCCTGAACCACCTGGCGGGAGGGGATGTCAACGAACACCACATAATGGCCCATCCTATCGCAGAAGACAAGGATCTCGGCGAAATACTGAAGCCCGTTGTGGAAGCGCTGGAGGATGTTGAGCCGGCGGTCAGCGCGCCGCTGGCGGCGAAGACTGCTCTGGATGCGTTGAGAAGCACCCGCGCGTAAACCTGGTCTTACCCTGCTTGGACGCAGGAGAAGGCCACTGTAGCCGTTGCCAGTGGCCGTAAACTGTCACCCTGAGCGAAGCGAACGGGTCTTTTGTTCCTGAAAGCACACCAGCGAAGGGACCTGTCCTGAACGGATCGAAAGGATTCTTCGACTCGCTCGCTTGCGCTCGCTTCGCTCAGAACGACATCCTTTGCCTAAATAGGGGGCAGAGGCAGGGGGATGCTCTGCCCCCAAGAAAAGTCGCCCGGCCAGTTGCAGCCCTTCCGGCTAGTAGAGGTTAGCCATCTCAGGCAGCGGCCGGTGCGACGGACCGCACTTGTATGGGCAAGTTCTCCCCCTTTTTCAAAGGGAGAAGAGGGGGTGGCGTGATGTGCAACTAGACGAAAGACTGGAACCACTCGCCGACTTTCGGCCAGTTGACGATGTTCCAGAAGGCGTCGACGAACTTCGCCCGGTCGTTCTTGTAGTCCAGATAGTAGGCGTGCTCCCAGACATCGAGCGCCATCAGGAAAGGAAATCCGGCGGGGAAGTTAACGTTGTGCTTCTCAATCTGGAGGATTCCCAGTCTCTTCGAGTCGGTGCAATAGGTCAGGGCCGCCCATCCGGAACCCTCTACGCTGGTCGCGGTCACCGTGAACTCCTTCTTGAATCGCTCAAAACCGCCGAAGTCCCGGTTAATGGCGTCAGCAAGAAGATTGTCCGGCTTACCTCCGCCGCCCTTGCCGGCGGGGGCCATGTTCTCCCAGAAAGTGGAATGCAGCGCATTGCCCCCGAGATGGAACGACATTTCCTTGGCGACCGCCTTGTAGTCCAGATCAACGCCCTCTTTCCGGGCCTTCTCGAGCTTTTCGATGATTCCGTTGGCCCCGTTGACGTAGGCCTGATGATGCTTGGTGTGATGGATTCTCAGTTGCTCTTCGGAGATGTACGGGGCCAGGTCGCGGTAGCCATAGGGCAGTGGAGGTAGTTCGTAGAGTTTTGGCTTTTCCAGGGTTTTTTGCATTAGTTCTCTCTCCTCTTCGCTGGGGGGCTGTCCTTGATTAAGTTGAACAATAAACCACGAAATTAGCACGAGATTTTCACAAGTGCATAGCCCTCATTTCACTTATTTCTCGTGCTAATCTGGTGAAATTCTGCGGTTACGTAAGCACTCCCCGGTCACGCTATTACTTAGCGCAGACCTCTTTTGCAGTGCAGCCTTCGATAAATGTTAACAGGGTGCAGGTAAAATTATCATAAAAAAGTAAGCAAAAACAATACAAATGTATGAAATCTTGCCACGAAAATGGGCTGTCACCCTGTCCCGACAGGTTGGGACTCTCGGAACAGAGCATGCTCCGTTTCGGAGAGCCGGAGCCCTGAGCAAAGCGAAGGGGCAGTCGAAGGGTCTCGCGACCGCGCCCCGCCTCGAAAGAACTCGTCCTGAGCGGAGCGAAGGATTGTTCGACTGCGCTCGCTTCGCTCAAGAATGACACTTTTATCCTTGATGGTGCGCCAACGGCGCAGCGTGATTGATTCGAAGATTCCCCACCACAGGCGCGGAGACCGCGCCACCACGGATCGCTGACTAGCGACTATCGACTATTAACTCGCTTACCCTGTTGCCCAGCCGCACGCTGTAGTTGATGCCGCGGTCTTCGGGGTAAATCTGCGTGGTGTTTGCCAGGTAGAGACCGGCAATGGGTGTCTGGTGAGGAGGCAGCAGCCTGGAGTAGTTGACCGGAACAACCGGCTGGGCCGAGGGTTCACGGAAAAGGAAGCTCTGCTCCACCCAATCGTTCGTAAAGGCCGGGTTGAAGCGCGCCAGGAAGGGGGAAAACCGTTCCACGAGCTGCTTCTTATCCATTTGAAGCCAGGGACTGGAGCTGTCCAGGTACTGGGGAAGGTAGACGATGTGCTTTCCCGCATAGTTTTCCGGGGGCATGAAATTGGTATGCTCCACCACCGCCAAGAAGGGCATCGATGGGTCGCCAACGTTTACCCAGTAGAACGGAGTCAGACGGTTCTTCAGCTTGAGCACCAGGCACTGGGCGGTCTGGTAGCTGACCGCCCGTAGCTTGTCGCGATAGTCCGGCGGCATTTCGGGTACCATTTCCGCGAAGCTATCGGAGGCTATCGTGGCGATCACCGCGTCGAAGGGCAGGCTGCCCTTGACGGTCTCGACCTCTGCCACCCGCCCGTCGCCAAGGGCAATTCGCTTTGCGGGGGTCGAAAGGGCTATCTTGCCCCCGCCTTCGTTTATCCGGCGGGCCAGACCGTCGGTGATTTGGCCGAAGCTGCCATCCAGGTAGCCCAGTACCTCATGCCGCATTCCTTCTCCCCGGGACCCAAGCCTGACATGGATCCTGCCCCAGAACCAGGCCATGGTGACCTCGCCGGCCTTTTCTCCGAACTTGCTCTGGAGGAGCGGCTCCCACACGACGCTATAGGCCCGCTTGCCGGCGTATTTCACGAGCCACTCGCGGGCGGGGATGCTTTCCAATGGTCGCCAGTTACGCTGGCGCTGCAAATACAGGGTGACCAGTCCCAGCCGCAGGCGGTCCAGGGGACTCAAAGGTGCGAAGCGGAGCAGGTCGCCGGGGGTAACGAAGGGATAGGTGCGTCCTGCGTGGTGGAAAGCAACCGTGGAAGGCAGCCATCGCAGACGTGGTCCCAGTCCCAATTCCTCGATAAGACCGATGACATCTTTGTCGCCCCGGAAGATGTGGTGGTAGAATCTTTCTAGGGGTGCGCCGTTGGCGTTGAAGGTAGCCAACTGGCCGCCGGGTTGGCTGTCCTTCTCGAAAACGGTGACCCTGACGCCTTGCCGGCATAGCCGGTAGGCCGCCGTAAGGCCGGCGATGCCACCGCCGATGATGGCCACTTCCATGGCTATCTTCTGATTTCGAACGCAGCGACCTTGCGGAAATGATAGCCGTAGATGGCGAGACAGATGAACCTGGGAAGCTTGCGGGGAGACGCCAGCAGCGTCGTAATAAGCAGGGTCCAGTAATGCCTTCTCCCCTTATCTCGTATTCCCAGGAACCACATCGATCGCAGGACCGCCTTGACGTCGTCGGTTCGCAGGATGATGCCTGTCTTTCGCTGGGGTCGGTATTCTTTCAGAAACGTTCTGACCCTCTGGTAAAACTGTCCGGGGGAGTAGATCGTCTCCAGGATGTGCCTGTAACCGTCAAGAAGTGTATCGTGATTCATCCTGGGGATGAAGTTGAGCGAGCAGTTGCCGCCGGTAAAGGAGCCGAGCACGCGGTTCTCCCGGGTCAGGCGTTGGTGCAGCCTGGTCCCGGGCGCCGCGCTCAGAAGACTGACCATGGCGGTCACGATGCCGCTCTTTTGAATCAGGTCTATCTGGCTCCTGAAGATCGAAGGCGGGTCGCTGTCAAAACCAACGATAAATCCGCCCTGTACTTCCAGGCCGCACTTTTGAATCCTCTTCACCGAGGCAACCAGGTCACGGTTGCGGTTCTGGGACTTGGCGCATTCGTCCAGGCTGCCCTCGTTGGGGGTTTCAATGCCGACAAAGACGGCATCAAAACCGGCTCTGGCCATCAACTGCATGAGCTCTTGGTCATCAGCCAGGTTGACCGATGCCTCGGTGGAGAGGATGAAGGGATGCCTCCTCCTGGCTCTCCAGTCGATTATCGCCGGCAGTATCTCGGTCTTCAGTTTGTTCTTGTTGCCGATGAAGTTGTCGTCAACCACGAACAAGTTGCCGCGCCAGCCTTTCTGATACAGCGCTTCCAGTTCGGCCACAACCTGTTCCTTGCTCTTGGTCCGCGGTCTGCGCCCGTTCAACACGGTGATGTCGCAGAACTCACAGTCGAACGGGCAGCCCCGAGAGTACTGAATGTTCATCGAGGAATACTGCTTCATGTCAATGAGAGACCAGAGAGGCACAGGGGTGTTGCTGATCTCCGGCCATTCGTTGCAAGGATAGGCGTGGCGGGCGCATCCCTTCTTCAGGTCTTCGAGGAACAGGGGCAAGGTGACTTCAGCTTCCCCGAGCACAAGGTGGTCTACCGCGGTGAATTTTTCGTGTTCCGAAGTAAACAAGGGGCCGCCGGCGACGGTTTTCACTCCCATCTCCCGGCAGCGGGTAATGACCTTTTCCGCCGGATCCCGCTGCACCGCCATGGCGCTGATGAAGACATAGTCGGCCCAGCGGATGTCGGCGTCCGAGAGCCTGTCCACGTTGGTGTCTACCAGCCGTTTGTCCCATTCCTGAGGAAGCATCGCGGCCACCGTCAGCAAACCCAGGGGCGGGAAAGCCGCCCTCTTCGATATGAACTTCAGGGCGTGTTTGAAGCTCCAGAAGGTATCAGGATATTGCGGATAAACGAGCAGTATTCTCATAGACCACCATTATACGATAATTCACCGTCTCCATGCCGATGCTGAAATGACGAATGACCAAACGAATGACGAATGGCGAATCAATCAACCATGCGCCTAGGGCCACGCCATGAACGATGAAAACGGACTGTCTTTGCGAGTCCCGATCAAGATCGGGACGACGAAGTAATCCCCTCCGCTGAGCGAGAGTCCGCTTCGCTGCGCGAGAGTCCCGACAGGTCAGGACAAGGCGGACCAGTTGTCTGAACAGACCGGGAGATTGCCGCGCTTCGCTCGCAATGACATGTTCGGGCCGGGAGATTGCCGCGCTTCGCTCGCAATGACATGTTCGGGCCGGGAGATTGCCGCGCTTTGCTCGCAATGACATGTTCGGGCCGTGGGATTGCCGCGCTTCGCTCGCAATGACATTTCACTATTCGTCATTGTGGTTCAGGCCCCGTGGAGTTAGGGCAGGGGTGAAGGGGCCCGTTCCGCGGACACACCGGCTGAATGCCCGGACCACCTGGGGAAGCGAGACCCACGGCTGGCGACCGGATATCTGGCCCTCTCTCCGGGATCCACCGCGGGACGCCCCCGGAAATCGCGGGCGAGGCGGACGTCCCGGCTCGGAGCGGACGCCGCATAATCGAAGCCCTGGATGGTGCGGCGCTCGACCTTAGTCTTGAGGATGCTTTCGATGTCCCGAACCATGTCCATGTCGGCGCTGGTTACAAATGTCAGCGCTTCGCCGGTCTTATTAACCCGACCGGTACGGCCGATGCGGTGGATGTAGGCATCGGTGTTTTGCGGCATATCGTAGTTGATTACGTGTGAAATGCGGGTGATATCGATGCCGCGGGCGGCAATGTCCGTCGCCACCATTATCTTGCACCGGCCTTCCCTGAAGGCGTCGATCGCTGCCTGCCGCCTCGATTGAGGCATGTTGCCTTGCAGCGCGGTTACATTGAAACCAGCTTTTTGCAGGTGCTGCGCGACACGCTCGGTGCCGTACTTGGTGCGCGTAAATACGAGGACCGATTCTGTCTCTATGCGCCGCAGTAGCTCCACTAGCAGGGGGGTCTTGAGGTGTTGCTTGACCGGATAGATAGCGTGGGAGACCGTGGTCGCCGGTGCGGTCTGTCCGATTTGCACGGTGACCGGGTTGCGTAGTACTTCCTGCACCAGACGCCGGATATCTTCGGGCATGGTGGCTGAAAAGAGCAAAGTCTGGCGAGGCTTCATGAGGCACTTTAGAATACTCCGCACGTCGGGCAGAAAGCCCATGTCAAACATACGGTCTGCCTCGTCGATTACCAGGACGTCCAGGTCCGACAGGTCGATGGTGCCTTTCCACATATGGTCCAATAGCCGGCCCGGACAGGCGACAGCTATATCGACGCCGCTGCGGAGTCTGCGGATTTGCTGGTCCATACCGACGCCGCCGTAGACGGCAATGCTTCTCACCCGGGTCTGCTGGCCCAGGTCGTCAATGGCCTGGCATGTTTGTTCGGCCAGTTCCCGGGTGGGGCAGATGACGGCAGCGCGGACCTTGGTGCGGGAGCCTTGCAGCAACCGTTGAAGTATGGGGAGCACAAAAGCGGCGGTCTTGCCCGTGCCGGTCTGGGCCAAGCCGATAACGTCACGGCCCTGCATGATGGGGGGAATTGCCTGAAGCTGAATTGGCGTTGGGATCTCGTACCCCATCGCCCGCACCCCGGCCATGACGGAGGGGTGGAAGCCGAATTGACTGAAACTCACTGGATGACCTCTTTCTCAGATATAAATTGAGTTTGGGTCATCCAACACTCGCGATAATTCCAGAACGGGGATTAAGAGAAGCTTGTAATAACCTAAACTTTACAACGTCATTGTACACCAAAGGGAGGGGGTTTGCAAATACAGTCGGTGGCACAGGCCAGTGGCACAGGCGTCTCGCCTGTGTGAGCAGCGCCCTTTTGAGGCCGCCGACCTACGAAAATGTCATTGCGAGCGAAGCGCGGCAATCTCATGGATAGCCAACCAGGGGATTGCTTCGCTTCGCTCGCAATGACATTTTCGTCCTTAATGGGGCGACGTCGGCGCACGGAGGGTTGTATTGAGTTTCGCCGGTTATCCTATTTGAAGAGCACTGCGAAGTCTTCTTTTGCCATCCTTATCAATTCCGGTACCCCGGCCTGGTATTTCTCGCTGGCGAGGATGTCGGTGGGGCGGGGACGCACTACCGGGTTGATGCCCGCGGTGGATACGTCAGCCCTGGTGGTCGGCAGTTGGGCTGTCTCTCCCACCGCCGAGCTGCCTTCCTGCGTCAGCAGCCAGTTAACGAGCACCCGTGTGGCATTGGGGTGCGGCCTGTCTTTGATGACCTGAAAGGCGCTCCAGGTGGGGTTTACGACCCGTGGTTCACTGGTGTCGACGAATGCAATCGGGGCGCCTTCTTTCATAAGGGCCAGGCATTCGTCAGCCCTGGCGCCAATGCCTATGGCGTACTTTCCCCGGGCTACCCACTCGGGCACCTGGCGATAGTCCCTGGTGACCGCGGCGATACCGGGCGCCAGCTCTTTCATGAAGGCCCTGCCGGCATCCAGTCCCAGTATGCTGCCGGTGACCGCCCCGTACCAGTCGATGGCGGGGCCGGGGAAGGTCGGGTCAAAAAGGCCGATCTTTCCCTTCCATTTGGGATTCAAGAAATCACGGACGCCTGAAATCTCCCCCTGTTTGACCATGTCAGTATTGAAAATGTTCTGGGTAGGGGCGTAAAGCGTGAGAGCATAGGCGTATCCTGCCTCGTCCATCACGGGAAGCCTTCCCCTGAACCACTTGCTCGTATCTTTGACTTCCGGCAGGACCAGCAAGGGCTCGATGGGCACGCTTATCTGCAAAGGCCTGATCATGTTGACATAACTTGTCCAGCCCAGCATGGTTATATCTACCAGGTAGAGGCCGGCCGCTCTCTCCCTTTCTATCTTCGGCACCACCTCGCCGCCGGTGCCGGCCACGAACTCCAGGTCTATGGCGAACTTCTTCTTGACGGCGGCAGCCAGTGCGGTCCTGACCTTGTCGGGAGCGACTGTGTAGATGGCCACTTTTCCTTCGTTTCTTGCTGCTGCAACGAGGCTTTCCCAGTCGGACGCCGGCGCTGGCTTTTGTTCAACCTTTCCGGCGGGGGCTGGCGCCGCCGGGGCCGGGGTTGTCGCAGCGGGCCCGCACGCGAACAATAGTAAGAAAAGCGCCGCCATTGTCCCAGTCGCTGTGACAGATGTTATTCTCATCAGCTTGTCTCCTTTCAATTGAACCGTTCGCTGGGTATCCGGACTGCATGCCTTTTGCCCTTTTGGGAGGGGACGGTCCTGTCCGTGACCATCCCTGCGAGCGACGGCTTCTGCCCGGCCCTTGCTACAAGGGACGGGGATTGACGGCGTTGTCGGGGCGGTCAACGAATTGGGCGTCACGCGCGGGACGAAACGCGACTCCTGGACCCGCGCTTGCTCTCGGCGGCGCCAGAGATGAGCTTGATATCATGTTTCAGGTCGTCGAGGCTGTACTGCGCCGGGATTTTCATTTGTCGCACGTAATCCATCATCTCCCACAGAGAGACTCCGGCTTCTTCGGCAGCCCTGCCCAGTGTCATCCTTCCCCGGCCGTATTCGTGAGCGTAGTACTCCAGTTTCCATTCCCTGAGGGCACGGGACAGGAGTTTTCGCAAGACTGTGGACCTGTCGGTTTGTTCTATCTGTTCGATTTTTAGTAGGTCAGCTATGAGAGACTCGGGTAGCCTGGTCCCCACCATTTGCTCTTTCTTGCTCATTTCGACTCCAATGCCAGCCGCAACAATTCGGCCATTATTTCGGGGGACAACCAGAGGGTCTTCCCGAGCTCTTCAAGGTTCGTGATGAACTCTTGCCTGTCTAGCATCTGCTTCAAATGGGCATCTAACAGGACCGCCGCAGCGCCGACGAATGGGACTCCAAGAATAGTGGCCAATTCCCGTGCATGTTTGTCGTCAACGATCAGCCACAGGTCTCTGGCCTTAGCCAGCACCAACGCCTCGGCTTCGCCTCTTCCCACGTTGGCGGCCGCCCGGTATCCGGACGAAGTCTGGGCCTGTTTTTCTGTCAGGGTCACGATTTTGATCCAGGCTTCGCGCACGGCCCGTTCAATCTCGCCAACCCCGGGTTTGTGGAGCCGCTTTCCTTCGACGACAACTTCCTGATAGACGTGGCCGGGTATGACAACATTCCCGTAGAGCTTTCTGAGCAGGTCCAACCTGCCGATCTTGCTCATGGCGATCAATGCCGTTGAGTCAGCTACAATTGACATGCGATCGCTGCTTGCTTCTTACGGATGACAATGTTAACACGTCATACAAATGTTTGCAACCGCGCATTCGCAACAGAATAGGAACCAACCGGCCCTTGACAAAAAGCGGGCGCGTTTCTAAAGTATTGGCGTATTCTCGCAACTCAGAAGGGCTGAAATGTCAATCAATGTTCTGGACCCATACAAAATAGGCAAGATGGAGCTCAAAAACCGGATCGTGAGGTCGGCGACCTGGGATGGCAGCGCCGACCAATCGGGGGTGGTGACCGATGCTTCGGTTGCTATATACCGCGAGGTGGGCAGGGGTGGTGTTGGCCTGATCATTACGGGATACGCCTTTGTTTCGGCCAGCGGCCGGGCCAAACATGGCCAGTATGGCATCCATACGGACGCCATGATTGCCGGGATGCGCCGGCTGGTGGAGGTCGCCCACGAAGGGGGCGCCCGCATAGCCCTTCAGGTGGCCCACGCGGGCGCAGGCGCCGACTACCAAGTCTGCAAGGATGGAGTGTCACCTGCCGTTTCGGAAATAGCCGGACTGAACCGGCGGCACCGGGAGATGACGGGCGAGGAAATTGAATCGGTCATCGATGACTTTCGGGCGGCTGCGGTCCGCGCCAGGGAGGCCGGGTTCGATGCCGTGGAGTTCCATGGCGCGCACGGCTATCTTTTCGGCCAGTTCCTTTCGCCTATTTTCAACCGGCGGGCCGACCGGTGGGGTGGCAGCCTGGGGAACCGGAGCAGATTCCACCTGGCGGTGGTGGGGAAAGCGCGCCAGGCCGTGGGAGAGGACTTCCCTATGATGATGAAATTCGGTGTCCAGGACGAGAAGCCGCACGGGCTGACCCTGGAGGAGGGTCTGGAAACGGCCCGGCAGCTCGTAGCGGCAGGCCTGGATGCCATCGAGGTAAGCGCAGGCGTGGGCAACGCGATGCAGGTCATGAGGGAAGGTGAAGCAGAGCGGCCTTACCTGCGGGAGCGGGCCGCCGCGGTAAAGCGCGCGGTCTCAGCGCCGGTTATCTGCGTGGGTGGAATACGCAGCCTGGGTATGGCCCAGAGTATCGTCGATAGCGGGGACGCCGACCTGATCGCCATGTGCCGCCCCTTCATCCGCGAGCCTGGCCTGGTGGCCCGCTGGCTGCGTGAAGAGACGTCGCCTGCCCGGTGCATCTCCTGCCAGAAGTGCTTCGGCGCGGCCCAGCGGGGCAAGACCCTGGCCTGCCAGCAGGAAGTGGACGCAAACCGTAGGGTGGGTTAAGCGTCCCGATGCCGCATCGGGAGGCGAACCCACCACGCTTCCGACGGTCGTCGACGCCCTTCCTTTTCGGCGCTGGCTCCCCGATGAGGATCCCCAGCGTCCTTCCCGCTGAGTTTGGGGAGCTTCGGCATCTATACTCGCACCTCTAATCGCTCGATGGATGGTTCTCTATCTTCCGCTGTTGGCTCGTTCGCTTTCAGGGCGCTCTCGAGATAGCACCTGATAGCCTCGGCGGCCATTGTCCGGGCCGCTTCGATGGTTTCACCAAAAGTGCCTATTTCCGGTATTGCCGGGACCACCACGTTGAAACCGCCCTCCGGCACCGGCTGAAAGACGACAGTGTAACTGTAGATTTCGATATCGTATGTCCTGCCAGATCATACCACCCCGGGGCACTGGGAATGCCGACGCCACCGACCAACCAGGAGATGTGAGGCCCGTTGATAGTTGGCTGGTCTTATGAGTCCAGCTTCGGGAGAAAGAACGCTATTATCTTGATTGACAGCGACTGTTCGAAACCGTCAGGATCCGGAAAAAGGGTCGTTCTGGTGATATTCATGCGGTCCAGTTGGATGAGAGCGTCGTTTCTAACGTGGCCGTCGGCGCATGTCGGGATGATGTATTGAACGAGGCGCTCCTTCATCTCCTGCTTCTTCGCATCCACCAATCTCTCAACGAATCCGCACAAATTGGCCATGAACCCGACTTGCACATCGCGAGGGCACAAAAACGTACCTTTCTGAGAGGCCAGTCTCTCGTTCAGGCGAAGCGGAGTTGCGCCCAGTACCAGCCGGTTCCCTGCCATGAAGACGGCGTCGAAGTCCTTTGCTTCGCGCTTGTCCTGATACGAACGATGATGGAAGGCAATCGGCCCATGCAGTTGCTCTTAAAGCCAGGTGGCATCTATGGCCCATACTGCCACGGCGGTACCGGGGTCGGCGTGTTCGAAAGCAACGTAGGCGGCCACGTAGGGCGAATAGGTGAAATCAAGCAGCCGGGCAGGGACGCCGTGGTGCCGCATGAGAGCCAGCCACTCGTCCTTCTTTGCCATATCCGGCACATGAGCCATGTAATGGTGGACGCGGCGTTGGAACTCGCGGATCATGTCAAGCTCCAGTTGAGGTATTTTGGCGTCCTTCACCACGATGTAGACGTAAGCTAGAGCTTTCGTGATGAACTCCTCATCCTGAGGAGAAGTCACTGTGTCCTGAGTCATCGTTCCCTCCTGTTCGACAAACTCGCTGCGCTTCTTGGCCGTCGGCGGGGCAGCGCCTTCCGAGAACGCGCATTATTCTGGCACATTCCGGTGGGCCTACGGAATACCAGGGCGGAATGGAATCTCTTCGCTCCGGGGCTTCATTTTCCCTCATCCTGCCTCCGGCGATCCCGGCGTCGGCGAACGCGAGATAGCGGCGTAGAACACGTGGCCTCGTTCCAGGTTGTCAAACAAGATAGCAGGACTGGCGAAATCTCGTCAAGGAGGTGGTGGGTCATCACAAGAACAGCGCCTTTTAACGTTAGAGAAAAGCCCGGGTGCTGCTCTGTAGGCGCCAGGACTCCGGGCGGGCGGACACATGGGTCCGCCCCTACGGTGTCGCAAACGCGCGGCAAGTGGGACCATCTTTGGTGCTGACCGGTCGGGTAGTCCGGGGGCACGGCGTGCCGTGCCGCTACGGGGTTGGAGGATGGCGGGCGGTCGTCTTGACCTCCATGGAGCGGCGGGTGAGCTGAGAGAAGGAGAGGTGCTCGGTCCACAGGTAGACCAGGCCCAGGACGATAAGGGGGACGAGCAGGACGACGTGGAGCACCACGGCGTAGGTCGTGGCCAGGGAGTCTGCGGTACCCGCCGGACCGAGGATAAGCAGGGTCTGCTTGTAAAAATACTCAAAGGGGCCGATGCCGCCCTGGGTGGTGGGGAGGGTGGTGGCCAGGTTGGCGGTAGCCGTGCCGACGAGAAAGACCGGATAAGCCTGCAACGGGTCCGACAGCCAGCGCATATCGAATTCCCGGAAGGAGAAGGCCAGCACCCAGCTCATGGCGGCCTCGATGATCCAGAGAAGCAGCGAGTAGCCAAAGACTACCAGCAGGCGTCCGGGACTGTGGAGTATCTTGATCCCGGAAATGAAGTGGACCGCCAGGCCCTTCAGGGGCTGGCCGAAGCGTCTGGGAAGGCAGCAGGCTATCCAGTCCAGGATCTTCTGCGTCCAGACGGGGGAAGCCGCCAGGAAGATGAACAGGCCCAGGAATCCGGCGAACAGCAGGGCCATGAGTATGGTCACCCCTTTCAGCCAGTCGTCCATGGGGATGAACACAGAGATGGCCACGACCATGAATACCAGGGCCAGGCCATCGAAAATGCGTTCCACCACAATGGTACCCAGGGCGGAGCTCTTGGTGATTCCCTCCTTTTCACCGACCAGGTAGGCCCGGACCAGCTCTCCGATGCGGAAGGGCAGCAGGTTGTTGACGGCGTAGCCGATGACCGTAGTGGAGAAGAGCTTCCTCGTGGGCACCGCTTTGATGGGCTTGAGGATGTAGCTCCAGCGCGCCACTTTGAACCAGAACCCCACGAAGTAGACTGCCACGGCGGGCAGGACGAAAAGGTAGTTGGCGCTCTTCAAAGGCGCGATGATGTCGGTCAGACTGGTGCGGTAGAAGAGCAGCCCGATGAAGATAAGGGTGATGGCGAGACCAAGCCAGAAACGGCGAGTCTTTAACATTAAATCAAGAAGCAAAAATCAAAATGAAATAAGGGCTGTCAGCTATCAGCTTCCAGCCGTCAATTACGGGCCAGGAGTCTTGAGGAATCCAGCAGTCAGATTTCCGAAGGGTTCACCCTCTCCTTAGTCCTCTCCCATCGAGGGAGAGGAAAGTTCGACACCCGTAAAGCGTGTCGCAACGGGGCACGCGCAGCGTGCCGCTACGGAGGCTGGATAAAATAGGCTATTCCATTCGATGTCCAGTAGCCGCCTTCGACCTGCCGGGTCCGCCAGTACTCCTGCCATTTCTTGAAGTTGTTCCAGGTGAACAGGGTCTTGACGGTCAGCTCTTTGTAGCGCTCTGGGAACCAGAGAATCTGCTTGAAAGGCCTCGATTCCCGGTATTTGCTTACGTAGGGCCTGGCGGCGGCTTCATTTCCCGCGAGCAAGAGCAGCACCGAGCCATCCGGCGGCCCGGACATGGACGAAAGATTGGGGTAGCCCACATTGGTGTAGTCGCGGAGGTACCAGGCCATCGGCCAGGTCAGGGCGGAGTCCACCGTTATTCTGAGGGCTTTCCCCTCGCCGGTCTTCTGGGCGAGGGCGTCGATGTCGTTGATCAGGGTTGGCAGGTCGGCTGATCCCTGGGCGTACACAATCAGCTCGGTCAGGCTGTCATCATGGGTGTAGTTCAACCGTATCCCGACCCAGAGAGTCAGGGCAAAAAGAACGGCCAGCACGGCGGCCGACCCCCAGCGAAGCCATCTGGCCTTTGAGACCGCCCCGGAAAGGAGGTCGGCGCCGAACATTCCCCCAAGGAGAACCATGGGAAGCACAAGGTGCACTATTAGCCACGGGGCTTTCTCGCCGGCGTAGAGATACATGACCAGACTGAACAGCAGCCAGTATACCAGGAAATTGGTGAACGGGGTTCTCTTGCGGAAGAAGTAGTAAACGAGGGCGGCGACGGCCAGCAGGGCTGGCAGGAACTCGTAGAGGGACAGCTCGACGGGATAGTAGAACCAGGGCTGGGTGAGGCGGTGTTTTGGCTGCTGCGCCATCCAGTAACCGAGGGACTGCCACATGCCGCTGGCGAAACCCACCGGATTGGTGAAGAAGGTGGTGAAAAGAACGATGAAGATGCCCCAGAAAATCAGGGCGCACCAGGTCCAGCGCCGCGAGTTCCACCGCAGGCCGATTACCACGGACAGGGTCAAGAGAATACCCACGACCAACCCGGCCACCGCCAGGCCATTGCCCTCGGGAGCGCCTTCGGGCGAGCCGGCCTGGCCGACGCTGGTGAGGGTCACGCCGAACTTCTTCTGGAACACGGAGATTCCCGCCGAATACAGGGGCAGGGCGAGCGAACCCAGCAGGACCAGGAACTCCACGGGCCGGGTAGCCTGCCCGAAGGCGAAACCCTTGACGATGCCGGAGAAGAACTCCCTGGCGGTCATTACCACCAGGAACGAGCCGAAGATGACCAGGGTGATGTAGGTGGTTTCCTTGGTGCTGAAGCCGAGGCTCAGCGCGGCCGCCCCGATGTAAAGATACCTGGCTTTGCCTCCGTCGATGTAGCGCCACAGGCACACGACGAAAAGGAGGGTCCAGACCAGAGTATAAATGTCTTCCCTGATGAAACGGCTGAGATACATCATGGCGGGTGAGAAGGCCAGCAAAAAGGAAGCCAGCAGGGCGCCGCTCCGGCCCATCTGCCCCCGCAAGAAGTAGGGCAAGCCTACCAGCGCGGTTCCGAAAAAGGCGGCCAGGATGCGGGAGGTGTAGTCGCTGATGCCGAAGACCTTGAAGATAGAGGCCGGTCCGATGAACTGGAACGGGCCGTGCATCATGGCATTGTGCTGGTAACCCTGGCCTGTCGCAAGTTTCCAGGAATAGAAGGCGTGGAGGCTTTCATCGTAGTGGATGGCGCGGCCGCCGAGGTCCACGAAGCGCATCGCCCCGGCGATGAGGGCGAGGGCGATGAAGAAGATGTAGTCCCTGTCGAGTATGGATTTCTTAAGGTCCATAAATTACCTCGTATATCCGGGCGCCTCCATTATCGTAGATGGACCGGAAGAGATCTGGCCTCTGCGTGAATTTGGCCAGACCGTCGGGCGAATATTTCTGGGTTTCCAGTGAACCGATGTAGACGTATCTTACACCATACTTTCGGAGTAATTCCATAGTCTGGGCATCGTTCCGGCTATTATATATCGTGTCGGCATCGTTCGTCCGCTGCCCGACGCCGCCCCAATCGCCTCGCCACATGATCTCGTGCATTCCCCAGCCGATCAATGTGGGTAGGCCGGTGAGAGTGGCCACCCTGGAGGAGTAGGAGTAGGGACCCCCGGGCATTTCCAGTATCACCGGCGTTCCTCTGACATTCTGGTTGATCCAGGCCGCGGCCTCGTAATCGGCAGGGTTAACAGTCTTGATGTAGGCCGTGCCGTCCCAGGTACCCCGGCCAACCCCGAAAATCGCGTGCCGCCCGCTGGTCCAGCCTGCGGTGGCAGCCAGCGGGTGCACCAGCGAGGCCGCGAGCAGGACAATAGCGGGGAAAAGCCAGAGATATCTGACGCCGCCGGTGAGTTTCAGCGCGGTGTATCTGAAGGCGAGGGCTGCCGCCAGGCCCAAAAAGAGCCAGACGGCGTAGTAGAGCTTGAGGACCGTATTGAAGCGGGCCACAGGTCCCCTCAGTGCGTCTCTCAAGTAGAAGACCTCCGCAAAGAAGATCACCAACGCTCCGAGCATTACGAAGAACAGGAGAACTTTATGTTGCTCAGAAAATGTCACTCTGAGCCGAAGCCCTGAGCGAAGCGAGGCGTCCCGATGCATGGGGACAGAATCGTTCGGCCGGGCAGGGACGAAAGACCCTTCGCCTGCCCCTTCGCTTCGCTCAGGGCTGCGGCTCAGGGTGACATTCTCGGAAGTATCCTTCTTCAGGATGAGGTAGGCGGGAACAGCGACCATGGGTAACAGGAATACCAGGAGCGGGAATTTGAACACCGGGATGGCGATGAGGCCCAGGCTGGCAAATAGTGCGCATTGATACCCCTTCAATTGGGCCCTGGCCGAAACGATGATCAACATGGAAACGATGATGAATAACAGCGGCCCCAGCATTTCCAGGATGCTGGAGATGGGAGTGCGCTCCGCGACGATCCCGATGCCCTGGAAGCCGCCCCCAACCCCCTGCAGGGTGTACGGCAGAAACAGGACCAGGCTCCCGGCAATGATGGCCGCCGCGGCCAGCAGGCGGATCCAGGACCGCTGGAACAGGATAGCCGCCAGTCCGAGGGCCATGATGTATATGGGGAAGTCCCAGGAATGGATGAAAAACAGGAATCCCAGGTTGACGGCCATGAGGAAGCCCAGCACGCTGGTCCCGCGGCCTGGCTTCTTGAGGGAAACCGGCGCCCTGATAAACATCAACAGTAACACCAGGAAGCTGGCCTGGAAAGGGTAGCTCAGCGTCGGCGGGTGCATGTCGCTCTGGAGGAAGGAAAAATAGGGGTAGTAGTTCAACGTGCCGGGAATGATGCGGTTGGCATCCCAGAAATTGAAGGAGAGCAGCCATTCCTTCCAGCCGGAAGTCAGGAGGGGCTTGTAACCCATGAAGTCCTGTTTGGTCCAGGCGGCGATGAACTGGAAAGCGCCGGAGAGGTAACCAGCCCCGCATACCAGGAGGGCCGCAAGGAGACCGGAGGCTTTTGACCGGGTAATGTTAGCCGCCAGTCCGTAAGCCGCCGTGGCGGTAAGGCAGAAAAAGCTGGCGACGTCGAAATTGGATACGAAGGACGCCGGTATGTGACTCATTTTGATCAAGTTGGCGGCGAGCAGGAATCCCCCATAATAATAAGACACGGGTTGGCCCGACATCCAGGGGTCCTGGGGCGGGAAATAGTCGGTGCGCAGCACGGACTGCGTAAAGGCAAAATCCACGAAGTCTTCGGAGTAGGCGAAATAGAGGTCCGGTTTGTGGCGGAGTATCCAGGCAAAAAGCACAAAGGCGGCCAGGAAGACCAGGTCAGCCGCGGCCATGTTCTTCCAGGGCATTTCCCTGAGAGAAAAGGTCTTCCGGTTGAGGAGGAAGGCCAGGGCGCCGACAAGCAAAAGCGCCACAATAATACTGAGATAGCCGAACCTCATCAACCTGGCGCTGGAAACGAGCCAGACAACATAGCTGACGAGCAGGAGGCCCAGGGGCTTGGCTATGCAGTAGCCTTTATCTTCCAGGTCCCGGCCGGCAAGGGCTACTATGGGAAATACCACGAACCCCAGGATCTCCAGTACCAGCCACCAGCGCCAGAGCAAGAACCACTCGGCCACGGTCTACCGGCCCCTCACCCGGTAAATGGCAGCCGCCTGGTTGCGGAAAACGACGTCCGCTACGGAATTGAATCTGGTGACTACCTGGTCGCCGTACTGCCGGCGCTCCAGGTCGCCTACATAAATGAGCACCACCCGGTATTTTGCCAGCAGGGCCGACACCTGCTGGGGATTGCCGCTGCGGAAAATCGCCTCGACGTCTTCCGGACGGCCTTTGAAGTCCTCGTCGGCGCCCCGCCATATCTTCTGGTGCTCCGCCGACTCGATGATGGTGGGGATGCCGGTACGCTGGGATATCCTGCCCGCCTCGCTGTAATCGTTCCCGAAGGCTTCGGCGATGACTGCGCCCTCCGGGGTATTGTTCTTCAGCCAGGCAAGAGCCTCCTTTTCCGGAGGGCTGAGAAAGGCCAGGCCGTCAAGAGTGGGTTTGGTGTTGAACTTGACGTAGTTGAGAGAGGCGGCGACCGGATAGTACAGGCTGCCGGCGAGGAGCAGGACGGTCACAGCGACCCAGGCGGTCCAGGCGTATTTCCGGAGCCGGGCCAGATTGGAAACCTGTGGGTTCCCGCCCGCGCGGGAATGACGGGACCGGCTCGCCATGTAGTAGATTCCGTAGGCGGCTGCCACGGCCAGCAGCAACCATACCTGGTAATGAAATCTGAAAATGGTGTTCATCCGGTTTCCGAAAAGGACGTCGCGGACGTAGAAAAGCTCTGTCCCGTAGATTATCAGGGTTGCTCCCAGCACCAGGACGGCAACAAACAGCCCGCCCAGGCCCCAGGGACTGTCTTCTTTGATCTTCCTGGCCTTCACTATGACCAGCCAGACGACGAGGAGGAGAAAGAGGAAAACGGGCAGCAGGTTGCGCCAGCGGGTGAAGACGGCGAGGGCCAGCGAAGTTGGGGCGGGACTGCCGATGACCATCATCAATAACGTCCAGATAACCAGCGGCCCCAGCAAGAGCGGCCCCAAAAAGGCCAGCAGCCTCGAAGCCTGGCTGCCTTTCTTTTTCAAGGACCTGGCTTCGATCAGAGCGGCCGGGACCAGCACCACGGCAAAAAGCCCGTAAAGGATCAGCCAGTAGAGGGGACGGGTCCCCGGGCCGAGCCAGGGAAGCACCCCCGTGACAGGCGGCCTGGAGGCCGCGTAGTAGGGGAAGTAGTAGAAGAAGACCCCGATGAGGACAATTCCGGATATTACAAGCGGCGGCAGCCATTTCGCCCCCAGAGGGGTGTAGCGCATGGCTTCAGCCTTGCCGGGAGGGGTAGCCAACTTCGGCGTTGCCGGCGGCGGCGCCAGGTACGATTGGAGAAAGACCGCGGCTACCAGGATACCGGCGTAAGTCGGCAGATCCCAGGAGTGGATTACTCCCAGGGAACCTAGTCCTACGGTCATAATGACCATGGTCCAGGCGTTCCGGCCCAACCACTGTAGACTCATTGGCTCCCTGGTGAAGAGCACGTTCATGCTGAAACCCAGGGACATCAGGACAAAAGGGATGGCCAGGAGATGGGCGTGCATGTCCGCCAGGAGAAAACTGAAAAAGGGGAACTCGGTTATGGTGTAGTCCAGGCTGCGGCCGTCTACCACGGTATCGATGACCCGGGTGGCGCGCCAGAAGAAGAAATGCTCGGTGGGATACCAGTTGTTGCTGACATTGGGCTGGGTGAGGCCCTTGATGCCGGTCCATTGCCAGAATTCCGGTGAGCCCACGCCTCGCGAATAGAAGAGCTCCAGAATCCCTTCCAGGTTGCTGGCCACCAGGAACAGCACTATGCCGAGCAGTCCGAAGGCGATGGCTTTTTTGCCGGTCCCTTCCCCTTCGCTCCGGACCACGAGGTTGTAGACCAGGCTGAAAACTCCGATCGCGGCCAGTCCGAAGGAGAGGGCGATAATGAGATTGAATCCGACGCTGGCTGGAACGTTGGTCAGTTTGGTCAACACGGCCGCGATGAAGTGCCCGAAATAGTAGTTGTTCAGGGACAGGCCGCTCAGCCAGGGGTCGGGGGGCGGCATATAGCTCGACCTCAGAATGCTGTTGAGGAAAGCGAAATCCATGGGTTTTTCGGTGCTGGCTATGGCTGGCGCATAGCTTCTGACGATGGCCCAGACGGCAAAGGCAGCCAGGAAGATCACCTCGGTGGCAATGATGACAGAGAGCCGCTTCTTGAGCTGGCCCGCTATTTCCGCCGGATGGCTAATCAGCCAGAAGACGAAGATGGCGCTGAACGCGAGCAAAAGGAAGATCATCGTGGCGCGGTTAGCCGGCAGGAGACGGGCTGAGGCGCTGATCCAGATTACGTAGGAGAAAAGGACGAGTCCCAGGATTTTGCTGAGCGCATACCCCCTATCGGGGAGGCTTTTGAAAACCCTGAGGGAAAGCGGCAGTGTTATTAATCCCAGGAGCTGGACGGCGGCCCACCACGAAATTGCCTGGATCAAATCTCCTCCAGATAGCTACCTAAGCTGGAACGAAGAAATCAAATATCAAAAACCAAAATGAAAAATGACAAATCAAAATGCAAAAATGAACTGTGCGCAGCACTGAGCGTGCGGGGTGGGGCAAGCGTCCCGATACAATCGGGACTTCGCCGCCTCCCGGCCGTGCTTAACCCACCCTACGGGGCTGCAGGCCACCTTTTCATTGCTACGAAAATAGGCTGTCACCCTGACCCGAAGCCCTGAGCGAAGCGAAGGGGCAGGCGAAGGGTCTTTCGTCCCGCTCCCCAACCCGAAAGAACTTGTCCTGAGCGAAGCGAAGGATTCTTCGACTACGCTCGCTACGCTCGCTTCGCTCAGAATGAGAGATGGCGCAGCCATTTTCATCCTCCATGGTGCTTGGCCGGCCAAGCATGACAGATTGATTTGTCATTTTGATTTTTGACTTTTGTTTTTTGATCTTCCCTGTGGCGCGAAGCTTCCAGCCCAGGATGTCAGCTCGTGCGTGTGATCAGGAACGAACCGATCACGGTCATGATGATTCCCACCCAGCGCAAGGCGGTCAGGGGCTCTTTCAGCATGAAAAAGGAAACTATGGCCACCACCACATAGGCCAGGCTGAGCAGCGGATAGGCGAAGCTGACGTTGAGGCTGGACAGAGCCGCCAGCCAGAGAAAAGCCGAAACCACGTACAGGGCCAGGCCGAGCATCACCTGCGGCGTGGTGAATATGTGGAACAGGAAGTCGCGCTGCAAGAGGCGCGAAATACTTCCGATGGGACCGATTTTCTCCATGCCGATTTTCATGAATATCTGGCCGAAGGCCCCCAGGAAAACGCAAATGAGCACCAGTGCCAGGGCGAACATGATATGCCTCCGTCTTTGCAAGGCTAACCTTTCCTGCAAACAGCAAACAGCGTGATGCCCAGGGGAAGGTTCATCCCCTTCAGAATCAGGCGGTTCTCGATGGACAAAACTAACTTCAACATAGTATTCAAAGGTCCGGGGAGCCTCAGATCATCCGACCTGGCAACTCTGGGCGGGTTCAGGTTGCCGAGGGTGCGATAGACCGCCGCCGGCAGCAGGAGTGCGAGATTCCAGAAGCTCATCCTTTCGATACGAAACCCCCCCCGTGAGACAAGGGACTCCAGTTGGTTCCTGGAATATCTACGCTTGTGATGGAGGGCCATGTCATGCTGGCTCCAGAGGAACATCAGCGCCGGCACGGTCAACAGCAGATGGCCACCCGGGCGGCAAACGCGAAAGAACTCTCTAACGGTATCCTCGTCTTTTTCCATGTGCTCCAGCATGTCCAGGGCGATGATAACTTCGAAGGTGTTGTCCCTGAAAGGCAGGACGGCGGCGTCGCCCTTGAGCAAATTGGTGTTCCCTTTCATCCGGCAGAAGCTCAATGCCTGCGGGGAATTGTCCAGGCCGAGCACTTCGCCATGGCTTTCCCAGCTTCGCAGGTTGCTGCCGGTGCCGCATCCGATATCGAGGATCAGCGGCTGGTGGTTTACCAGCTTGCCCAGCGTCTTGCCGATAAGGTCTCTCTTGCCCACCCACCACCAGTTCACCACCTCGAAGGAATTCATCCGTTCGTATTCTTCGAGGTTCAAAGCCGGGTTCTTCCATTATCTCGAAAACAGACTGTCACCCTGAGCTTGTCGAAGGGTCTTTGGTCCCCGCCTGGCCGAAGGATTCTTCGACTACGACTCGCTTGCGCTTGTCTCCGCTCAGAATGACAGCGCGCGGTTGTTTTCATTCTTGATGGTGTTTGGTCCACCAAGCGTTGCAAACAAATACGTAGTGGCGAACACACGGGTTCACCCCTACCGGGCACGCGGCAGCGTGCCGCTACGGCTTCGCGCCATCTCATGCCTGGTTACTCTCAAACAGGGCTTCGACAAATTCACGGGCATTGAACGGCGCCATGTCTTCCAGCTTCTCCCCGGTGCCGATATAGTGGATCGGTATCTTCAACTCGTCGCTGATGGCAAGGACGATGCCGCCCCTGGCGGTGCCATCCAGTTTGGCCAGGACGATCCCGGTGATTCCCACCGCCTCGCGGAAATGACTGGCCTGGGCCAGGCCGTTCTGACCCGTGGTGGCGTCCAGCACCAGCAGCGCCTCGTGGGGCGCTTCGGGGTCCACTTTAGCCAGGACCTTTCTTACTTTTTTGAGTTCCTCCATCAGGTTGAACTTGGTGTGCAGCCGGCCCGCGGTGTCGATGATGAGGACATCGGCATTCCTGTTCCTGGCGGCCTGAATTGAGTCGAAGGCTACCGCGCCGGCGTCGGCCCCCGGCTGGTGGGCAATCACATCGACGCCGGCCCGGCCACCCCAGAGCTTGAGCTGGTCTATGGCGGCGGCCCTGAAGGTATCGCCGGCGGCCAGTATCACTTCTCTGTTCTGAGTCCTGTAGAGGTGGGCCAGCTTGGCGATGCTGGTGGTCTTTCCGGACCCGTTGACGCCGACAACCATGACCACCCACGGCTTTGCCGGCAACGGGCCCGGCTGGTAAGCGGTGGGCGCCGTCTTCATGGAGGCCGCGGGTTCCAAAAGAATCCTGACCATTTCCTCTTTCAGAATGCCACGCACGCCGGCGGCCTCGGTAACCTTTTCTTTTTTGGTCCGCTCCTTGACGCGATCCAGGAGTTTGGCGGCGGTGGCCACGCCGACGTCCGCCGTTATCAGCAGTTCCTCCAGTTCGTCCCAGAGACTGTCTTCGATTTTAGCCCGGCTGAAAATCGAGGCCAGTTGGCTGCCCAGGGCCTCCCGGGTCTTCTTGATGCCTTCTTTGGTCTTTTTCAGAAAATCGAACATGTTGACTGGCTTATTCAACAACCCTCTCCCCCTTTGGAAAAGGGGGACTAAGGGGGATTCGACAACCTATTCGGCTGTCAGCTATCGGCGCAGTTACCGTAGCGGCACGCTGCGGCGTGCCCCGTAAGGGCGAACCCGTGTGTTCGCCCGCGCGGCCAGACAGGCAGGTCTGCCCCTGCGGTCTGGCTGGCTGCAATGGTCGTGCTCTTCGCAAGATAACTGGCACTGGCGCCGTTCATCTCTCACAGGCGTGGAGGCCTGTGCTACCGGTTGCTACCAGCCTCGAATAGGCTGCCATCAGCCTCAGGGTGACCGGCCCGGGCTTTCCCTCCCCGACCAGCGCGCCCTCGTAAGAGGTGAGCGGCATTATTTCCATGATTGAATTGGTGACGAAAGCTTCGTCGGCCTTTTCCAGGGCCTCTGGAGAAAGCTCCTCGACTTTGACAGCGATGCCAAGCTGCCCGGCTATCTCGACGACGGTCTGGCGCGTGATTCCCGGGAGAAGCCCGCTCTCCACCGTTGGAGTATACAACAAATCGTCCGTGACCAGGAAAAGGTTGCTGGCGCTGCATTCGGCAAGCATTCCCTTTTCATTCAGAACCACCGCCTCATCTGCGCCGGCGCGGCGCGCCTCCTGGCGCGCCAGAAGGCCGCCCAAGTAGTTGCAGGTCTTCAGCCGGGACAGCACGGAGGCGCTGTCGCGGCGGACCGTGGAGAGGATGGTGGAGTAACCCCTGGCGTATGTTTCGCGGCTGATGGGGGTGTACTGCCTGGCTGTCACCAGGACGGACGGGTTCTTACAGGTCGCCGGGTTGGGGACCATATCGCCCTCGCCCAGGGAGACAGTCAGCCTGATCCGCGCCTCTTTCAGACCGTTGGCAGCCAGTACCTGGGTGACGGCGCCGGAGAGTTCCCCGGCTGAGGGAATGGGAGGGAATTCGAGTGCCTCCGCAGAGTGGTACAGCCGTTCCAGGTGCGTATCCAGCAAGAAGACGCGGCCTCCATAGGCGCGCATGGTCTCGAAAAGCCCGTAGCCATAGAGGAACCCGTAGTCGAGGGGAGAGATCCTGGTCTGGGCCAGGGGTTGCAGGTCGCCGTTCAAATAGGCGATGTCCGGCCCCACCTCAGCCGCCCCGCTTCCAGATGGGCTTCTGGTACCGCAGGAAGTTCTCCAGCAACCGGTGTCCCACTGCCGTCATTATGGACTCGGGATGAAACTGTACACCTTCCACCACGAATTCCTTGTGCCTGACACCCATTATCTCATTCAGCGGGGATGTGGCCGTGACTTCCAGCTCGGAAGAAAAGCTGCCCGGCTTGATCACCAGGGAGTGGTAACGTCCGGCTTCGAAGGGATTGGGCAGGCCTTCATAAACGGTCTTGCCGTCGTGGTGAATCTGGTCGGTCTTCCCGTGAACGGGCACCTGCGCCCGGACTATTTCACCGCCGTAAACGTAGCCGATGCACTGGTGCCCGAGGCAGACTCCGAGGATGGGTATCTTCCCGGCGAAGTGCCGGATAACTTCGTTGGAGATACCCGCTTCCTTCGGAGTGCAAGGGCCGGGGGAAATGACGATATGACTCGGAGACATGGTCTCGATGCCGGCTAGGGTCAGGGCGTCATTCCGGGAGACAGAAGGCTCCCAGCCCAGCTCTCCGAGGTACTGGGCCAGGTTGTAAACAAAGGAATCGTAGTTATCAATGACCAGGATCATGTGATGCTCACCTCGACCCTGGGCGAAAGGCGCAGGGCGCGGATCAATGCCCGGGCCTTGTCCAGGGTTTCGTCGTATTCAGCTTCAGGTTCAGAGTCATAGACTATGCCGCCGCCCACCTGGAAAAAAGCCTTTTTGCCTTTGACCAGGAAAGTGCGGATGGTAATGTTCAGGTCCATATCTCCATTAAACCCGATGTAACCCACCGAACCAGTATACACGCTGCGTTTTGTCGGTTCCAGTTCATCAATGATTTCCATCGATCTCACTTTGGGGGCGCCGGTAATTGAGCCGCCCGGGAAAGAGGCCTTCAACAGTTCGACGAAGCTCTTGCCCGGTCTCAATCTCCCCTCCACGGTGGATGTCAGGTGGAAGACCGTGGGATAGGTTTCCAGGATCACCCGCTCGGTCACCCGCACCGTACCGAACCGGCAGACCCGTCCCAGGTCGTTTCTTTCCAGGTCCACTATCATTATGTTCTCCGCCCTGTCCTTGATGCTGGTCAGGAGTTCCCTGGCCAGCGCCGCGTCCTCTTCAGGGGTCTGGCCGCGGGGCCGCGTACCTTTGATCGGCCTGGTCTGGATATGGTCTCCCGTGAGACGCAGGAAGCGCTCCGGAGAAGCGCCTGCTATCTTGACGTCCTCGAAATTCAGGTAGCAGGCGAAAGGGGCGGGGTTTACCGAGCGTAGCCTCCGGTACAGTTCGTAGGGCGGCGCCGCCAGGTCGGCCTCGAAGCGCTGCGAGATGTTGACCTGGAAGATGTCGCCGGAAATGATGTATTCGCGGGCCTTCTCAACGGCCTCAAGATAGCCCGGTTTGCTGAAATTGGACTTGAGGGTGATGCCGGCGGGGCTGGCGGTGGTGGGAAGGTTAACCGGCTGGCAGCGGGCCGCCTGATGGGCGAGCACTTTCAGTTCCGCGGCCCTCTCCCGGGCGCGGCCGGTGCGCCCGCGTCCGGCCTCTTCCGGGAAGCCCGTTGACACAACGTAGGACCGCCCGGAGAAGAGATCGAAGGCGAGGATGGCGTCATAGAAACCCAGGTAGCATTCCGGTAGCTGTAAATCGTCCACGGTGCAGGAAGGCAGCTTCTCGATGAAATGGCAAAGGTCATAGCTGAAGTAGCCGACCGCTCCACCCAGGAAAGGCACCGGGAAAGGCGCCGGCGCGGCGGGTCTTCCCTGGGAATACCGGGAAAGCAACGCCCCCGCAGTGTCAAAGGGGTTCCCCTCCAACACGTGAGATTCGTCCCCCCGGGTGACAAGTATCCTCTTCCCCCTCGTTTTCAGCACCAGGAAGGGGTCGCTGCCCACGAAGGAATAGCGTCCCAACTTCTCCGGGTCCATGCCGCTGTCCAGGAAAAAGGAGTGGTCCCGGTCCTTGAAGGCCTCAAATGCCTGGAGCGGGGAGAGAGGAAAGGGCAGTTCTTCGATTAAGGGCAGAGGGTGTAAGGGTTCAGAATGACTCGCCATTTTAATGAGCGCCAGAATCACAGATGGCACATGTCATTCTGAGCGCAGTCGAAGAATCTTTCGGGCGGATGGGAAATAAAGACCCTTCGACGTTGCTCAGGGTGACGGTTGACTAATGCCCGCAGGGCTGGGTATACCAGCTGAGCGCAGTCGAAGAATCTTTCGGGCGGATGGGAAATAAAGACCCTTCGACGTTGCTCAGGGTGACGGTTGACTAATGCCCGCAGGGCTGGGTATACCAGCTCCTCAGCTTCTTGGAACCGGCCACGCGTTCTTCAGCCATCAGGTCAGCGGCTTTAGCCGTGGCAATGCGTTGCCTCTTCGACCGGGATATGACCTCGCTGGCTGTCTCGAAGATTCCTTCGATCTTCTGGTAGGCG
Source organism: Chloroflexota bacterium (assembly GCA_016210565.1). GTDB lineage: Bacteria > Chloroflexota > Dehalococcoidia > JACQUA01 > JACQUA01 > JACQUA01. The sequence goes on from JACQUA010000037.1 coordinate 52,487, forward strand.
ACGTCGGCATCGTACCCGGTCAGTTCCAGGGCCAGGTTGATGACGCCGCCGGCATTGGCTATGTAATCAGGGCAGTAGAGCACACCTCGCTGGCGTATCTCATCGCCGCTGCTATCGTTCTCAAGCTGGTTGTTGGCCGCTCCACAAACAACCTGGCATTGCAGGCGCCCAATACTCCGGCTGTTGATAACCCCCCCAAGGGCGCACGGGGCGAAAACGTCGCACTTGACAGAAGCAATCTCGTCAGGACCGACAATGGCTGCGCCCGTCTCCTTAACGATCGCCTTAACCGCTGCCTTGTTGATGTCGGCGACGGTTAAGATGGCGCCTGCCTGATGGAGCAGCTGGGCCAGGTTGGCCCCTACCTTGCCGACGCCCTGGATGGCGACCGTCTTACCCTTCAGGTCCGTCTTGCCCCAGACCTCTTTGGCGCAGGCTTCCATGGCCCGGAGTACGCCGTGGGCGGTGGGCATGGTGGAGTCGCCGCTGCCGCCGAGATGAAAAGGCAGCCCCGTTACGAAGGGCGTCTGGGTACGGATGTATTCCAGGTCCTTCATCGTGGTGCCGACATCGTCCGTGGCTATGTAGCGGCCGCCCAGCGAGGCAACCGCCCTTCCCAGGGACTTGAAGAGGGCTTCGCTCTTGTCTTTCCACGGGTTTCCAATCAAGACGGCCTTCCCTCCGCCCAGGTCCAGGCCGGCAGCCGATGATTTGTAGGTCATGGCCCGCGCCAGTCTCAGCGCATCCTGGACCGCGTCTTCTTCTTTCTCGTACGTCCACATCCTCACCCCGCCGAGCGCTGGTCCCAGGGTAGTATCATGGATGCAGATCAAACATTTGAGACCGGCGGTGCGGTCAACGGAGTAGAGAAGCTGTTCGTAGCCTTGCTCTTGCATGTGTTCCAGTATTTGCATTTGGTCTCCCATGAAATCAAAAATCAAAATGCCAAGTGCAGAATGACAAATCAAAATGCAAAAAGACTGGTGGGCGAGATAGGGCATCGGCGGCAGGCTGCCTGCACGCTACCGATCGCTGGCGACTGAGAGGAATCCAACTCTCACAGGCGCGGAGGCTGTGGTACCGCATGAACGAGCCGATGTGTTCGTCTCTTTGAATTTGGGTTTGTCATTTTGCATTTTGATTTTTGAAGTTTGAATTTGCTCTAAAGGCTGTCCCATAAATCCTTTTTGTCCTGCGCCGCCCTGGCTCTCAGTTCGGCCCCTTCGACAAAGCCGAAGTCCTTGTAGGAATCCGGCGAACCGTATTCGCGGGTGCGGACGACGACCGGCATGGGCACGGCATGGCCGAAGATGAGCGCCTGCTGCCGCGTCTCAAGACGGGACAGGACGGCCCTCAGCTCGTTCTTCCCCGGGACGCCGGCGAGCACGGCTTCCACGTCCCTTTCGTTGTCCAAGAGGCAGGTGAGCTTGGTCCCCACCTGGGACATGACCTCGGCGTCGATGGCGCTGGGGCGCTGGTCGATGACCAGAAGGGTCACGTTGTACTTGCGCATTTCCCTGGCAATGGTACCGAAGATGGTCTGGTTGGCGATCTCCGGGTCCAGGAACTTGTGGGCTTCCTCTATAGTGATGACCAGCGGGTGCGGTGCGGGCTTGTTTTCTCCCGCGGCCTTTTCGGTGGCTTCCCGGTACCGGTCGTAGATGCGGCGCGTGAGCATATTGGCGACCAGCATGTAGGCCACAATGTCATGATAGCGGCCGAACTCAATGACGACGTGGTTGCCCCGCTGCAACTGTTCCAGGATACGCTGCGTGGTATTCTCCGTTGTTTCAGGCACCAGGAACGGCAGTCTCTTCAGACTGTCGAGGCCCCGCCTGAGATTGCGGAAGGTGCTGTCCGCGATGTGCAACCGTTCCAGGAGTTCTCTAGTATTCTCGCCGTCCTTTTCCAGGCCCAGGACTTTCTCCAGCCAGTGCTTGCTCCCGAAGTCCTGGCGGAACTGGTAAACGGCCTGCTGGGCCGGCTCTGTCAGATTGAGGGTGCGTCGTAATAACTCGATGTCCTCCGGCTCTATTTCATCCCAGCCGATGCGCGCCACGGCGTCAGTCATGACGCCGCGGCGGCGGGAACTTTCTTCATCCAGGGTGAAAACGGAGACCTTCGAGGGGAAAAGCTGCTTGAGGCCCTTCACCTCATGGCCCCGTTCGCTGGACCCCCGCCAGCCATATTCATTATGCATATCGAAAACGAGGTTGGCTGCTTTGCTTTTTTGCAGCATCCCGATGAGAAGCAGCCGCGTGAGAAAGGTCTTGCCGGTGCCGCTCTTGCCGAACACGCCGTTGGACCTCTTGACGAATTCGGCCAGATTGAGGCAGACCTTCATTTCCATGTCCAGGGGATTGCCGATGTAGAACCTTTCCTGGTCTTCGTCCCCGAATACCAGGTTGATATCCCGCTGGGACGACAGGGAGACGGATGAAAAATGACTGGGGATGGTCTTCACGGGCTGGGGACCCTCCAGGATGGTCCTGGCCTCTCCCCCGATGACCAGGGTGGGTGTCACGTGCAGGATCCCGTACGTGGCGGTCCCGGCCATGACGCGGGCGATGAAGGGGTCGGAAACGTCCGGAGGGGTATCCTGGAAGCTCTGGGCCATAGCGCCGAGTTTGATATCGGTGATCATTCCCAGGAAGCGGCTGCGGTCTCCGGCGATGGTAACGTACTGGCCGACTTTGATCTCCTCAATGGAAATGGAAGAGTCCAACCTGACATCCAGGCCGGTGGCCAGCGAGCCTGAGGTTACAATACCCAGCTTACGGGCTGTTTCCTGGGTCAAATCCTCGTTCAAACCTTGATTCTCCTCATGATGTAGCGCGTAGGGTGGGTTAAGCACAGCGGGGTAGCAGGGAGGCCGGGCGGCTGTGCGAACCATCCACAGCAAGAACTTAGCAACAAGCCCGCCCACCCGAAGCCGGAGGAATGGTGGGTTGGCGCAACCGCGCCCGTCAGCGCCACCCCATTGCGCTTAACCCACCCTACGTGGCTCACGCGTTCCAGGGGGGTGAAGCCCCCCGTTGGAGGGAGGGCCTGCGGGGTCAAACCCTCGTTCAACCTTTGATTCTCCTCAGGATGTAGTTCAGCTTATTAAGGTCACGGTTGAACAGCACCGTAAGCTCTTTCCCCGCGGTCACGAGGAACTGCTGCGGGTCTTCCCGGGCCAGGCTCATGTGTCTCAAAGAGGCGCCGATGAGTTCTTCCGGGGAGCCGCCGGTGTCGCTGCCAGCAAGCAGCGAGAGGAAGTCCAGGCTTTGACTGAACTCCCTGAGCTCCGCTTTCTCGCACAGGAAGACGAAGCCGTGAATGCGGGGGGTATGGGCGGGGAGGAACTGCCTGATAGACGGCCCCTCCCGGTAGCCGACGACGAGAGCCCTGAAACACGTGCGCAGGAGTTTCGAAAGCTGGGGATGGGAGTTGTAAATTTCGTCCTCGGTGGAATGCCCGGCGCCGAGGGCCACCGTGGTCCGACCGGACTCCCGGCTGCCGGTGACGGTATCATGGACGACGGCGAAGATATCGATGCCTTCCGCCTTCGTTTTGACCAGGCTGCCAAAAGGCGGGCCGCAGTACAGGTCGTAGCACTCGGCCAGGAACTCCCGGGTGCTGCACTCAATAATCTCGGCGGTTTTCATGGCAGTGCGGACGGTGAATGACTGCTACATGCGTAGGGTGGGTTAAGCGCAATGGGGTCGTGGTGACGGGGGGGGCGCGAACCCACCATTTGTCCCGGTTCAAGCGGTTTGTTGCTGAGTTCTTGCTGTGGTGGGTTCGCACAGCCACTCTGCCCCCCCGCACCCCCGCTGTGCTTAACCCACCCTACCCGCCGGCCTTCGCAGGCACGGTGGCCTGCGGTACTGGCCAACTTCACAGCCATCTCAACCTCTTGCTGGAGCTCTTGGCCGAGGTGACGCCGGAAAGTTCGCCCTGCATCAGTTCGCGGGTTACCAGGCTCCAGAAGGCCTCCCGGTCGGCGCCGGTGACGACCGCTTTTTCGTGGGCCTCCTGCAGAGCGACCGGATAGCCGCGCCCCCGGCGACACTGGTCGACAATAGCGGCGTGAGTCAGGTCCAGCAGCGGGGCTTTCTCGGCCACCCACATCGGGACCTCGACGCGGGCCATTTCCTCTCCGGCATTCAAATAGAAAAAGTGTGTCCGGTGCTTGCCGTAGTGCTGGTTGACGACGGAAGAAAGACTGACAAAGATGTCAGACCGTTCTCCCGGTTTCAGGATTTCCTGGAAGAGGTCGCGGTCCCGCAGACCGGCCACACCGGCGCAGGGCCTTTCCTTTGGGCTGGCTCCAGGGCCTCCGCCTGGAAAGCTGCAATACCGGTCGCAGTCGGGCGGCGAAAAAGGGCAAAGGGCCACGCGGAGGACATTGACCACGTCGGCGCCTCCGGGATAGCTGATATATGAGGCCACGGAAACGTTCCATGCCAGGCTTGCCTGGTGCAAACGGTCCAGGTGGCGCAGCAGACCTTTGCCCAGGAAAGCTTCAACCACAAAGTCGGGAAAGTTTTGGGCGGTCAGGCCCCAGAGTATCAGCGAGCCGTCGAAAAGGGCCAGGGTGGCTATTCCAGGAGCGAGTCCCTCGACCATTAGAGCTGCCCTGGCGTATTCTTCCACGGTGCGTTTGATGCCCAGCAGGGCGCTATCCATGCGCTGTTCCTGGCCGCTGCCCCCGGGGTCTTTCAGCGCCATGTCCTCCGGCGAGCTGTAGAGCGCAGCATAAGATTCCAGCCGGGCTTCGGCGGGCCGGCCGTAGCGGAGATAAGCGAGACCGGTATTGAGCAGGTAACAGGACAAAGCGCGGTGGCGGTCGAAATCGATGCTGGAACCGTCAACCGCCAGCACAGCGAAGTCGGGTGGCAGGGAAGGCGCCGAATGGGGATTGGCCAGTCCGCCGGTCAGCCCGGCTACCAGCCAGGTTGTCCTGGCGGCCTTCAGTTTCTCTTTCAACTGGTCGAGACAGGAATCCTGTTGGCGCAGAACGCGCAAGCCAATCTCTTTTTTCAGGGCATGCTCCCGGGAGCTGGCCCGCAGGTTGTCGACCGCCTGCTCAATCTGAGGAAGGATCTGACTCAGTTCAAGTGTCATGGCCTGGCGCCTCTAGATCGATAGAAGAATAGCCTGTCACCCTGAGCGAAGTCGAAGGGTCTTTTGTCCCGATCCCCATCTCGAAAGAACTTGTCCTGAGCGAAGCGAAGGATTTTTCGACTATCCCGATACTCCGGGACTGCGCCCGCTTCGCTCAGAATGACAGGTGACAAGACCATTTTCATTGTTCATGGTGCGCCGCAGGCGCATGACAGATTGATACAAAAGTATAGCATATTTGAAGCCAAAGACACACGAACGGTGATATAATTGGCTCACGGCCGGAATCCCGGGCACTGCCTCGTCGCTACCGGCGACCCGGAGGTGGTATTCGAGGAGAACTTCATCGCGGCGTATGCCAGTTTGCGGAGGCGCCGTCCCTGCCTTTCCTTGGGCCGGCGTGGCCGGTTGTCCAATACGGGACGGCCTGCAGTTTGAAACCGAGGGGCGAAAGCTATGAAAGTCGGATTGATATATGACCCCGTCTATTTGAGGCATGACACCGGCGCACATCCGGAGAATGCCTCCCGGCTCAGGGCGGTGATGGGGCACCTGGAGAAGACCGGAATGCTGAAAAGGGTCGAGGCGATCAAGCCCCGGCCAGCTACGGTTGAAGAAATAGCTCTTGTCCATGACCCGGACTACGTCCGCTCTGTGGCAAGGAAGGCGGAGAACGGTGGTGGCTGGCTCGACATGGATACCTACCTGTCACCGGCTTCCTACGAGGTCGCGCTGTACGCGGCGGGCGGGGTCATCACCGGAGTGGAGAAGGTGATGGAGGGTGTATTGAGCTCGGCCTTTGCCCTGGTCAGGCCGCCGGGACACCATGCGGGGGTGGCGCGGGCGTCGGGGTTTTGCATTTTCAACAACGTCGCTGTCGCTGCCAGGTACGCCCTCAAGAAGTACCAGTTGAAAAGAATCGTTGTCGCCGATTTCGATGTTCACCACGGCAATGGGACTCAGGACATTTTCTACCAGGATCCGTCGATTCTTTATTTCTCGACGCACCAGTACCCGTTCTATCCGGGTACCGGCGCGGTTGACGAGGCTGGGGAGGGGATGGGGGTGGGGAACATCGTCAACGTACCTCTCCCTGCCATGAGCGGAGATGACGTGTTTCTTCGGGCCTACAGCGAGGTTTTCGTTCCGGCGGCCTCGCGCTTCCGTCCGGAGCTGGTGCTCGTCTCGGCGGGCTACGACGCCCACTGGGCGGACAGCATCTCTATGACCCAGCTCACGGTGGGGGGATATGTTCAAATCGTCAGGCTGATCAAGGGCGTGGCGGACGAACATTGCCAGGGCCGCATGGCGCTGGCTCTGGAGGGCGGCTACAACACGGAAAGCCTTTCGGCCTGCGTGAAGGCCACGCTGGAAGTGCTGATGGGGGACAAGGAAGTGGCCGATCCGATGGGGAAGCCGTCATGGACGGGAAAGCCGGCGGGTGCGGATGCCGTCATCCAGACCGCCAGGAGGATTCATGGTCTCGAATAACGAGTCTAGAGTCCAGAGTCTGGAGTTGGAGGTTTACAGTCCAGGAGATGGCTGACTGCCGACCATGGATGCGCGTGAAGTATTCATAGCGACGGGCTTGGACGGAGCATCGTTGCCTATTATTAGCCGCATGGAAACCTTGGCCAGCACTTGAATACACCGTTGTAACAAGGTTACAGTTGAGTATCTTGTTTCTTAACAACATTCCCGAAGTTGCGCTGGCGTAGATAAAGAGGGCACATGTGACACACTGGGTTAAAAGTCTACGAAAACAACTGCATCTGACGCAAAGTCAACTTGCTCAGCGCTTGGGCGTTACCCGTGTCACAATTGGGAGATGGGAGAATGGACAAGCATGCCCCGGTAAATCAGCCCTCGAAGCTATTTACCGTCTTGCTGAATCCGCTTCCACCCCCAAAACTGGCGGTAATCTGGCGTACCAAATACCCAAACGTGGTCGGCGACCGACATCGAGCCTTCCTTCGACGACCTTGCCCACTGGCCAGTCGCCAGGGGTGGAGGCTGTCAAATTTGGCAAGCCCGACGACTCGATTGCGCCGTCGTTCTCGGAGCCCCGCAGGACAACCGACATACTGAAGCAATGCCCTTTATTTTCAGATTTGGATAGAAAGCAGCTTACGGAGCTGTCCCGGATTGCCTCGCGGATTCAACTAAGGCCGGGTCAATTCCTGTTCTTTCAAGGTGGGCCGGTGGAGTTTTGTTACGTGGTCGCTTCCGGAAGGATCAAGATTTTGAAGCATTCACCTTTGGGGAAGGACCGCATCATAGGTTTTTACCGCCCGGGGGAAACGGCAGGCATCATCGTTCTCGTTCGCGGCAAGCCACATGCTGGTACGGGCCAAGCCCTGGTTGAGACTACGGTACTGGCGATAAGGAGTCATGACTTTTTGTCGTTTCTGTATAGGGATCCTGAGTTAAACTCCAAGATCTTGCGAAGAATGCTGGACGTCGTCAGTAAGCGACATGAGGCTGTGTCGGCGCGGCTTGGTGACCTTTTGCTGCAAAGACCCGATGGTCGTCTTGCCCGCGTGTTGTCCGAGCTTTGCTCATACTTTGGTACCACTGTCCCTCTGACGCGCAGCGAAATCGCCCAGATGGCCGGAACAACTACCGAGACCGCCATACGGTTTACGAGCCGCTTAAGGAAGACCGGCGTGGTCCAGTCATTTCGAGGAAAGGTAATCGTGCTGGAACCGGAGAAGCTCCGGCGTCTGGCCGAACTACCAATGTAGTCAAGCCTGCTGCTTTTGCAGGCGCGATGAACACTACACCTTGCAGGCCAGATGCTGGCCCTGATGCAGCTTGTTGTATGATGGACGTCATAGACTGCCTCTTTAATGTGGCATATATTTCTTCATACGGAGTGCAATCCTTCGGAAGTCCGCGTCTACCATGAAGCGCACCGACGGTAATCGCATCGGATTCCAGGTTGCGAAGACCGTACGTGAATAAATGCGCTAAGGAGAACGTTGTGCGAAACTCAAAAACGGGCGTGGTAATGGGCCTTAGTTTGCTGATCACTTTTTTGTTTCACTCTTGCGCCCCCGAAGCAAAAGGGCCGACATTAACTCCGGTCACTGCAACTGTTAAGCCTGTAGAAACGGTGGGTTGGGAAATGGAATGGGAGAAAGCAGTTAGTGAAGCAAAAAGGGAAGGAACGCTCGTTATTTACTCTGCTGACCAGCCGCGGCTGAGACAAGCACTTACCAGCAGCTTTAAAGAAAGATTTAATATAAACTTAGAGTTTACCGCGGGTAAACCTCTTGAATTAGTAACAAAGGTCATTGCTGAAAAGAGAGCGCGCCTGGATATATCTGATATTTTCATGGGAGCTATAACCGCAGCATATAGACCTTTGAAACCCGAAGGGTTTCTGGAGGACCTCACTAAAGACCTTTTGTTGCCAGAGCTAACAGACCCGAATGTATGGTTGCAGAAAAAATTGCCCACTCTGCCTTTCGATACGGAGGGAAAATATATGTTGCATGCCAGGGCAAGCCCATCAAGGGCTGAAACTGTTATCAATACGGATTTAGTAAGGGAAGGGGAGATCACTTCCTACTATGACCTTCTAAACCCGAAGTGGAAGGGTAGAATTGCTGTAGATGACTTTGTGTTTGGGAACGTATCTGCCGCCCGTATGGTGACAAGACCTCTATATATGAAGACCCTCGATTGGGACTTTTGGAAAGCCCTGGTAAAACAGGAGCCGGCGGTGGTAAAGGACGAAAGATTGCAGACAGAAACGGTCGCAAGGGGAAAATATGCCATAATGATCGGCGCCGAGGCGGACGTGACACGAGAGTTTATCACATTGGGCGCCCCCGTTAAGCTATTCTTTTTAAAAGAAGATATCCAATACCTGGGAATAGCCTCGGGCGCTATAGCATTCTTGACAAATGCCCCCCATCCCAATGCCCGGAAAGTATTCCTTAACTGGTATTTCAGCAGAGAGGGGATGACTGTTTTTTCCAGGGCGCTAGGGTCACAAACCAGCAGGGTAGATATCCCCACCGACTTCGTGGCAGCTGACGAAATTCGAGACCCAAACAAGAATTATTTTCTTCACGAGTCTCCAGAATTTGCACGTTTCGAACTGGAAAATTGGCCCATCGTGAAGGAGATATTCGGCCCTCTGTATAAATAGAGAGAAAAATAAGAGTATTAAAAGGAGTGGACATGTTAAAGGTTGATACGAAGTTAAAAGTTGACACGCAGTTACTGGAAAGAATAGACGGTCTGGAGCTTAGCCAGCGGGCCGCCCGCCTGAAGGAGGAATTCTTTAACTGCAAACCAGGGGTGGCGGGGGAACGCGCCCGGTTAGCCATGGCGTCATGGAAGGCGACCGAGGGTGAACCCATAGATGTCCGGTGCGCCAGGCTTTTGAAAAAAGTCGTGGAGGGGATTCCCGTGGTGATATTCCGCGGGCAGATGCTGGTGGGCAGTGAAACCAAGTACTTTCGGGGGGCCAATCCGATTTGCGACTATAACGGCCCCTATTTGATTCCGCTGCTGAAGGAAGTCCAGGGGCAGGTGACCCTCGGGGGTCCCGTGGAGAGAGGCGTTATCACCCAGGAGGACTACGCCATCCTTATGGAGGCGACCAATTACTGGAAGGGTAAAACGCCGGTCGATAGGGCCAGGGAGGTGGCAAAAGCCGCTATGGGCAACTGGTATGACGACATGGTGGAGGCAGGTAC
>JACQUA010000046.1 GCA_016210565.1 Chloroflexota bacterium
ACTGGGGAACAATCCTGCCATTACACCTCAGAGCTCAACGCCGGTCCTGGTATCCAGTCTCACCGGCGTGACGGCCATCGCTGCCGGCGCCTACCACAATCTGGCGCTGAAGTCTGACGGCACGGTCCGGGGCTGGGGGCGGGGTAGCGACGGTCAACTGGGCAACAACGCCTACGCTAACAACTGGACGCCGGTCCAGGTGAAGGGTCTGAACGGGGTGGGGTTCCTGACCGGGGTGACCGCCGTCGCTGCCGGCGGCTTCCATAGCCTGGCTCTGAAAGGCGCCGGCCTGTTGCCAACGCCTACGCCAATGCCTACACCAACGCCAGGTCCTTCTCCATCGCCAACCCCGTCGGCATCGCCATCACCGTCGCCCACTCCAAGTCCGACAGCTACGCCAGGTCCTTCTCCAACGCCAACCGCGTCGCCAACGCCCACCCCGGCTCCGCCCCGGGCGGTGCTGGAGCTGGTCCCGGCGGCAGGCCCGGACGGCATCATCCGTATAGAGGTCAGGGTCAGCCGCGTTTTCAACCCGGCGACCGGACTGGATGTGGCGGTCCCCCGGGGAATTGGGGCCTTCGACGGTCAAGCCATCTTCGACAGATGGGGCATCAATATCCTGGATGCCAGGGGCGCCGGTGATTTTGCCGGCGGCACCTCTACGAACATGCAGTACCCCGTCGGATCATCCCTGGGGACGGTATCCTTTGCCGGCTACCAGACCAGCGGGAACCCGCAGCCCCCGGCCGCGCTAGTGCAACTGACGCCCAGGCTCACCGGCAGTTCCGCTATCGCTTATAACCTCGATGTCTCGTTCTTCACCATTTCCGATGTGCTGGGTGGAGAGTTGCGTCCGGACGGAGCGAAGAGCCTGTCCTTCCGGCGCGGCGACGCCAGGGCCGATGGCGTCCTGAACATGACCGACGCGCTGTACATCGCCCAGAGCCGGGTGGGAATCCGTGCCTTGGGGCTTGACCCTCTGAACAACACGCACCCGGTCAATGCCGCCTCGGTGAAAATCGATGACCTGGTCAACGGAGACAAGATGGACATGAATGACGCCCTGTACATTGCCCAGTTCCGTGTGAACCTCAGGGATGCCAGTTTCAACTGGATAGTGTAATAAGGGGCGCCGGGGGGGAGTGGCACAGGCGTCCCGCCTGTGGGTCCGCCCCCCCGGAGGCTAAAGCAACCAGTAGGACAGGCTTTCCAGCCTGTTCCGGCTCGCCCTCGCGCGCGGGCTAAAGACCCGTCCCGACAGGTCCAGGACTCTCGCAGAGCAGAGCGGCTACGAAGCTGACGGCCGCCACCCGCGCGGGCTAAAGACCCGCGGCTACAACCCCCGAAAAACGGGCCAGTGGCCCCCAATGTCATACATTCTTTATGCCCGTTTGACGGAATTTTGTATTTTTGTTATGCGCCGCGTGGTAATCTACGAACGCATGCAGTGATCGTAAAGCTTGAAGCTTCGCCCAGTAAACGTATGCTGACTGTCATTGCGAGGAATCCCGATCCTATCGAGAGGACGAAGCAACCTCCTTGATGGCTGGCCAACCAGGGGATTGCTTCGCTTCGCTCGCAATGACGACTGTGTAATCTTGAATCTTCTAATCTCTTTGGAGGTGTCTTATGCCCCGGGAGGTCAGCCGCAAAGAAATAGAGGCATTGTTGGCCGGAGGGAAACGCTTTACCCGGCGGGAGATGCTGGTTGGCGCCGCTGGAGTGGCGGCGGCCACCGTCGCCGGAGGGCTTGCCCTGACCAGGATATCGAACGCCCAGGAGCTTCCGCCGGTCCCCGAGGATTCCACCAAAGTCCCGGGCCAGCCGGCGACGGAAACCAGCCGGGGCCGCTCGGCGTTCGAACCACAGAAGAGGTCTCCGGGGGCCAGGTACGCGGGAGTCTTGCAGACATCCAGTACTGACCACTCCAGGCTCACCGGTATCGTAACGCCTTCGGACCTGCACTTTGAACGCCACCACAGCGGAGTCCCGCTCCTCGACCCGAAGCGGTACAAGCTCCTCATCCACGGCCTGGTGGAAAAGCCGATGGTCTTCACCCTGGACGACCTGAAACGCTATCCCAGGGTTAACGCATTCTATTTTGTCGAATGCTCCGGCGACAGCTCGGCCCACTGGAGGGGCGTGGGGGCGGATGCGACGATTGTACAAACGCACCCCATCTTTAGCAACAGCGAATGGGTGGGCGTCCCCTTAAACACGCTTTTCCGCGAGGTCGGGGCGAAGAAGGAAGCCATGTGGTTCCTGGCGGAATCCTATGATGGCGCGGTGATGACCAGGAGCGTGCCAATGCACAAGGGCTACGAGGACGCCCTCATCGCCTACGGGCAAAATGGCGAGGCGGTGCGACCGGAGCAGGGTTATCCGGCCCGGCTGCTGCTTCCGGGATGGGAGGGGAACATCAACGTGAAATGGCTGCGGCGCATCGAAGTCTCGGACCGGCCCTTCCATACCCGGGAGGAGACCTCCAAATACACCGACCTCCTCCCCCGGGAAGGCAAGGCCCGGCAGTTCACCTTTGAATGGGACGCCAAATCAGTCATTACCTATCCGTCGGGAGGGCAGACCGTTGCCGGAAAAGGCTTCATCGAGATCACCGGTATTGCCTGGTCGGGGAGGGGAAAGGTGGCCAGAGTTGAGGTGAGCACCGATGGCGGCCGCAGTTGGGGACTGGCCCGGTTGCAGGGTCCGGTGGCGGCCATGGCGGCGACCCGCTTCTACTATCCCTGGCTGTGGGACGGGCAGGAAGCCGTCATTCTCAGCCGCTGCACCGATGAGGTGGGGTACATCCAGCCGACGCGGAACCAACTCCTCCAGGCCCGGGGTGAGTCTGTCTATCATTTCAACGGCATTCAGGCCTGGAAGGTCCAGCCCGACGGCAAAGTGGTCCACGTCTATCACGAGCCGCCGCCGGCGGGCTTTGCCGCGGCATTGCCATCGCAGCTTGCCGGTCCCTGGCCGTTCAACCCGGACTGCGGGCTGGTGGAGGTGTAGGCGACCGGTACCGCAGGCCACCGTGCCTGCGAGAGCTTGATTACGGACATGGCTGGAGAAACAACGACCAATGATGCCCCCACGATCAAGTCGGGGGTCTTCATTAACCATGTAAGTCTGGCCTCGGGGGTTGCTATGAAAAGACTCACCGTCTATATGTGGGTGACTATCGGCGCTCTGGCGCTCGTCCTCCTTGCCGTCGCCTGCGTCGGCCCGGCTGGCCCGTCAGGTCCTGCTGGGCCGCCCGGCCCTGCAGGCCAGGCCGGCCCACTCGGGCAGCCCGGGAAGGAGGGTCCTGCCGGCAAAGCCGGGCCCGCCGGGCCTGCGGGCGCCCCGGGGAAAGCCGCCCCGCCCCCGCAGATAATCAGGGCTGAGCCGGTAGAACCCGCGCCGGTGGCGCCTCCGGCGCCTGGACCCGGCTACGCCGCGCCGTATGGCCTGGGCCGTGGGGCCACGCCTGAAGAAATAAAAGCCTGGGACATCGATGTCATGCCGGACGGCACGGGTCTGCCGCCCGGCCGCGGTACGCCCGCGCAGGGCGCGACGATTTTCGCCCAGCAATGCGCCGGTTGTCACGGGGACAGGGGTCAAGGCGGGCTTCCGGCGACTTCCGAGGTGCTCGTTGGAACGGCCCCGTGGTTTCAGAAGGGCAATCCGCGGGCAGTCGCGCCGAGGACTATCGGGAACTACTGGCCCTATGCCCCGACGGTGTTTGATTACGTCCGGCGGGCGATGCCCTTCAATGCGCCGGGTTCGCTCAAAGACGACGAGGTCTATGCCGTGGTCGCCTGGCTCCTCAACCAGAACAAGATCATCGGCGACAACGACGTGATGGATTCCCAGAGCCTGCCGAAGGTGCAGATGCCCAACCGCGACGGCTTCGTCCCCGACCCACGCCCCTGGCCGCAGGTGCAGTAGTGGAGAAGCGGGTTGTAGCCGCTCCGCTTCGCGAGAGTCCTCGACCTGTCCGGACAGGTCTTTAGCCTGCGCCTTAACAAGGTAGGGTGGGGTAAGCGTCCCGATGCGATATCGGGACGCGAACTCACCAAATCGGTGGGGAGGTGTTATTTCTGGGTAGCGAGAGGGCAGTCAGGACGAATCTGGCACATGGGTGGCTGGCGGCTTGTACGCCGCCGCCAGGAAAGATAGGCGGCGAGGCAGACGACCGGGACGAGCAGACCGGCCACGACCCCGGGCATTTCTGGGATGCCCGAGCCGGGCGGAGGAGCATTCGTCGCTACTGCACCGGTGGAGGAAAGCTTGTGCAAAAAGGCGTCAACGCCGCCCAGCGATACGCGGCCTGGCAGGTTCGAACCAGCGTACCCGGCAATGTATATTCCGCTAGAGCCGTCCGGGGCCAGAGCGAGGGCCGAGTCGGAGGCGCTGGGAGCAGTTGAACCGAATTCGGTGGTCCACATCTCGCCGCCCGCACTGGAATACTTGCGCACAAAGGCTTCGTAGTAGTTTGAAAGGACGATCCCAAGCGTACCGGCCACGTAGACGTTGTCGGAAATGTCCACCGCTACCGCCTTCCCCGAGTCAGCACCACTTGACCCGAACTGGCGTGTCCAAACCACGCTGCCGGCGGGGTTGTACTTGATCAGAAAGATGTCGCCGCTCCCCGAAGCTGTCTGGCCGGGCAATACGCCCGTAGTATCGCCCACCACATAGACGTTGCCGGAGCTATCGGTGGCCACTCCCCAGACGCTGTCGTTGCCCGTAGTCCCGAACTGGCGTGTCCATATTTCGTTTCCGTTGCTATCGTACTTGCGGATGAAGCCGTCCTGGCCTCCGGCGGCCATTTCCCGCGGTTTTGCCTCGGCGTTCATTACCGACCCTGGTTTAGCGACGGGTGTCGGTGTGGGTGTCCGCGTTGGCGTCGGAGTTGAAGTGGCGGAAGGCGTTGGCGTCCGTGTTGGCGTTGGCGCGGCGGAAGGCGCTGGCGTCGGAGTTGGAATTGCCGATGGCGTTGGCACCGGCGAGGGAGACGGGGAAGGCGGTGGGCTGGGGGATCGGGTGGGAGTCGGCGTGGGAGCTACAGGCGTGGGCGAAGGTGAAGGAGTTGGAGAGAGGCTGCCGGGGATGAGCGCCAGGCTGTGGTAGAGGCCGGCGGCGATGGCCGCCACGCCGCTGAGGCCGCTGACTCGGACCGGCGTGGCGCTGCCAAGCATAATGCTATTGCCCAGTTGTGAACTGTTATTCGACCCCCAGGCCCAGACCGTGTCGTCAGACTTGAGCGCCAGGCTGTGGTATCCTCCGGCAGCGATCGCCCGTACCCCATCCAGGCCGGTAACCCGGATCACCGAACTCTGATATGAGGTGGTGCCGTCGCCCAACTGGCCGTATCTGTTATCGCCCCAGGCCCAGACCGCGCCGTCGGATTTCAGGGCCAGGCTGTGGTACTCGCCGGGGTGCCCGCCAGCGGCGACGGCCATCACCCCACTGAGGCCGCTGACCCTCGCCGGCGTGGGCCCGATGCCCTCGCCCCAAGCCCACGGCGTGCCATCAGATTTCACTGCCAGGCTGTGGTACCAGCCGGCGGCAATGGCCATCGCCCCGCCGAGACCGGAGACTTGCACCGGTACCGCGCTAGAGCTATAAAGGCCGGATGTCCCGGTACCAAGTTGTCCACTCTCGTTATCGCCCCAGGTCCAAACCGTCCCGTCGGGCTTCAGGGCCAGGCTGTGGTACCTGCCGGCGGCGACGGCTGCCACCCCAGTGAGACCAGTGACCTGGACAGGGGCAGCGGCGGAGCCTCCAAAGACGCCGTTACCGAGTTGGCCGTAGGAGTTATCGCCCCAAGCCCAAACCGTCCCGTCGGACTTCATGGCCAGGCTGTGGTAGCCACCGGCGGCGATGCCTGCAACGCCGGTCAGGCCGCTGACCTGGACCGCTGTGGAGCCAACAGACCCCCACGTCCAGACCGTGCCGTCGGACCTTAGCGCCATGCCACCCCACTCGCCAGCGGCGATGGTGGTGATCCCGGCGGTTCCACCGACGTGGGACGGGACAGATGTGCCGGAACCCCATGCCCAGGCATTACCTGGTGTGGGAGCCGGGGTGGGCGTTGGAGAAGGGGATGGCGAAGGAACCGGCGAGGGCGATGCGCTGGGTGATGGCGTGGCAGAAGGCCAAGGGGAGGGCGAGGGGCTTGCTCCAGGCGCAGGGGTGGGCGTCTGCGTTGGCGAGGGCGCCGGTCCCGGCGTTGGGCTGGGACTGGCAGTGGGCGTGGGGGTAGGACTGGGAGTCAGCGTCGGCGGCGGTATCCCTCCCCCGGAGGGTTGTCCCGGGAATACGCCGCCGGTGTTGCCAACCACGTACGTATTGCCCCACCGGTCCACCGCCACGCCCGCGGCCCAATCGTTCTCGGTGGTGCCGAACTGCCTGGTCCAGGCGATATAGCCGTTGCGGTCGTACTTCCGGATGAAGGCGTCGTTCGATCCCTGTGGCGACTGCCCGGGCAATACGCCCGAGGTCCGGCCGGCCACGTAGACGTTCCCCTGGCCATCGGCAGCCAGAGCCAGGGCGGAATCGGCCTCCGTGGAGCCGAACTGCCGCGTCCAGATGGTTTCACCGGCGCCGTCATATTTGCGCAGGAAGGCATCGTCGGCCCCGACCGGACCCTCCCCCGGGAGGGCTTCGGTGGTGGCACCGGCCACATAGATTTCGTTGGGACCGGCGGCGGCCACGGCGTAGGCGTAGTCGTAGCCGGTGGGGGTTGAACCGAACTGCCTGGTCCAGAGGGCGGCGCCGTCGCTCCCGTACCTGCTGAGAAAAGCATCGACATAGCCTGAGGAAACCTGGCCGGGCAGGGTGCCGGAGGTGTAGCCCGCCACGTAGGCATTGCCGGCGCCATCGGAGGCCACGCCCCGGGCCTGGTCGCTGCCGGAGGAACCGAACTGCACGGGCCAGGGGACCAGACTGGAAGTGTCAGCGGGATTGAACTTGACGAGGAACGCGTCTTCGACCCCGGAGGAACTCTGGCCGGACAGGGCCCCCGTGGTGTAGCCGGCGATGAAGATGTTTCCCGAGGCGTCCAGCGCTACGGCGTGAGCAAAATCGCTGGCGCTGGAGCCGGACTGGGCGCTGTGAATCACGTTGCCGTCTTTGTCATACTTTCTCACAAAGGCATCGTAGCCGCCGGAGGAGGCCAGACCGGGAAATGCCCCCTGAAGGTATCCCACCACCTCAAGGTTTTCGGAACTGTCCAGAACAACAGACCTGGCGGAGTCGGGTCCCGCGGGAGTCCCCCCGAATTGCCTGATGAAACCGGTTGCCCCGCTGTCGGTGTACCTGATGATAAAAGCCGACGGGTAGCTGCCGGTCTGCCCTGGCAACATCCCCTCTGTGGCCCCAACGACGTAGGCGTTTCCGGCGCTATCCGCGGCCACGCTGTAGCCATAGTCACCCACGGTCGAGCCTGTCTGCCGCGTCCAGACGCGGTCGCCCGAAGCGTTGAATTTCGTAACATAGGCGTCCCAATCGCCTGCGGATGTCTGGCCGTACATGGCGCCCCAGGTGTAACCTGTCACCCATATGTTGCCCGAGGCGTTTACCGCCGCACCGTAGGCATAATCGGTGCTGGAGGAGCCGAACTGCCTGGCCCAGAGGAGATTGCCGTTGCTATCATACTTGACCAGGAAACCGTCGTAACCGCCCGCCGAAGTCTGGCCGCTCAAGGCGCCGTCCGTGTGTCCTGCCAGGTAAATGTTGCCTGAACTGTCCAGGGCGATGGCATACGCGGAATCGTTGCCCGGGGAGCCGAACTGCCTGACCCAGGCTGGATTGCCACTGCTCTCGTACTTGACCAGGAAGGCGTCCCAGCCTCCGGCGGAGGACTGGCTCCCCAGTGCCCCGGCCGTGAAGCCGGCAACGTAGGCATTGCCTGCGGCGTCCAGGGCAATGCCCCTGGCCTCTTCGTACCCTGACGAACCAAACTGCCTGGTCCACAGCAGAGCGCCGGTCCCATCGTATTTGCGAAGGAAGGCGTCGAAGTTGCCGGACGATGCCTGGCCGGGGAGGGCGCCAGCCGTATAGCCGGCGACATAGGCGTTGCCGGCGCCATCTACCGCTGTTCCGGTGGCGTAGTCGCGCGATGACGTGCCGAACTGCTTCGACCAGGCGACGGTGGGGATGGGGGCAGGGGTCGCGGCCGTAGGCGTGGGTGTCGGGGTGGGCGCAAGCGTCGGAGGTAGAGTGGCGGCGAGAGTGGGAGTTGGGGTCGGAGGTGGTGGCGGTGGTTGGGGAGTAGGTGTAGTGCTCGACGTGATGGTGAAGGCCCTGAGCGCCGGCAACGTCTGGGTCTTCACGACTCTTCCGGTCCTCGTTGCGGCCGCTCCCACGGATGGAGCCGCAAGACCCGCAGTAACACCTTCAACACCATCGCCGGTGACCACAAGCACCGATCCCGTGTTGACATCGAGGTTATAGGTACCGGGAGGGCCATCCGGCACGGCGAAGGTGGCTGTCCACGCCCCACTGCTGTTAGCGGTGATACCGGAGGCGACCATCTGGTTGACGATGCCGCCGGCACCGGTGAAGTTCAGCGTGATGCCGTTCTCCAGCCTGCCGAAGCCGGTACCGTTGATCGTGATGACGGTCCCCGGCGGGCCGCTGCTTGGCGATCGGTCGATGTAGGGGAACACGTTGATGGTGTTAACCGGCGTGTCGGCTCTGGTCGCGCCCAAACCGCTAATGGAATTGGGGAATAAGGTCCTTCGAATGCCAGGCCCGTACTCGGCCCCGGGAGGCATTCCGCCGGGCGTGGTGGTGTTGGAGTACGTTCCGGCAGGTGGGGTGGCGCCCCGGGCGGTAAACAGGGCATAGTTGGTGGAACCCTGGACGTAAATTTCCAGCAACCCGGTGCGGCGGTCCGGCAGGATGAAGGAAGCTCCCCAGTTCCCGTTGACATCGGCCACTGCCGTACCCATAATGGAGCCGGGATCGATGGGGATGGTCCAGTCCTTCTCGCCGTTGCTGTCGGCCAGCCAGATGGTGACCGCTTCACCGGCATTCCATCCTCCGGCGCCGCCATTCCCGCCCACGGCGATCGGACTTCCCACAATGGTGTTCAGGGGGCTGAGCGTGGTCCGCGCCGTACGGTCGGCGCCCAGGGCCGGCCGGGGGGAGGCGACAGGTACCAGCGTCGCGGCGACGATGAGAGCAATGGCCAGTCTTACAAGTCTGCTCATCCTGGTATGCCTATCTGTGGCAACTAAGGCTGCCGCCAACCGGCGTTAACGAAGAGGGCCCGGTTCACCGGTACCGTGCCGTCACTGGTTGCCAATGGGGAATGCCCTTCCTTGTGGAAGCAGATGATCACAGCTTCCGACACTCGGTGGCCAGTCGCCATGACTGGCGCCGCCCGGACAGGTCAGAGGGCGAGGCGTTCCTTGGTCTCGCCCAGGAAGGCTTCGATGTCATCCAGGCCGTGCATCATGACATCGTGCACGATCCTGAAGTCGAGGCTAGAGTAATCATGGGCAATCACGTTTCGGAAACCAACCATTTTGACCAGCTTGTCGGTGAGAGCCGCGGACAGGAAACCTTCTTCCTTCAAGATATGAAAGGCGTCGGCGTAAGTGCCGGGCCGGCGGAAGTTCTTGAACGCGATGATCGCTTCGGCCACGTCTATCGTGGCCTGTGTGACCAGGTAAAGATACCTTTCGACGGCGCCTCTCAGGGTGATATCGTTTTCAATGGCTTCCCGGGTATGGGCCTGGTAGCCCCGGAGAATCTTGAGATATCTCCTTATTGAACTGATGTCCTTTTCGATTGCGGCTAAACTGGTCATGGTTCTCTGGTGAGGCCGTGTTCGACGAACGTTCGACACCCGCAAGGGGTTGTCGCTACGGGCCGGTCATGGTTCTTTGGTCAGGCCGTGTTTGACCAGCGAGTAGTGGAAATCGAAGTATTCGTTCAGGATCCGGGGTTCGACGATGACCTTGAAGGGTTCCACCTGGAAGAGAAGAACGCCGTTCTTGATCACTTCGTATTTGAGCTCCGGGCCCTGGGCGTCGTTCAGAACGATGACATCGACGTTGTTGGTCTGCAGCTTCCTGCTGAGGATGTCCATGAGCTGGACCCTGACATCGAACCGCTTCAGGACGTCCGGTTCGTCGAGGTAGACCGCAAAGTCATAGTCGCTCAGCGGGCCGGTCCGGCCGCTGGCTCTTGAACCGAAAAGATAGGCAAGCTTGACCTGCGGGAAGGCCCCGAAAACCGACTCGATGTCCTCCGGGAGTCCTGGTACCACTGTCATTGTTTTATTCGACTCTCGCACGGTCAGACGGCACGGCTACCGGCCACCCCCCCCCCGACAGGCAGGGACGCCTGTCGTACCGGCGCCCTAGCCGCGTTTTTCGTACTTCCAGCGGGGACCTTTGGGCGTGTCTTCAATGACCACGCCCAGCACGGTGAGGCCGGCGCGGACCTTATCGGCCAGGGCGAACTGCTTCTGGGCGCGGAGGTCCTGGCGGACGGAAAGGAGCAGATCGATAAAAGGCGCCGCCTCGGCGGGCCTGGTCTCTTTCGGGGCTTCAAGGCTCAGGCCGAGCACTCCGGCGAGCTCGCGCAGTGTGCCCTGGGCCTGGCCGACATCATGGCCGGCTTCGCGGCCCCTGTTGATATCCTTGGCGAGGTCGAACATGGCGGCGATGCCCTGGGCGAAGTTGAAGTCGTCATCGCCGCCCTGAATGAAGCGCTGGCGGTAAGAGTCCAGGTTGATGGATGCCTCTCTCACAGGCGGGGACGCCTGCGCCACCCCCTCTGCCATACCCTGTGGCACTGGTGGCGCTCCAGGGCTCACAGGCACGGTGGCCTGTGGTACCGGGGTACTCACAGGCGGGGACGCCTGTGCCACTCCTTGTGCCACTGCCTGCGCCACCGCTTCGGCCAGCCTTTCCGCACCCCGCGCCGACGCCGCGATGGCCTCCGGGGTGTAGGTCAAGGGGTTCCGGTAGTGGGAACTCAGGACAAACAGCCTGATGGCGTCGGAGCTGGAATTCTGGAGGGCCTGTCTGATGGTCACCAGGTTGCCCAGGGACTTGCTCATCTTCTCTTCACCGAGCTGCAGCATGCCGTTGTGCATCCAGAAACGGGCGAAGGGTTTCTCCGCGGTATAGGCTTCCGATTGGGCGATTTCGTTTTCGTGGTGGGGAAAAACCAGGTCCTGGCCGCCGCCGTGTATATCGAGCGTCGCGCCCAGGTACTTCAAGGACATGGCGGTGCATTCGATGTGCCAGCCCGGTCTTCCGTTGCCCCAGGGGCTTTCCCATAAGGGCTCGCCGGGCTTGGAGAACTTCCACAGGGCGAAGTCCATGGGGTGTTCCTTGCCGGTCCCCTCGCCGGCCTCGCTTTTCATGTCTTCGAGGGAGCGGTGGCTCAGCGCGCCATAGCCGGGGAAGCTCTTGACCCGGAAGTAGACTCCGTCCTGCCCGGTATAGGCGTGCCCTTTTTGCATCAGGCCGGCGATGACTTCCTGGATCTTGGGGATTTCCTCGGTGGCCTTCGGATAAACGTCCGCCCTGCGGATGTTGAGGGCGTCGGTGTCTTCGAAGTATCTCCGGATGAAGTCGTTGGCCAACTCTGATGGCGGCTTGCCCAGCCGGTTGGCCCGGTTGATTATCTTATCGTCGATGTCGGTGAAGTTCTGGACGTAGCGGACGCGGTAGCCCCGGAATTCGAGGTACCGCCGCATGGCGTCGAAGAAGATATAGCTCATGGCGTGGCCGAGGTGACAGTCATCGTAGGGGGTCACGCCGCAGACATAAATCTTTGTGGTCTCTGAAGAGGGAACGAATTCCTCTTTCCGGCTGGTGAGGTCGTTATAGATTTTCACTTGTTACGTCGCTCCGGGGTTGTAGTGCAAGGATTCAGCCTCGCGGGTAGCCGACGCACAGGCCCCACCCGCAGAGCTAAAGCTGTGCACTACCCCCTGATGGTCATTTCTTGCTTTCCTGGAATAGCAGGGCGGTGGCGTAGGCTTCCATGGCTTCACCGCTGCCGACATGGCCCACCTTGTTGGCGGTCTTGGCTTTGACGGACACCTGTCCCGGGTTGATGTCCAGGGCCTTGGCGATCTTGTTGCGCATGTCTTCGATAAAAGGCAGGAGCTTGGGGCTTTCTGCCACGATGGTGGCGTCGATATTGCCGATTTGCCAGCGGTTGCTGGCCAGGAGATTGATCGTCCGGCGCAGAAGGACCAGGCTGGCGATGTCTTTGTACTGGGGATCGCCGGGGGGGAAATGCTTGCCGATGTCGCCCTGGGCCGACGCCCCCAGCAGGGCATCGATGATGGCGTGGAGAAGCACGTCGCCGTCGCTGTGCCCGGCGAGTCCCGTCTGGCAGGGGATTTCCACGCCCCCCAGCATCAGGCGGCGGTCTGCTACAACGGGGTGGATGTCGTAACCGATTCCGATGCGCATAAGGATTCAAGATTCAAGATTCAAGATTCTCCGCCCCGAACCGTCATTGCGAGCGAAGCGCGGCAATCTCCTCGGCTTGGCGAGAGTCCCGACCTGTCGGGACAAGGCGGACCCGATGTCCAGACAACCGGAGGATTGCTTCGTCCCGACGAAATCGGGACTCGCAATGGCATTTTCGTATCAAGATTCCCCGCCCCGGCTGCCGTCT
This sequence comes from Chloroflexota bacterium, assembly GCA_016210565.1. Classification (GTDB taxonomy): domain Bacteria; phylum Chloroflexota; class Dehalococcoidia; order JACQUA01; family JACQUA01; genus JACQUA01. The sequence goes on from JACQUA010000046.1 coordinate 12,646, forward strand.
GCCGTCCTGCCGACTGCTGACTATCGACTGCCGACTATCGACTCTTGATTATCGCCTCTGCGATGACGAGGTCCTCCGGCGCGGTTATCTTTATGTTCTCATAGGAACCCATGTAGACCTTGACCTTGTGACCGAGGCGTTCGACCAGCGCGGCGTCATCGGTGACGTCTCCGGAGACGTTCTCGTAAGACTTCCTGAGCAGGTCCGTGAGGAACACCTGGGGCGTCTGGACCAGCCACAGGCCGTTTCTGGGGATGGTCTCGATGACCTCCCCCTCCCGGCTCACTCTTTTCACCGTGTCGGTGGCGGGAACGGCCGCGATGGCGGCCCCGAAAACCGCGGCTCCCGCGATGCCCCGCTCGATGACGTCAGAGGTGACGCACGGCCGGGCGCCGTCGTGGACGGCCACAATCGGGCAATCACCGAGATGCCGCAACCCCTCCCGGACGGAGTCCTGGCGGCGTGGGCCGCCGGGACAGACGTTGCTGACCTTAGTCCAGCGGTTGTCCAGGACGAGTTGCCGGCCGCGGGAAACGCTTTCCCCGGCCAGTACCATGACGATTTCGGCTATGCCCGGGCAGGACTGGAACGTTTCCAGCACCCAGGAGAGGACCGGCTTCCCGGCGACCGGGACGAAGACCTTGTTGGTCCCTGCCATACGCCGGCTGTCGCCCGCGGCCACGATGATGGCGCCGGCCCGCAAGATTGATGCCACAGTCTACCTCCCGCTCGTCTCACGCATGCAACGGGGTAACTGAAACCACGAATAAACACGAATTGATACGAAGGGGGTTGTCCTTTCATTTCGTGTTCATTAGTGTTAATTCGTGGTTTCTCGCCCCCCGCAGGCTGAAGACCTGTCCCGACGGGTCGAGGACTCTCTCAGATCGGAGCGGCTGCAATGGCGGGAGGAAAAGTTTCTCAATGGTAGCCGTTCCTGAGCTGGGCGAAGATCATCCGTCCGACGGCTGTTTGCAGGACGCGGGTGACCGTTACGGTCACCTGCGAGTTCAGGTAGCGGCGCCCGCCTTCGACTACCACCATGGTCCCATCGTCCAGGAACCCCACGCCCTGCCCCGATTCTTTTCCCTCCTGGGTTATCCTGATCTCCAGCTCCTCGCCGGAAAGCACCACCGGTTTCAGGGCCAGCGCCAGCTCGTTGATGTTCAGCGTCTTGACTCCCTGAAGCTCGGCGACGCGGTTGAGGTTGAAGTCATTTGTAATAACCGCGGCGTGAATTTGCCGCCCCAGCAGTACCAGCTTCGCGTCGACCCCTTCGGCGTCGGCAAAATCGACGTCGCTGATCTGGACGGGAACATCCGATTCTTTTTGGAGCTTGTTGAGCATGTCCAGGCCGCGGCGGCCCCTCTTGCGCCGCTGGGCATCGCTCGAGTCGGCGATATACTGGAGTTCCTGGAGGACGAACTTGGGGATGATCAGGGGTCCCCGGATGACCCCGGTCTGGGTTATGTCGGCGATGCGGCCGTCGATGATGGCGCTGGTGTCCAGAATGAAGCGTGAATCGGTCTCGGTGTGCGGCGTTCCGCCTTTAGCGAAAGCGCCCGGCCCGAATCCGATTGCTTGCAGCGTTTCTCTTCTGGCCAGCAGTGCCGAGATAGTGAGGTAGCTTAACAGCAGCGCCACCGCGAGGGGAATAGTCCTGCCGTAATTGCCGGGAAGGAGCGACAGGGGCAGGGCCAGCAACGCACCCGCGAGAAGACCAATGAGTAGTCCACCAACGATAGCCAGTAGAGTGCCCGGCTGGGCCACCCAGCGGGCCGGACGGGTAGTGACCAGGGGGGCCAGGAATGCCCCTGTGGCGGCGCCGGCGGCCGCGAGACCGAGGGCCAGCGCGCTTGTGGGGGCAAAGCTGCCCGCGCCGGCGCCCGCGCCGCCCAGAAGCCAGCCGACAAGAGCAAGGACGATGCCCCCCACTGCTCGGGAAAATATTTCGGTTACCATGAAGCAACCACCCCTTTTTGTGTGTGATTTCTTACAACCTTCAAATTTAGCATAGCCACCTACAAAAGTCAAAATGCTTTCCTCCCCTTTGGCAAAAGGAGGGATGGAGATGGATTTCCCGCTTCGGTACGTGTAGCCCATGGCTTTAGCCTTGCCGCGGGGCCTCTGTCATTCTTCATCTTGGTATTTGACTTTTGATCTTTCCACTGCCGCAAGACTTCATGCTTGAGGGACTAACGCGGGGCCTGGGACCTCCTGGCCCGCTCCAGATGGACCATGAGAATCGCCACATCGGCCGGGGTCACCCCCTCGATCCGGGAAGCCCGGGCCAGGGTGTCGGGACGGAACCTCTCCAGTTTCTGGGCGGCCTCCCGGCGCAATCCCCTGAGGACGGCGTAGTCCAAGCACTGCGGAATTGAGCGTTCTTCGAGTCGCCGCAGCCTTTCCACATCGGCATACTGCCTCTGGAGGTAGCCATCGTACTTGGCCTGGATTTCTACCTGGTCGATGATTTCCTGTCCCAGCTTGCCATCGCCGAACCCCATCTCCTTCAATAGAGCATAGCCCGCGCCCGGACGGCTGAGGAAACTTGCCAGGCTGACTCCGTGCGCCAGCTCGATGGCCGGGCTGCGACCCTCGACATCGGCCGGGTTAATGAACCGCTTCTGCAGTCGGGACATCTCGGCGGCGATAGCCTCCTGCTTGGCCAGGACTGCCTGGTGGCGTCCTCTGTCTACCAGCCCGACGGAATAGCTCAGAGAAGTCAGGCGGAGGTCGGCGTTGTCCTGCCGGAGCAAGAGGCGGTATTCGGCCCGGGAGGTAAACAGGCGGTATGGTTCGGTTAGGTCGCGAGTAACAAGGTCGTCAATCATCACTCCGAGGTAGGCCTGGTCGCGGCGGAGGACGAGCGGTGGCTTGCCCCGTATTTTAAGGGCGGCGTTGATGCCGGCCATCAGGCCCTGTCCGGCCGCCTCCTCATAACCGGTGGTCCCGTTGATCTGTCCCGCCAGAAACAGGCCGGGTAGTTGCCTGGTCTCCAGGGACGCGGTAATCTGGTAGGGGAAGACGAAATCGTACTCGATGGCGTAGCCTACCCGGGTCATCTCCACATGCTCCAGGGCAGGTATGGTGCGGAGCATGGCGAGCTGGACGTCCTCGGGCAGGCTGGTGTTGGCGCCCTGGACATAGACCTCCGCGGTCTCCCACCCCTCCGGTTCCAGGAACAGGGGGTGGGATTCTTTGTGCGGGAACCTGTTGATCTTGTCTTCGATAGACGGGCAATAGCGGGGACCTATCCCCTTGATGATCCCGGTGAAGAGCGGAGCGCGGTGCAGATTAGAACGGATGATCCGGTGCGTTTCCTCGTTGGTGTTGACCAGGTAGCATGGAAGCTGCGGTCGCCAGGCAGTCGCTGATTCCACGGGGTACACGGGGTTCGGGGAAGGGAAGGGTGGGGTGGGGACAGCGAACAGGTAATGGCCAAAGTGGAGCGGTGTCGGGCTCCCCGGCTGGACCATGGTCCTGGTGAAGTCGATGGTCCTGGCATCAATACGAGGCGGTGTGCCCGTCTTCAATCTGCCCAGGTCGAAGCCGATCCGGCGGAGGCTATCGGAAAGGCCGCAGGCGGCGAACTCCCCGGACCGGCCCCCCTCACGAGTATGATCGCCGACGATCACACGACCGCCCAGGGATGTTCCCGTGGTCAGAATCAGGCAGCGGCAATGGTACGTCCAACCGAGGTCGGTCTTCACCCACAGGGTGATCCCGGCGCCGGCGGCCGGGGTGTACCGGCCTATTTCCTCGACCAGCGCCTGCTTGAGGTGCAGGCCCGGCTGTCTTTCCAGCGTGTGTTTCATCGCCAGGCCATAGAGCTTCTTGTCGGCCTGGGCGCGGGGCGCCTGGACGGCGGGGCCTTTCCCCGTGTTGAGCATTCGTATCTGGAGGAAGGTCTGGTCGGTGGCGCGTCCCATTTCGCCGCCCAGGGCATCGATCTCCCTGACAAGGTGACCCTTGGCCGGCCCGCCGATGGATGGGTTGCACGGCATCAGGGCGATGTTGTCCAGGTTCATGGTGAGCAGCAGGGTGCGGCAGCCCATGCGGGCCGAAGCCAGGGCCGCCTCGCATCCGGCGTGGCCGGCGCCGACGACAATGACATCGTAAGGATTGTCAGACAACGACTGGTCCATTTCACTGAGGATTTTATCACTTTCACCGCAGAGACGCTGAGAACGCGGAGGTTCATCATCTGATGCTGGTTTTTGAGGCGTCGCTTCACGTTGGACACAGGTACAAAAGAGCCCGGGATTCTTGGGCGGGTCTAGGTAGTTATTCGCTAAGAAAGTAGTCAATTCGCACTATTGACGGTGACGGTGAAAATCTAGTATATTTGCATGGATAAATTGTAAGTATATCGTAAGGATAAATGCCAGAGCCGAAGGCAGCTATTCCTGAAAGGGGGACACAAAAGCCCATGGCCAAACGAATCTCCTTGCTGGCGGGGGGACTGGTGTTAATCCTATTGATCGTTTCTGTTGTGTTGTCCGGTTGTCAGGGGCCTGCCGGACCGGCCGGCCCACCGGGAGCGCCTGGCGCTGCCGGTGCCCCCGGGAAAGCGGGTGATCCGGGAAAGGCGGGCGAACCCGGAAAGTCCGGTGCTGCCGGACCCGCGGGTCCCGCGGGACCAGCAGGAGGCCCGGCGCCGGCGCCGAAGCCCAGGACAGTTGTGGTGGATGCCGGGCAGAACCAGACAGCGGCGCCCGGCGCCAGCGTAACGGTGAAGGCCGCGGTTACCGCCGGGGACGGTTCCCGGATCACCGGCTACCAGTGGACGCAGGTATCCGGGACCAAGGCCACGATCGCCGACGCCGACAAAGACACGGCCAGGGTCACCCTGGCCGACGCCGCGGCTTACAAAGCCGAACTGGTAAAACACCTGGAGCTTCTTGATCGGTATGAAGTCCTTGGTGTTAACCCCCATTCGCTGACGGACGCCATCCGCGCGACCTTCAGGGTCACCGTCACCACCAGCAGCGGCGAGTATCCCAGGACCGTCAACGTGACGGCGCAACTTCCCTTCGTTTTCACCACGGGCATCCATAATGTCGCCGTAGGAGAACCGGTGCTGGTCAACGCCAGGAAACAGAACAGCTATAGCTGGAGCCTCTCCGGTCCTTCCGGCTCCGCGGCGGCCCTGGACAGCCCGTCCGACCGGAATCCGTACTTCATCCCGGACGTCGCCGGTAAGTACACCCTGACGGAAGCCACCGGCAGAGGCTCTGTCGATGTCTATGCCGGCACCTGGGCGGGCGCCATAACCGGTGAAGACGCGAAGGGCCGGCCGGTCTCCGCTACGTGCCAGGCCTGCCACAACGGACGCGCCGCTCCGGACAAGTTCACCGACTGGGCGAAATCGGGCCATGCCGAGATCTTTACCCAGAACATGAACGATCCTGCTGCCCACTGGGCCATCAACTGCGCCCAGTGTCATACGGTGGGATATAACCCCGCGGTCAAGAACGGCGGTTTCGACGAAGCTGTCGAAGCGGAAGGATGGAAGGTACCCCCGGGCGGCAAGAAGGGCCAGTGGTCCGAAATACTGGTCAACTTCCCCAAGGCCGCCGGCATGGCCAACATCCAATGTGAGAACTGCCACGGTCCCAATAACACCCCCCTGCACATGAACGGCAAGATCGACGCCGAGCGCGTGAGCATCGCATCTGATGGCTGCGGCTCCTGCCACGGCGAGCCTCCCAGGCACGGGCGCTTCCAGCAGTGGGAAGCGAGCAAGCATGCCAACTTCGAAGCCGCTCTTCTAGAGGCCACCGTAGAAGGTCGAGGCGCCAGCGCCGCCCACTGCGGCCGCTGCCATTCTGGGCAGGGATTCCTGGCCTGGATCAAACAGGGCGATCTGACCAAGCAGATCCAGGGCGCCAGGGGGAACGCCACCGAGGCCGAACTGAGGGCCCTGGGTCTCACCAGGGACAAGGTGCAGCCCCAGACCTGCGCCGTGTGCCATGAGCCCCATAATCCGGGTGCGGCGACTGGCGAGCCGAACACCGCCACTGTCAGGATCACCGGAAGCACGGCCATGCTGCCCGCCGGATTCAAGGCCGAGGCGGTGGGTCGCGGCGCCATCTGCATGACCTGCCACAACAGCCGCAACGGCGCCCGCAACGACGCCCTGGGGAATCCGCCCAGCTACTCGGCGCCTCACACGGCGGCGCAGACCGACGTCGTCATGGGGCAGAACGCGTACTTCGTCAAGGTCGGCGAGCGCGGGAAACACTCTTTCATCCAGGATACCTGCACCAAGTGCCACATGGAATCGACCCCGCCGCCGGCTGAGTTCAGCTACCAGCTTGCGGGAACGAACCACGCTTTCAAGGCCAGCAAGACCGTTTGCAAGGACTGCCACGGCGCCTTCGACGGCGGCACCCTGCAGCAGGCCGTCCACAAGGAAGTGGAAGAGCTGGGCGAAAAGATGGCCGCCTACCTGCTGGCCAAGGTGTCCGACAAGGTCTTCATCAAGGACTACACGCCGCACACCTTCCAGGGCAAGTTCTACGACGTGCTGAGCGACGCGGCGGAGATCGACAAAGCGAACATCGCTTGGCTGTTCCCCACCGAGCCCCACGGGCAGCAGGGATTCCTGATCAAGTTCAAGAACCCGGTGACGTTCACCTACGCGCCGGCCAGGGAAGCTCCACACACCGTCCTGATGAAAGAGGCTGAAGTCCAGCTTGGGACTATCACCACCGACGGGACCAAGGTCATCATCCCGACCAGCGACCCGCTGGTGAAAGTAGGATGGAACTTCTTCCTGATCGAGGGCGACGGCAGCTTTGGCGTGCACAACCCGCAGTTCACCTTCGAGGTGCTCGAAGCGTCTATAGCAAACTTGAAGTAGCCCAATGTAGGGTGGTGAAGCGCCCGGCGCCCTTGGGGTTAACAGGCAGCGCTGGTTCGGGCGCGCAACCCACCATGCTGCCAATATCCGACAAAAGGGCCTCCTTCGAACGAAGGAGGCCCTTTTTCATGCCCGCGGCCAGGCGAGGCAGGTTGATTATGTCCCCTTCTTATGTGTAAAATGGGGCACTATTCCAATTCCTCTCCCTCGATGGGAGAGGTCAGGGCCTGCCCCGTACCTGATACGGGGTGAGGGTGAAGTCCTCTCCAGCCAAGAGGAGAGGAGACTCCATTTGGTTCCGGCTCGTCCGGGTCAGGGAGGGACAAAATGGTAACGGAAAAAGAAAAAGCCCTGGAGCTGGCTCTGGCCCAGATTGAGAAACAATTTGGCAAGGGGGCGATTATGAGACTGGGAGAGGCTTCGGCGAGAATGGTCGTCGAGGCCATCCCCACCGGCTCCATCGCGCTGGACCTGGCCATCGGGATCGGGGGAATTCCCCGGGGCAGGGTGACCGAGATATTCGGTCCGGAGTCCAGCGGCAAGTCCACGCTGGCCCAGCATGTCATCGCGGAGGCGCAGAAGGCGGGCGGCAAAGTGGCCTATATAGACGCCGAGCATGCTCTGGACCCACCTTACGCGGCCAATCTGGGCGTGAACGTGGAAGAGCTTCTCATCGCACAGCCGGATACGGGGGAGGAGGCGCTGGAGATCACGGAGCATCTGGTCAGAAGCGCCGCCATAGATTGCGTAGTGATCGACAGCGTGGCGGCCCTGGTGCCCCGGGCGGAAATCGAAGGAGAAATGGGCGACGCCCACGTGGGCCTCCAGGCCAGGCTGATGTCGCAATCGCTGCGCAAGCTCACAGCGGCGATCAGCAAGTCCCACACCGCGGTGATTTTCATCAACCAGCTTCGCGAGAAGGTCGGGGTGATGTTCGGTAACCCCGAAGTGACGCCGGGGGGCAGGGCTTTGAAATTCTACAGCTCCGTCCGCATCGACCTGAGACGCATTGATTCCATCAAGGAGGGGGCCGAAGTCACCGGCAACCGGGTCAGGGCCAAGGTCGTGAAGAACAAAGTGGCCCCTCCCTTCCGGACGGCGGAGTTCGACATAATGTTCAACCAGGGGATAAGCAAGGAAGGCGACCTGATCGACCTGGGGGTCAAGCTCGGCATAGTCAAGAAGAGCGGCGCTTTCTTTACCTTCGGCGAAAACAAGCTGGGACAGGGCAGGGAGAACGCTAAGGAATTCCTGAAGCAACACAAGGATATTGCCGGGGAGATTGAGAAGCAGATCCGCGGGTCCGCGAAAGCGCCGGTGCTCACGGCCGCGAGCACGGAGGAAAAAGACAAGGAAGACCAGCAGTAGGACAGGCTTTCCAGCCTGTCCAGGACGGCGTAGGGTGGGTTAAGCACAGAGGGGTGGCCAGAGGGCGGCCGGGTGGCTGTGCGAACCCAGCCTACGGCGCTACCGGTCTGGCGGAATTCCAACACCCACAGGCGGGACGCCTGTGCCACTGGGATCTTCTGAAATGGTGCAGGAAAAACGGCAGACCATCACCTCGATCGAGAAACAGAAGGGTGGCCGGCGGCGGGTGAACGTGTTCGTGGACGGAGCATTTGCCTTCAGTCTGGACCCTCTGGTGGTGGAACAAAACGGGCTGAGGGTGGGAACGGAGCTCACAGGTAGCCAGGCGGCGGCGCTGTCCGAAAAAGACGAGGGGGAAAAAGCCTATCAGGCCGCGCTGCTTCTGCTCAGGTTCCGCAAACGCAGCAAGAAGGAGATGGAGGAGCGGCTGGCGAGACGGGGTTTTTCGCGGGGCGCTGTTACGGGGACGGTGCGGCGGTTGGAGGAGGAGGGTCTGGTAGACGACAGGCTATTCACCGAGTTCTGGAAGGAGAACCGGGAGTCCTTCAGACCCAGGGGCAAGCGCCTGATGGCGCTGGAGCTGAGGAAGGCGGGCGTGCCGGGGGAAACGATCGCCGAGGGGCTTGGGGATGTGGATGAGGCGGCCGGCGCCTACCGGGCGGCGCAGGCGAAGATGAGGCTGTGGCAGGGCCTGGAATATTCCATGTTCCGCAAGAAGCTGGCTGGTTTTCTGGCCAGGCGCGGTTACGGTTGGGAAGTTATCCGCGAGACCGTGCAGCGCGTGTGGGCGGAGACTGCCGGCCCGGATGATGCCGGGACTGCGTGACATCCCGGCGGTCATTCCGAAGCGGAATAGGGCTCAAGGCTGCAGTTGCCTTTTCCTGGCATTGCACCAGCCGGGTTTGGTTCGTCACATCAGCCTCGCCACTGTCTGAGTTGTGCCGTCGCCACCCCCGCTCCGCAAAGTGGAGCGACCACAACCACGATTGAAATTGCAGCAATAACTTGACATTGAATAGCCGGAACGATTAAAATTTTGTAGTTTTTGGCGAATTACCCAATAGACAGAATAGAAAGGAGGGAGTCATGTGGCCGAAGTAGTAGCAACTGAAAACGAGAGCTTCGACAGCCTCTTGCGGCGGTTCAACAAGAAAGTCCAGGCAGACGGGATTCTTGCGGAAGCCCGGCGCCGGGAGCATTACGAAAAACCCAGCATCAGGCGAAAGAAGAAGGACGCCATAAAGAGGCGGAAGACCTCTTTGCGGAAATTCTAACACAATGCATTGAGCGGCTAAAGATACCGTCATTGCGAGGAACGAAACGACGAAGGAATCCCACGTTGGTTGGACCTTCCAGGGGGTTGCTTCGTCCCGACGAAATCGGGACTCGCAATGACAACCCGACTGCGACCAGGATACCAGCTTGGCAAACGATGATTTCCTGGGAAAACTGAGAGAGGACCTGAAGGCGGCCCTGCGACGCGGAGATAAACCGCGCCTGGCTGCCCTGCGGGCGGTAATATCTGCCGTGACCTATGCCGAGAAGGACAAGGGTAAGTCCCAGCAAACAGAGGATATCCTGCTGCTTGTCGCCCGGGAGGCCAGGCAGCGGAAGGAAAGCATAGAGGCGTTTGCCAAAGCCGGCCGGCAGGACCTGGTGGACAAGGAAAAGGCTGAGCTGGCGGTACTGACGGAGTACCTCCCCCAGCAGTTGACCAGGGGGGAGATCACCGCCCTGGCCCAAAAGGTCATCGCCGAGACCGGCGCCAGGGGGCCGGGGGACAAGGGTAAAGTCATGGGGAAACTGATGCCCCAGGTCAAGGGAAAAGCCGAGGGACAGGTGGTCAATGAAGTCGTCTCCGGACTGCTCCAGGGGAAGTAGCCGGGTCGAGCCATAATGCCGGACCACACCGAAAGGGCCTGAGAACGGGCCTTTTCTTTTTTGTCCGGGGTGTCCGGCAAAAAATCCTAAATCCGAATCTCTAAACTCTAACCAGTCACCCATCCCGACGAGTCGGGACCACGAAGGATGAAAATGGACTGTCATTGCGAGCGAAGCGCGGCAATCTCCTCGGCTTTGCGAGAGTCCGCAGAGCGGACCGGATGACCAGCCAACCAGGGGATTGCTTCGCTTCGCTCGCAATGACATTTGCGATACCGGTTTGGACATTTGAACATTGGCGTTTTGGATTTGCTCAGAAAATAGACTGTCACCCTGAGCGAAGTCGAAGGGTCTTTCGTCCCGCGCCCCGCCCCGAAAGATTCTTCGACTACGCTCGCTGCGCTCGCTTTGCTCAGAATGACATTTTCATCCTTCATGGTGCGCCATCGGCGCATGGGTGATTGTTTCGGATTTCCCCCCGATCCGGTCGGGGGTTAGGATTTCGGATTTGGATGGCCTTTTTGGTTCCGGATTGTCCGGGTTAGGTCTTGAGCGAGGGGAACAATGTTGATAGCGTTAATCGTTGTTGTTGCCCTGGTCGTGGCTGTGATCATCTTTCTGTGGAGCCTCTACAACGGCCTGGTAAGGTCGCACATGCGGGTGAAGGAGTCCTGGTCGGGGATTGATGTGCAACTGAAGAGGCGGTCAAGCCTGGTGCCGAACCTGGTCGAGACCGTCAAGGGTTATGCCACTCACGAACGGGAGGTCTTCGAGAACGTCACCAGGGCCAGGGCTGCTTTGATGGGGGCTGGCAACCCCAAGGAGGCGGCCGACGCCAACAACATGCTGACCGGCGCCTTGAAGACGCTGTTCGCCGTGGCAGAAGCCTACCCGCAGTTGAGGGCATCCGAGAATTTCACCAGGCTGCAGAGCGAGCTTTCCGACCTGGAGGCCAAAATAGCCTACGCCCGGCAGTTCTACAACGGCAATGTGCAGGACTACAATACCCTGATACGCGTTTTCCCCAATGTACTGATAGCGACCCGTTTCGGGTTCAAGGAAGAACCATTCTTCGCCGCCACCGAGGAAGAAAAGGCAGATGTCAAGGTAAGTTTCGCCCGCTAAGCGCATGACCATCTACACCCGGATCGACGCCAACCGGCGGAATACCGTCTTGCTCCTGGTACTGTTCGGTTTCCTGGTGTTCGCGGTGGTCGAGGTTTTCTCTCTGGCGCTGGAGTTGGGCATCGCCGGGAGCGTGACGGCCGCGGTCCTGGCAGGGGGTCTTTCGTATTTGGGCTACCTCGAGGCCGATAGGATCGTCCTCGGCATCTCGGAGGCGAGACCCATCGACAAGGACGATAACCCCGAGTTGTTCAACCTGGTGGAAAATCTCTGCATCGGTTCGGGGTTGCCCATGCCCCGCATCTATGTCATTGACGACAGCGCTCCTAATGCCTTTGCCACGGGAAGAAGACCGGAGAACGCCTCCATCGCCGTTACCAGCGGGTTGCTCAGCAAACTGAACAAGCTGGAGCTTGAGGGCGTCCTGGGACACGAGTTGTCGCACATCAAGAACTATGATATCCGGTTGATGACGGTGGCGGCGGTGGCCGTCGGCCTGGTGGCGCTCCTGTCCGACCTGTTCCTCCGGTATACGTGGTTCGGCGCCGGCGCCCGCCGGAGGTACCGGGGGAAGGGAGAGGGCGCCGCGGGACTGGTGATCCTGGCCATCGCGGTGGCGGCGGCCATCCTGGCCCCGATAGCAGCGCAGTTGATCAGGCTGGCCATCTCGAGGCAGCGGGAGTTTCTGGCGGATGCCTCTTCCGCCCTGTTGACTCGCTACCCGGAAGGACTGGCCGGCGCCCTGGAAAAGATTTCCCGGGACACCGAGCCGCTGGAGGTTGCCAACAAAGCCACTGCCCATCTCTATATTGCCAATCCCCTGAAGGGACAATCGAGCTGGCTGAATGACCTTTTTTCCACCCATCCGCCTATCGAGGCCCGGGTCGGGGCTTTAAGGGCGATGTAGCTAGCAGCTAACAGCAGACAGCGAACAGCTTGCCGCTGACTGCTGACGGCTGATAGCTGTCAGCCCTTTGGCATTTCGGCCATCATTATCTGTAATGCTTGAGGTACTTGCCATGAAATTCGGCGTTATCACTTTTCCCGGGACGTGGAGCGACGCTGATTGCTACTATTCCCTGAAAGAAATAATGAAACAGGATGTGAGATATGTGTGGCACAAGGATACGGACCTGTCCGACCTGGACTGCGTAGTTCTGCCGGGTGGTTTTTCCTACGGGGACTATTTGCGGGCCGGGGCCATCGCCCGTTTTTCTCCGGTGATGGCCGCGGTCGAGCGCTTTGCTGCCTCCGGCAAGCTGGTCCTGGGTATTTGTAACGGGTTTCAGATACTTTGCGAGGCCGGGCTGCTGCCGGGGGCTCTCATGACTAACAGTCACCTGGAGTACCGGTGTCAATGGGTGAATTTGAGGACGGAGAATAGCTCGTCGCCGTTCAGCAACCGGTGCGGGGTGGGGCAGGTGGTCCGGATTCCGATTTCGCATCACGACGGCAATTACTACGCCGATGACGGGACCGTGGCCGCGCTGGAGCGGCAGAACCGGGTCATCTTCCGCTATTGCAACGCTGCCGGCGAACCGGCACCTGACGCCAACCCGAATGGTTCCTTGCATAATATAGCCGGAGTTATCAACGAAGGGGGCAACGTACTGGGCATGATGCCCCATCCGGAGAGGGCTTGCGAGGAGGTTTTGGGGGGTGCGGATGGCAATTTGGTCTGGGGTTCAATCGTCGATTTTCTGAGGGGGCGAAGGGGCTAACTCAGCAAACGAACAATACCCATGCGTTGGGTTGGGCCGTTTGAACCACGAATAGACACGAATTGACACGAATGGTGAATCAGAATACTCTGGATCGGCATGGCAGTTATTCATTCGCCGTTTCGTGTTTATTTGTGTTCATTCGTGGTTTCATTTTTCGTTGGTACGAAAGGACAACGGATGCCTTACTCGCAAGAAGTCCTGGATGAAGTGGCCTTGAGCCAGGGTGAATTCAACCTGATAGTGGAAAAGCTGGGCCGGGAGCCGACCATTGTTGAGCTGGGAATGTTCGGCTCTCTGTGGAGCGAGCACTGCGGTTACAAGCATTCCAAACCGCTTCTGGGGATGTTTCCTCACGTCCGGAGGGAATCTCGCGGTTTGAAGGGCGTGGGGAGGGTGCTGGTCAAGGCCGGTGAGGAGAATGCCGGGGTCGTGGACATCGGCGACGGGCTTTCGATCGCGATGAAGATCGAGTCTCATAACCATCCTTCCGCGATAGAGCCTTACCAGGGAGCTGCCACGGGGGTCGGTGGCATCGTCAGGGACATATTCACCATGGGCGTCAGGCCGATCGCCCTGCTGAACTCCCTGCGCTTTGGTCCGCTGACGGAACCGAGAAACCGGTACCTGTTCAATGGAGTTGTGGGGGGAATCGGCGGTTATGGGAATTGCCTCGGTATTCCCGATGTGGCCGGCGAGATCTTCTTTGCGGACACCTATTCGGCGAATCCCCTGGTAAACGCGATGTGTGTGGGCATTGGCAAGACGGGAAGCCTCGTGAAGGCTACGGCCAAAGGGGTAGGCAACCTGATCATGCTGGTGGGCGCCGATACGGGACGGGATGGGCTTCACGGCGCGTCAGGTCTCGCCTCAAGGGTGTTCGACCAGCAGGCGGAAATGCGTTCCGCCGTCCAGGTGGGCAATCCCTTCCTGGAAAAGTTGCTCATGGAGGCCTGTCTGGAACTCGCCGAAACTGACTGGATAGTCGGGATGCAGGACCTGGGGGCCGCCGGGCTGACGAGCGCCAGCGTGGAGAGCGCCGCGCGCGGTGGCAGCGGTATTGAAATCGATATTCTGAAAGTGCCCCGCCGCGAGCAGGGGATGACTCCCTACGAGGTCATGCTTTCCGAATCGCAGGAAAGAATGCTCATTACGGTTAGGAAGGGTTTTGAAGACAAAGTCTTCGGCGTTTTTCGCAAGTGGGACCTGCGGGCTGACATTATCGGGACGGTGACGGGGGACGGCCTGGCGAGAATCAAGAAAGGCCCCGAAATCACGGCGGAGGCCCCGGTTTCCATGCTGGTTGAGCCGCCGGCCTACCGCCTGCGGCCCCAAAAGCCGTCCTGGTTGAGGAAACTGCAGGACTTCGATTTCCACGGACTGGCTGACATAAACAAGAGCGAAGCCAATACCTGGTTTTTGAATTTGATGGCTTCTCCCAACATCGGAAGCAAGGAACGGGTCTACCGCCAATACGATCACCAGGTGCTGGACAATACCGTGGTGCTCCCCGGGGGAGATGCTGCAGTGCTCAGGATAAAGGGGACTGGGAAAGGTATTGCCCTGACCGCCGACGGCAACGGGCGTCTGTGCTACCTGGACCCTTACGCCGGGGGGGCCATGGCCGTGGCGGAGGCGGCGCGCAACGTGGTCTGCAGCGGGGCCGTTCCCCTGGCCCTCACTGATTGCCTCAATTTTGGCAACCCGGAGAAGGAAGATATCTACTACCAGTTGAAGGAGTGCGTCCGCGGGATGGCCAGGGCCTGCCGGGTGCTGAACGTTCCGGTCATCAGCGGCAACGTGTCGCTATATAACGAGACCAGGGGCGAGGCGGTCTATCCAACGCCGGTGGTGGGCATGCTCGGCTTCTTGCCGGAGCTGAAGAGTAGGTGCGGAGTAGCTTTCCGGTCAGAGGGAGACCAGGTATACTTGCTCGGGGGCAGAAAACCTGCGCCGGAAGACCTGGCCGGGAGTGAATATCTGCAGAGGAGGTTCGGCCGTGTCGCCGGACGCCCGGCCATCGACCTGGACCTGGAAAGAAGGGTCCAACAGTGCTGCCTGGACGGTATCAGCCGGGGCCTGGTGAAGTCGGCCCATGATTGCTCGGAAGGCGGGTTGGCGGTTGCCCTGGCGGAAAGCTGTATCAAAGGGGGCGTGGGTTTTTCCGGGGAGGGCTGGAGTCCCGGCGAGGCTGCCGCGGCCGCTCTTTTCGGCGAGGTCCCGTCGCGCATCGTCGTGTCGGTAGAGGCTCGGAATGAGTCTGCTTTCGTGGAGTTGTGCCGTCGCCGCAAAGCGCCGTTGCTGATATTGGGCGTGGTGGGGGGCGGGGAATTCAGCCTCGGCGGTTTGTTAAGGTTGCCGCTGCCAGAGGTGGAGCATGCCTGGAAAAGCGCGCTGGAGCCGTAGATTGTCAGTCTGGTGTAAGTTATGGGGGGAAAACGGAGTAATTTCTCAAAAAATATCGCGATTTTGGCTCCGGAGGTATTGACAAACCTTGCAGACTGTGTTAGTTTATAAGCGTCCCAAGTAATCAGGCAGAACAGACGGTTGAAAGCAGGGGGCCAGGATCCCGGTTGATGACCGAAGGATGCTGGTAAATGTGGAGTAAGCCGGGTCGCCGGAAGGTTACTTGGGACATTTTTTTTCCCCCGAACTTTCCGCACTGTCCGGTTCATACCCGCTACTTGTGGCGATTGCCGGAAGCCCACGATTTGCGTCCTGACCACCACCATCATTCCTTATGCGCTGGAGGCAACAGGCGCTGGACACAGTACGCTTTTTGAAATGTGGGACATAGGGTGGCCGATGGATTGGCTGCTCTAGGGCAACATGGCGGACAACCGGTACCACCCCGATGCATCGGGGTGGTACCGGGTAACGGGCAACGCCAGGTTGAATAGTCAGTGACCATGATGGGACCTTGACCTTCCAGAGAGCGGCTGCGGAGCGGTTACCCGCCTGTGTCCAGCAGAGATGTGGGACACGATGAGGATGCATCGGGGTCGCAGAGCGGATCGGCTACAACCCACCCGATAGATGCTAGACCTGGAGGGGAGTGGCGTCAGGGGAAGGAAGCGGCAGCGCCACGTTTTGCTTCAACTCCTGCTGCAGCGTAGCGACGAAAGGGAGGTTCCGGTACTGCCCGTGGAAGTCCAGCCCATACCCCACCACGAATTCATCCGGTATTTCGAAGCCCACGTATTTCAGAGGAACGTCCACCAGTCGTCGCGCTCTCTTGTCCAGCAAGGTGCACACCTGCAGGCTGGCCGGGTTGCTGGCTGACAGGTAGTTCATCAGGTAGTGCAGCGTCATGCCGGTATCGACGATATCTTCAACCACAATGACATCTCTACCTTCGATGGGTTGTTCCAGGTCTTTCGTGATGCGCACCGGGCCGGATTTGTCCTCGTCAAAGTAGGAGATCGCCATGAACTCCAGGGACACCGGCAATGAAATATGGCGCATCAGGTCGGAAAAGAAGCAGATGACGCCCTTCAATACGCCTACCAACAGGGGCTTCTTGTCGGAGTAGTCAATGGAAATTTCCCGCCCCAGTTCCATGACTCGTTTCTGTATCTGGTGGGAGGGCAACAGGACGTTGCCGATGCCCCGGACCGTCTCTTCAGACAACGGGCCATAGCCATACTTTGCCAGCAACCGGGAGTAGTCTTTACGGTTTATCAACTTGATGTTGATGTCGGGATGGAGTTCTTTAACCCGCCGCACCTTCCGGTTCTTGTCCGTCGCCAGACTCTGCTTCATGGTCGTGATTTCCACGTAGAGGTCCAGTTCCGGTAGATAGAAGTCCGGTGTGAACATTTCTTTGATGCGGTTGCCGTCTTTCTCCAGGGTGAAGGACCGGGGTTCATAAATCCATTCTATCCGGTAGAAGTCCAGGAGCCTGGCGAACTCCTCTTCGCTGGGATGGGCGAACTGGCTGGGCTTTCGGATCTCGGATGTGATGCCGGTCAGTTCCTTCTTGAGGTCAAAGGCGCTCAAGGTCCCTCCGGCCACCCCGCTGGTCAGCGTCTCTTTCAGGCGCTCGTTCTCCAGCTCGCCAGCGCAGATGCTGGCGACCGTTACCAGAAAGGCTTTGTCCCGTTTTTGGAATTCGCGTTTCCGGCGGGAGTATATCCTGACGGCGCCCAGCACCTGGCCCTTGTACATGATGGCAGTGGAGAGAATGGAGGCTATACCCGCCTGCCTGGCCATTTCGGGATGCTTTACCTGGGGGTCCTCGGTGGCCTCAAGTACGGCCACGGTCTTTCCCGAAAGCACTTCTGAAAGGCACACGTTCTTGGCGCTCACCATTCCCTTTCTCAGGTACCACTCGGTGAGGCCGTAGGTTGCCACCCGGAGCAGATTCTCCTTGGTCTTATCCAGGAGCATGATAATACCCGCATCGGCATCCAGTGCCCTCACCCCCATCTTCAGGACCGAATGCAGCGCTTCGCGGGCGTTCTTTCCACTGTTCAGGATGGCTGTAATTTCGCGGAGGGAATCGTAAAAACTTCCGCCCTTATTACCCACTTTACCTGGCTCAAAATCAGACAACTGCAACCATTATACAACGTTTTCAAAGCAAAAGCCAGCGCCGCGCGACAGGCTGGAAAGCCTGTCCTACTGGTAACTTTAGCAAGGCTAGAGCCGTGGGCTACACCCCGCTCCACGGGTCAAACGGTTTGCGGAATACGACCAGATAAGTATAGCCGCGGCCAGCGCGGCGCCTAAGACGTCTGTCAGCCACCCCGGGTAGGCCAGAAGGATACCTGAGACGGCGAAGACGATCCGTGTCAGGGGGCCGATTCTTCCGATACCGACCATATATTGCTCGATGCTGCCGGCGATCAGGATGAATCCAATCATGGCTGTGACGATTGACTCGATCACCACCCCGATCGAACCGTGGCCGATGAGCGCGGGGTCCAAAACGAAGAAGAATGGGATGATGAATCCCACCACACCCAGGCGCATGGCCCGCAACGCGGTCCGCATCACCGGCGACCCGGCCAAATTGGAGGCGACATAGACCGACACGCAGGTAGGCGGCGTCAAATCGCCCATCATTCCCCAGTACAGGAAGAACAAATGAGCAGCCATAGGGTCAAGCCCGACATTGGCTAAGGCCGGAACGAATATCATGGCCGAGAAGATGTAGACCACAGTGATGGGCATACCCGTTCCCAGCACCAGGGCGCTGAGGCTTCCAAACAGCAACAATAGATACAGGTTTCCCCCGCTCAAGGCCAGCACCTCACTGGCAAAGGATTGGGCAACGCCGGTCATCGATAGCCCGCCTATGAGCATACCCACACCGGCCATTATGGGTAGCAGTTCGGTCAAGGTCGTCCCCATGTTTCTTGTGAACAGGCCCAGGGTTGCCAGATTCGGTCTGGTACTCTTTCTTATGAAGGCGCAGGCGAACAGGAAGGCTGCGGCGTAGAAAGGCGCCCAGGCTTCTACCCTTACATAAAACAGGAGATAGACCAGGACTACCAGACTGCCGAGATAGTACCAGCCGTCTCTCAGGACCTTGCCCAGAGAGGGGATCTCGGACCGTGATAATGCACTTAGCTCGTTTCGCTGGGCAAACAGGTATACCTGCCCGAACAGGCTAATGTAGTACAGAAACATGGGGATGGCAGCCGCGAGTGCCACCGCGGCGTATGGCACCCTCAGGAATGAGGCCATGATGAAAGCGGTAGCTCCCATCACGGGAGGGGTAACCAGCCCGCCCACGGAGGCGCAACTTTCTATCGCGGCGGCATAGTGGGAGGGATACCCCAGCTTCTTCATCGTGGGAATGGTTATGCTTCCAACGGTGGCCACATTGGACACGGCGCTCCCGGAGAGACTGGCAAACATGGCGCTGGACGCCACGGCCACCAGCGCTGGCCCGCCCCGAATGCGGCCCAGAAGCACCTGGGCAATGTCTATGAGGAATCTGCCGGCGCCAGTGATTTGCAGAGCGGCCCCGAAGATGAGAAAGCCTATGAGCAGGTCGCCGAAGACCTGCATCGGCAGTCCGAAAATACTGGAAGTACCCAGGAAATGATATCCCACCAGAGTCTTCAGCGAATAGTTCTTGCCGAAGAGAACGCTGGGCATGTAGGCTGCAAAAAGGGGATAGACCGAAAAAACGCCCACTATGCCGGCCACGACCTGGCCTCCGGCGCGCCTCAAGCCTTCCAGCGTGATCAGCCACGTGGTCAATCCCAGTATCAAGCCGAAGGGCGGTGGGTCGACTTCCCAGTCCGAGGCAGCCATCCTCTCGGCAGATACAATAACGAAAACCGGCCCGGCCAGGCTCACCGCCGCCAGGAGCACATCGTACCACGGTATTCTGTCCCGGGGAGAGCGACTGGTGGCAGGGATGATGAGGAATACCAGGGGTATGAAGCACCCGAGGAGCGTCGCGAGGTAGGCGACGTTGAACATCTCCACCCCGGCGACCCGGAGGCGGAAAATGTTATAG
The DNA here is from genome assembly GCA_016210565.1 of Chloroflexota bacterium. Taxonomy (GTDB): domain Bacteria; phylum Chloroflexota; class Dehalococcoidia; order JACQUA01; family JACQUA01; genus JACQUA01. The sequence continues at coordinate 32,084 of JACQUA010000046.1, forward strand.
ACGCTCACTGCGATGCCAAGCCAGGTGAGCGCCGCAAAGACCAGTTTCCAGGGACCTGTTAGGGTTCTGTATCTAGTCATCCGGGAATTGCGCCCGCATTATTAGTGTCAAACGTGTGGGTGGGTTGAGCACCCCGCTGCCGCGTCGGGGTGCGAACCAACCGTTTCGAAGGCCGGAGGTGAGGAGGCTGAAGGGCAAAAACCGTGCTCCGGCTTTCATCAAGCGGACATCGGTATTTTGCCGGATCTCACAGGCACGGTGGCCTGTGGTATCGGGAGCCTTAGCGTTTCCCGTGCCTCTGCGGTGAAATTTCACCTCGACCAGGCCGCCACGGTCTCCGCCGTGAATTGACCGGACCAATTGAGATAGGCATTTTCCGGTCGGCACAGGCGGGGACGCCTGTGCCACCGGGTTATTTGCCCAGTCTCTGCTTCTCCAGCCTTAGCTGCTCTTGCTGGAATGTTTCATGATCCGCTGTCCAGACCCCGGCTTCTTTGAAGTACTTGACCGTGCCGTCGTGATACGGAATGCTAATGTTGCCCTTAGCGTTGGCCGCCGCGTCAAAGGTCCAGAATTTGAGATCCGGGTGCATATCCTTGTAGGTATCATAGCCACGATGAAGGGCTTTGACGACGTTGTAGATGATGTCCTCGCTGATGTTGGAATAGGAGAAAATCCCGTCAGGGTAACCCGATACAGTTATTGACTGGCCCTTCTCCAATCCCGCAGCTTCAGCCACAATTGGAGACGCCCAGGGCGTCGCCTTGCGCAGCCGGTTCCATCCCTCGACATCGGTTTCAGGCATGCTGAACCACTGGATGCCGTAGCGGCTGGCTGCCAGCTCCACGACAGCGGGACTGAACAGTGTGCCGTAGGCGGCGTCCACCGTTCCCTCCATCGGTCCTTTCAGGGCGACGGCTACTTCTTTGAACGGCACCTTCATCACATCGTCCCAGCCCAAACCGCCGAAGGCCACGCCGGCTTGCACGTTCAGCGTCGTGGAAACGCTGCCTGCCACATCGGGCACCCTCTTCCCTTTTAAAGCCGAGAGAGCTCTTATTCCGGCGTCTTTCCTGGCATACATGGCGCCCATGAAGTCCTTGCCGCGCCATACCATGCGCACCGGCTGGGGCCCCCAGTCGCTGAAATCGTATAGTCCGTAGGTGGCGAAATAAGAGGTGACTCCGGTGGCGCAGATCAGTTCGGCTTCCTCCGAGCGGATGCGGGAGAACTTGGCTTTGTCGGTACCCAGGGCCTCCAGCCTCATTTTCATGGGACTGTGTTTATCCACAGCCTCCCGGAATCCCACGGTCCAGAGATAGGTGGCCGATCCCACCGTGTGGGTGGTCATGGTGATAAGCTCAGGCAGTTTGGGCGCTGTTTTGGCGGCGGGGCTGGGGACGGCGGCCTGCGTCGGTGCGGCGGTTGGTTTCGGCGTGGCCGGCGCTGTAGTTGGTGCAACTGCAGGTTTGGGCGTGGTCGGCGCGACAACGGGCGCCGGCGTTGTGGGGGGTGCTTTCGGGGTGGCAGCCGGGGTGGCGGCGGGCTGCTGTGCGCAACCCAGCAGCAGGGCCACAAACAGGGCCATCGCCGCTAATCCAAGAACCTTTCGATCAATCATGGGCTTCTCCTTTCGATCACATAAGTCATCGTACCTCCTCCCTCTTTCGCAAAGGGGGGATTGAGGGAGATTGCAGAGTCTCCGCCTTGGGAAAGGGATGATTAAGGGGGATTCAACAAGCACTCTGGCTATCAGGGACAATCCTCCTTAATCCCCCTTTGCGAAAGGGGGAGACAAGCTACTCGATTGCCTTCTCCTGGCGCAGTTGATCGATTTGCTGGCTGGAATAGCCGAGCTCTTTGAGGATTGAATCTGTGTTCTCTCCTTCCATAGGGGCCGTGCGGCGAATGGTTCCCGGGGTTTCGGAGAGCTTGATGCCGATCCCGATTTGCTTCACTTTGCCCATCCGGGGGTGGCCCACTTCGACCACCATCCGGCGGTGCAGCACTTGCTCATCGGCCAGCGTTTCGGCCAGAGAGTTCACCGGGGCGACGCACACATCCTTGTCCTTCAGGAATTGGAACCATTCGTCCCTGGTCCTGGTCAGGAATATCCCGGAAAGAATGCTGTGGACGCGGTCCCGGTCGTCACCCCGGGCGTGCTGCAGGGGAATCAGGTCTTCCCTGCTTATGGCCCTGCACAGGTTCTCGTACAGCCATGGTTCCCAGCATCCGATAGAGACATATTTCTCGTCCTTTGTCCTGTACACATTGTTATACGGCGCGCCGCCGGTGGGGACGCTTTCACCGGGCGCGGGGGCGATGCCTGTCTCCAGGTAGTCGGCCACGTAGCCCTTCAGGAAAGACACCAGCCCGTCGGTCATGGATATATCGATGTACTGGCCCCTGCCCGTGGGCCGGCGAGCGGTGAGGGCCAGCAGTATGCCGATGACTGCCTGGGCGAACCCCCCGCCCCAGTCCCCCACCGGGATTCCCGGGAGAACGGGCGGGCCTCCCTTCAGCGCGGTAAGTCCCAGCACCCCGCTGAGAGCGGCGTAGTTGATGTCATGTCCTGCCGTGTCCTGGTAAGGTCCGTCCTGGCCGTAGCCGGTGATGGCGCAGTAGATTATGCCCGGGTTGATGCTGAGCAACGTTTCGTAGTCAATCTTCAACCGCCGGGCAACGCCGGGACGGTAGCCCTCGACCACGACGTCGCCCGCCGCAACGAGTTTGTAGAAGACCTGGCGGCCTGATTCCTTCTTCAAATCGAGAATGATGCTCTCCTTGTTGCGATCATGAGGGTTGAAGGCGGCGTACCTGGTCCGTTCGTCCTGGGAATTGAGGTATCTCATCCCGAAGCTCCCCCATCGTACCGGGGGCATTCCCATTCTGCCGATCTTGATAACGCGCGCTCCGAATTCCCCGAGGAGTCCCGTTGCCCACGACCCCGGCGCGCCGGCAATCTCTATGACGGTTATGTCGCTCAAGGGCGGCCTTGCATCAACCGTGGTTTTCATAGGACTGATTTCCTGTCTTTCAGCCCGGTGATCTGGTCCCAGGTGTAGCCAAGCTCGGTAAGAATCTCCTCGGTGTGCTGTCCGAACTGGGGGGCCGGCCTCCGGACGGAGGCCGGAGTCTTGCTGAAATCATAGGGAACGCCAACCAGCTTGACGGGGCCCATTACCGGGTGCGTGAAATCAATGATATAGTCATTGGCCAGCACTTGAGGATCGCTGGCCAGTTCGGAGATCGTCTGGATAGGTGAAAAGATTATCTCTTTGGCCGCCCTGAACCGTTTTGTCCATTCGTCCCTGGTTTCGTGGGCGAATATCCTGTCCAGCATGCCGATAAGCTCTTCAGCATGTTGACTCCTGACTGCCATGCTGGCGAACCGTGGGTCGTTCGCCAGCTCCGGCGCACCCAGGTTTTCACACAGGGCAGGCCAGTATCTATCGGGTTGCAACATCGCCAGGATGATCCATTTGCCGTCGGCGCACTGATAGTAGTTCCATAGCGGATTGCCGGTCTTTTCCCGGTACCTTCTGGGGAATTCGAAGCTGGTGAAGAGCTTGCAGCTCAGCGGTGCGGCTACCGAGGCGACGAGGCTCCCCAGAAGCGAGGTGTTCACCATCTGGGCGGTCCCTTCTTTTTCCCTGGCGACCAGGGCCGCCAGTATCCCCAGCGCCAGGTAGGTGCCGCCGATCAGGTCATGCAAACTCGCTGCGTAGTTCAACGGCGGCATGTCGGCGTCGCCGCTGAGGTACATCCAGCCCGACCGCGCTATCCCCGCGAACTCAAATGCCGGTTGCGAGCTATCCGGACCTTTATGCCCCCAACCGGTGGCGTGGCCGTAGACCAGGCGCGGATTGATGCGGGAAAGCGTCTCGTAGTCCAGTCCGAGTCTTTTCGGTACATCGTGACGGACGTTGGTAAGGAAGATGTCCGCTTGTTCGATCAGCCTGTAAGCGACCTCTCTGCCCTTTTCGTCTTTGAGGTCCAGGGCGATACTCCGCTTATTCCGGTTGCACCATTCGTGCATGAAGCTGCTGCCTCCAGGCAAAAACGGCAATGTCTTTCCCGGTTCGAGATGCACGATGACTCCCCTCACGGGGTCGCCGCCATCACGGTCCTCTATTTTGATCACGTCCGCTCCCAGGTCTGCCAGCAGATGACCGGCGGCAGGTCCCTGGACCCACATGGCCAACTCTACGACTTTGACGCCGTGTAGCGGTCCCGACATGGATATTGCTCCTATTGTACTGGTCAATCCTTCTCCCCCTTTGAAAAAGGGGGATTAAGGGGGATTTGAAAAGCATTTTCGCCGCGAGAGAAAATCCCCCTGTATCCCCCTTTCGCGAAAGGGGGAGGAAACGGGGGTGCGCATATATCTATGTCGTTACATATGGTCCCGTCCCCTGAACTAAATCCCCATCGCGATTTGACTGCCTTCGCGGATGGCGTATTCAGCATTGCGAGGCTTCTGGGCATCGCCAATGATGTATAGCTCCTTCACCTTCCCCTCGATGTCGGCAGCCAGCTTCCTTTCCGGCGCAGCGCCCACGGCCAGAACGACGTTGTCGAAGTCATCCCAGCTTTCCCGTTTTCCGTTGGCGGTTACGACCACGCCGTGAGGGATGACCTCGCTGACCTGCACCCGCCGGTGAATCTTGACCCCCAGCTCAGTCAGCCGGTGGAGCAGATGGGAGCGTACGGTGCTGATCATGTCAACCGCGATCCGTCCCTGCTGCTCGACCACGATGATGCTCTTTCCCTGGCTCGCCAGGAAATCGGCGGTTTCGAGGCCGAGGGCGTTGCCGCCGACGATCAGGGCCCTTTGGCCGACCCTGGCTTTGCCAGCCAGCACGGCCCATGCTGTGGCGACACAGGGCAACGCCACCCCGGGCAGTGCAGGAACCGACGGGCTGGCGCCGGTGGCTACGATTACCACGTCCGGCTTCTCTTTCTCTACCGTCTCGCCCGTTGCCGGTTTGCCCAGCTCGAATTTCACGCCCGCGTCCGCAGCTTCATGCACCAGCCATTCAGCGAACTCTATGAAGTGCGCTTTGTGGGGGGGTACAGAAGCGAGTATCCACTGGCCGCCTGCCTGTTCTTCCTTCTCATACACCGTCACCCGGTGGCCTCGTTTTGCCGCCACCCGGGCGGCTTCGAGACCGGCCAGCCCTCCGCCGGCGATCAGTACCTTCTTCGACTGCGGGGCCTGTCTGATCTCCGATTCCTTTTCCTTTCCGACCGAAGGATTGACCGTACAAATGCGGGTTTCGGTGGGCATGATATTATCCACGCATCTATTGCAGCAGATGCAGGGGCGGATTCTGGTAAACTGGCCTCTTTGAGCCTTTTCAACGAATTCGGGATCAGCGACCAGAGGCCGTCCGATGGCGATCAAGTCTGCTTTCCCCGTTTGCAGTGTTTCTTCAGCGAGCCGGAGATCCGCAAGTCGGCCCGCGACAATGAGCGGGGCGCTAACAGCGCTTTTCAGTCCAGCCGCCAGCGGCACGTTGCAGCCGGAGGGCATGTCGAACGGAGGGACAATCGTGGGGTAAGAGCCGAAGACCCCCGCGGAAACACTGATTACGTCTACCCCGGCCGCTATCAGCATGGGAGCTATCAGCCTGACATCGTCTATGTTGAGGCCGCCGGGGACATTGTCTGAACCGTTGATTCTGAAGCTGATCAGGAAATCCGGGCCTACTGCCTCCCTGGTTTGCCTGACCACTTCCACCGCGAACTTGGCCCGGCCTGAAATACCTCCTCCGTAGTCGTCGTTCCTCTTGTTGCTGTGGGGCGAAAGAAACTCACTGATGAGGTAACCGTTGGCGCCGTGGATTTCCACCATGTCGAATCCAGCCATGGCGGCCCTCGCCGCGGCTCCGGCGAATTTGTCCACCATCGCCTTTATCTCTTGCCTGGAAAGCTCGACGGGCGTTTCCTGCTCGGGGGACCACGGGAGAGGCGAAGGGGCAATCACGGGCAGGGAGCATTCCCTACGGTCGCCCTGGCGGCCGACGTGGTTAAGCTGGATGCCGACGCGGGCGCCGGCGGCATGCACGGTTTCGACTAACTGTCTCAGTCCGGCCACCAGTCTGTCATCGTACGTGCCGAGGAGGAGGGGGCCGCAGCTCCGCACATCCACCATGCCTGGCTCAACAATGATCAGACCGGCCCCGCCGGACCGGGCGGCATAGAAGCCCAGTATCGCAGGTGTTACGGCGTGGTCCGCCGCCAGACGGGTCACCACGGCCGGATAAACGATCCTGTTTCTGAGGCGAAGCCCCTTGATTTGTACGGGGCTGAACAAAAGCGTGAAGTCTACCATGCTGCCTCTTTTGCAAGGCCTCCCCCTGTGAATCGCAGGGGGAGGCCTTGCGGGCTATTTCCGGGGGCCCATCCAGTCGGGATGGTCTTCTTTTTGGGTGATGCCATTCTCGGCCGGGCTGCGCATGGGTGTGAAGATGAAGGCCATCCACTCTGCAGGTTTGTCAGGAGATTCGTTGAAATGCTGGTGCTCGCAGCCGCCGGGCTTGACCGGCAGGAGAATGAGGTCATCTTCTGCCCAATCATACCTGACGCCGTCGACTACCGTATATCCCTTTCCATTCAGAACGAAGATGGCCAGTCCGCCCTGATGAATATGCTTGCCGGAATGCTTGACCACGCGGTTGATAAACAGACGCCAGCCGGGAGCGCCCAGTTTGTCCCAGGTCCGGTCATAGCAGTAGTACTTCAGAAGGCCCTGCCGGCCCTGTTCCCACGGTACTTCACTTCCCTTGATGATCACCTGCCCCTCTTCCCTCTGTTTGCGTCGTTCGTTGTCTATCCGAACGACCTGGTCATAAACGGTTTCCCGGGGTTCCGCTTCCCTTTTTCTTTCAGTGATTCGTTCAACCACGAAGATCGATTCCTTTCCTGGTACTACGGGCCACCGTGCCAGTGAGAGCCAGAGTTTGAGTCGTCCCTCGACCCTCGCAATGGTTCTGGCTACGGAGTGTTACCTGAATCCCTCTGAGCCCAAAGCCTTTACAAATCGCCTTTTTCAAATGGGGAAGCATTGGCCTCCCCTTTTGTTATCCAAAGGGGGGGAAAGACTGAACGTCACTACTTCCTGGGTTCAGCCACGACCTTCCTGGCCACTTCGTACCATTGGGCGCGGGCGGCTAGGGCTGCTTCATCTTCGAAGTAGTACTTCTTGTCTGGTTTGGGGACAAACAGCGGGTTCATGCCCTCGGTGGAAACATCCACTCTTACGCTCGGGAGCCCGAAGGTTGCGGCGAAGACCGATTGTCCCTCCCGCGTCAACAACCAGTTCAAAAAGACCATGCCGGCGTTGGGGTGGGCGAACTTCTTGGGCACGGCCAGCACCCCTGTCCCCGCAGTCAGGCGGGTGTCTTCAACCAGGTCGCCCGGCTTGATGGGCGCCCCCATCCCCATGAAATCAGACAGGAGCTCCGGAAGCGCCCCGGCGCCGATGGCGTGCTTGCCCCGGGCCACAGATTCCATGAGCACGCGGTCATCCCTCTGGATGGTGACATCCTGCTCGTGGATCAGCTTCCTCAAGAAATCCACAGTCTGGGTCTCGCCCCACACGGTGTTGCTCAGGTAGGAAGTGGTGGTGCCGCCGGTGCCGGTCTGTGAAGGGTCATTCAGAATAATCTTGCCTTTGTACTGCGGCTTCAGCAGGTCTTTGTAGCTGGTTATTTCCCCATCCTTTATCATGTCGGCGTTGTACACCAGGGTCCGGATGACGCCGCCCAGCATGACAAAGACCAGCTCCTCCTTATCGAGAAAAGGCAGTTGTCCGCCACGCCACGCCTTTGGGTCCACCACCTCGGGGAGAATGAGCATTGGCCGGACGGGATCCAGCAGGCCCTGCGGTTTCATCGTGATGATAAGAGTACCGATGCCGGAGCCGAAGATATCGGCAAGGAAGAGACCGCCGTTCTTTTCGGCGTGAACCCTGGCGGCTTGTTCCGCCCCACGGCTGAAAGGTAAAAACTCCAGGTCGATGCCGTATTTCTTGTTGAAGGCCTGGGTAAGGTCCACCCTGGTCTGCGGACCCCAAAGGGTGTAGACACGGACGCTCCCCTCTTTCCTGGCCTCGGCCAGGATGCCGTTCCACTTCTCCTCCCAGCCCTGTCTGGGAGAGGGAGTTAGCGCCCCAGCAGGCTGCTGCGGCGGTGACGAAGGGGAAGGCTGTGGGGGCTGAACGCATCCGACTGCCATCAGTCCCACGACTATGAAGGCGACAGCCAACAATAATCTGGTCATTCTTACCTCCCGGTACTGCCATCCGTTCTACGCATTATGGCGGGCGGCGCCCGGCTTCACCCCCGGGGTGGGGCGCCCTCCCCCCTTGTGCGGGATATTATAGCACAATCCCGTAACCTCTCCAGGACGGGTTGTAGCCGCCCCGCTCTGCGAGAGTCCACGACCCCGTCGGGACAGGTCTTTAGCCCGCCGTGGTGGTGGCAAGCATCAAAATGAACGAGCCTTGCCCGCATACTCTACGGGCACGTTGCACGTGCCCCCCGGGACAGTCAAACGGCCGTTGCTATGTTCTTTCGGCTCTGGGGGAACGCCGCGTGTCGCAGGCACGGTGGCCTGCGGTACTGGGTGGCGTCACTTCAGCGCCTTGATCAGATAGGTCTTGCCCAGGGCGCCGTGGCTCAGCGAGCGCACATACTCGACTCTGACCAACGGCGATTCAGCGCCGAGCCTGGAAAGCGCGGCGGCGAGTCCCCGGATCAGACTCTCTTCGTTGAAGCCTTCGCCCGGATTCAGCACCAGGACTTTCAACATGTTATTCCTTTCCTGGAGCACCTGCCAGCCGCCGACCGGCAGGGTTTCCATGACGTTGTGGAAGACGTTGGGCTGTACGGCAACGGTCCTCCCGGCTACACTGCTCAGATAGACGACTTCCTCGGCCCGGCCCTGAATGTCTGACATCAAAGCAAAGGGACAATGACAGGTACAGGGATTGCTGGACACACGAACGCTGTCGCTGATTTCATAGCGGATCAGCGGCAGGGTGCGACTGAACAGGACCGTCGCCAGCAGCTTTGCCCCGTACTGGCCCGGCTCGACGGGCTGGTTGTTTTCGTCCACCACTTCGATCAGCACCATGTCTTCGTAAATGTGCAGGTCTTTGTGCTCGCTGCATTCCGAGGCGATTCCGGCGGTCTCAGTCGCCGCGTACATATTGAATGGCTGAGCGCCCCAGGCCCTCTCTATGAGCTTTCTCGAATCGTCGGTCAGGACCTCAGAAGCGCAGAAGACTGCCCTGGGGGAAATCCTGAGGGCGCCGGAAATCTGCTCCTGGGCCAGCAGGCGGGCTATGTTGGCGTAGGCAACCAGTGACCGCGGCTGGAAATCGTTCAGCCTGGCAACGATTCTGTGGACCGGTTCGGTGGAGTCGATCTGCAGGGCGGCGACCATCCAGTTCCTCAACGTGTCGCCCACCAGGGCCGATTGGTGCCAGGGCGTGGTTGTGCTTACGATGGCGATCTTGAGTCTTCTCGTTAACCCCGCTCTCAAGCCGGCCCAATCGCTGGCCCGGACGTACGATGCCAGCACGGTCGTCCACTCTTTCGCGTCGTAAACAAAGATGCCCCGCACGCCGGTGCTCCCCGCTGTGGATACCACATAGTATTTGCCCTCGAGCATCCGGAGCGGTCTGCTGCCGCTCATGCCGGCGAGGAATTCCTGCACGGCGGCAAGCCTTATTGACCTGTCCGTAACGACCTCATCCCAGTTCTGCATCAACTCGCCTTTGGTCAGTACGGGCAAATCCGCCAGAGGGGAATTCTCCAGGCCTTTGTGAAATCTCCTGTAGAACGGGGAACGGGCGCAGGAATAGCGGCGCAACTGCCTCAGTGCCTCTGCCTGGTATCCTTCGAGCTGCCGGCGGGACCAGCGGGTATGGCTTTCCAGTTGGCGCCGCAGGGAAAGAAGCTTGAGTATTTGGAGAATGTTCATTTGCTGAAGCCTTGCCTGCCTCCCGTATGGGCAGGTTGCATGCGCCCTGCGTAAGAACCACCGGCCGCTGCTGCGTCTTTGGGCTGGGGCGGAATTCCGCGGCTCACAGGCACGGAGGCCTGTGGTGCCGGGGCTGTGGTAGCGGCACGCTGTACGTGCCCCGCCAATGTCCCCCACGCCCGGTGCGGTGGGTTCGCACAGCCGCCCGCACTGCGACCACCCCTATGTGCTTGACCCACCCTACTTGACTCTGCCACCGTGGCGATCAAGCCACGATTAGGTCCACCAGGCTATTGTCCCGGACGCTGAAGACGCCGGCGTCGGACATCCGCAGGTGCGGTATGGCGGGGCTGGTCAACACGTCCAGGGAAAGATGCGCCCGGCCGAGCGGGCATCCCAGCCCATTCACCGCCCCCTGGATTTCTTCCTGCTTGCGGTTCAACTCCTCCATGGTCAGCGTGGATATGACGCCGGCGAGGGGGAATGGCAGCTCCTCGATCCTCTTGCCATCGGCGTACACCACCGCCCCACCGTGCAGCACGGCCAGCCGGTTGACCGCCAGGGCCATATCCCCGGGGCTGGCGCCGACCGCGACCACACTGCCGCAATCCCAGCTACCGCTGGAGGCGAAGGCGCCCCTCCTTAACCCGAAGCCCTTTATCAGGCCCAGGGCGATCTTGCCCGGCTGCCGCACCCGGCTGATGGCAGCCACCATGATAATGTCCCGTTCCGTGTCCGCTTCGATGAAGCCATTCCGGACGGCGACTTCGGTGATCAGCTCTTTGGTGACCAGCTCGGTAATCTGATGTATGACTCTTACCTGTACCTTGCCCTCGGAAACGGGGGCCTTGATGCGGAAGTCTTCGGCCGTGAACTCCCGGGGGAACTTCAGGCTATTGGTAATGAAGCCGGGCCACTTCTTTTGTGGCGGCTCAACGAGGGCCTTGCCATCCCTGGCTACCACCTGGCCGTTGCTGATCACCCATTCCGGCTTGATGGTCTTCAGGTCGGGAATAACCGCGATGTCCGCGAACTTGCCGGGCGCGATGCCGCCGATCACATCATCGATGGCGAAATGCCCCGCGGGGTTGATGGTCGCCGCCTGGATAGCGGTGACCGGCTCGATCCCGTGGGCTATAGCCTGTCCCACGATGTGGTCCATGTGGCCCTTTTTGAGGAATATGTCGGCGCTCACCCCGTCGCTCACCAGGGAAAGCATGCGGAAATCGATGCGGTTTTCCCGGATCTTCGCGATGGCGGCCAGTTCCGAACGAACAGACCCCTCCCGGATCATGGTGCTGACTCCCAGCCTCAGTTTTTCCAGGGTTTCTTCGAGCGTGGTGGACTCGTGGCAGGAGGTGATGCCGGAAGCGAAGTAGGCGATGAGTTTGTCACTCCTGGCGCCGGCGGCATGCCCCTCGAGCTTCTTGCCGGCCGATAGGGTTTCGGCGAAGAGATCGAGAAGCCGCTTGTCACCCTGGATCGTTGGGAGCCAGTAGCTTTCGCCCAGGCCGAGCACCCTGTCATCGGCCAGGAGACGGGCCAGTTGCTTCGGAGTGATAAAATTGGCTTCCGCCGCCCAACTCAGGGTGACCAGGGGCGGTATGGTGAAGAACAGTTTTACCGGCTGTTCGCGGAGATAGTCCATGAACACGCGCGCCGCGCGCAGGCCCATGGGGAAGGTCACTTCCTGCACTTCGGTGATGATGGTGGTGCAGCCATGCAGCATGGCGTGCTTCACGTATTCGGCCGGGCTTATCATCGACAGCATGTGGCAGTGGGCATCGACCAGTCCCGGGATTATGGCCTTGCCGGAGGCGTCGATCACACGGGTCCGCTCTCCAACCCGTGGGCCGGGGTTGGCCCCCATCCAGGCGATGCGGTCTCCCTTTACGGCAACGCTGTAGCCACGGTGTATTTCCGCCGTGTAGACGTTCACCAGGTCGCCGTTGCTGACCACCAGGTCGGCAGGTTCCTTCCCCAGCGCGACCTTCATTATCGAATCGATTCTATCAGGACCCAACCACCGGAATCCTGGTTTCTTCATGTAAGATTCTCCTCTGTGGCATAAAGTCTGTCGGAAACAATGGAACGAAAAAGTATACACCACCGGGCAGTGGATAGTCGATAGTCGGCTAGGAGAATGTCATTGCGAGCCAAGCGAAGCAATCCCCTGGTTGGCTGGCCATCTGGTCCGCCTTGCGGACTCTCGCAAAGCGGAGGAGATTGCTTCGCCTGGCTCGCAATGACAATTGAATCTTGACGCCGGGGTTCAATAGTTGCTAGACTGGAAGATATTATGATCGTCATTGGACTGACCGGCGGCATCGGCACGGGCAAGAGCACCGTTTCCGCAATGCTGGCTTCTCTGGGCGCCAGGGTGATCGACGCCGACCGGCTGGGTCACGAGGCGCTGCAGCCGGAGTCGCCGGTCTGGAAGGACCTGGCGGAAGCCTTCGGTCCCGGCATTCTAAGACCGGACAGGCAGATCGACCGCTCCAGGCTGGGGGAGATCGTTTTCAACGACCCGGCAGCCTTGAAACGCATCAATGAAATAACCCACCCGCGGCTCTACCTGGAGGTGGAGCGGCTGCTGGAGGACTACCGGCGAAAGGGGACAAAGGTGGCTGTGGTGGAGGCCGCGGCCCTGATAGAGGCCAACTGGATGCCGTTGATGGACGAGATATGGGTCACCACCGCCCCCCGGGAAACGGTCATCGAACGGGTAAGAAAACGCAGCAATTTCAACGGCGACCAGACGCTGGCCCGGGTCCGGTCCCAGATATCCGGACAGGAAAGGGAAAAATACGCCGCCGTGGTAATAAACACGGACTGTTCGCTGGAGGAGGTGCGGAGGCAGGTCGAGAAACAGTGGCGGCGGCTGATGTCCGGGGCTGGAGGTTAGAAGGTTCGTAAGGCTTATAAGGTTAAAACGTTGGAGGGTTAGAAGACTGGAAGATTTGTTGAGTTATTGGGTTATTGAGTTATTGAGCACCTGTGTGCCAATGTTGAATCTGCAATTTTCAGTGTGGGTGTCCGGGGGGTGGGGAATCTTGAATCTTGAATCTTGAATCTTTATGGACTCCGTATCGCTGGTAAAGCAAATCCTTGAACCCCGGTCGGTGGCCCTGGTCGGGCTGCCGCGGGACGCCGGGCCGGAGAGCCGGAATGTCATGGAGTATCTGTTGCGCCATGGCTATGAGGGCCGGATATTTCCGGTGAACCCGAACTGCCCGGAGATCCTCGGCGTCAAGACCTACTGCTCCGTGAGGGACCTGCCGGAAACCCCGGATCTGGCGGTCATCGCGACGCCGCAGCACTTGGCTTTATCCCTGGTGCAGGAATCGGCGGAAAAAGGGATAAAGGCGATCGCCGTCGTGGCGCAGGGGTTTGCCGACGCGGATGCTGAGGGCGGGAAGCGCCAGCAGGAGATCGTCTCGGTTGCCCACCGCTACGGCGCCAGGGTTCTGGGGCCGAACACCTTCGGGGCGGCCAACGCTTTTTTGAACTTCAATACGGCCTTTGCCCTTACGCCCATGCGAAGGGTTCCGATAGGGATGATATGCCAGAGCGGTTTTCCCTTTGCCGGGTTTCCGCGCATGGTCGTCGTTGGGAAAGCCCTGGACATCGGGAACACCAGCGACGTGGACTTTAGCGACGGTCTGGAATATTTCGCCGGCGATGATCAAACCAGGCTGGTGGCGCTTTACGTGGAGGGCATAAGGGACGGGAGACGTTTCATGGAGACGGCGCAGCGGGTCACGGCGCGGAAGCCCGTCATAGCGCTCAAAGCGGGGAAAGGGGTTTCCGGAGCCAGAGTGGCGAGCTCGCACTCTGGCTCGCTTACCGGTGTGGACAGGGTGTACGACGCCGCTTTCAAGCAATGCGGCGTCCTGCGGGTTGAAGATACCGAGGAACTGGTGGACCTGTGCCGTGCCTTCCTCGCCCTCCCGAAGAGCCGCGTCAGGAGGCTGGGGGTGTTGACCATGACGATGGCCGGGGGGACGATGGTGGCCGATGCCTGCGAGAAGTATAATATGAAGTTGCCTGCCTTTTCGGAGGACACCGTGAGGAAAGTGGCGGCGCTGGCTCCGCCGTGGTTGAGGATAGGCAACCCGCTGGACCAGGGGGCCGTCAACTTCAGCGGCGCGGGTCCCCGGAAGGCAATCCGGGTCAGCCTGGAAGCGGTCCTGGAGGACCCGGCGATCGACGCAGTCCTGGTGATAATCCCGGCGCTGGAGCCGGAACACCGCAACTTCAGGGACGTCGCGCTGGAGATGGCAGCAAGGTATGGCGAAAAGCCGGTCGCCTTCTGGATATACGGCCCGGACTTCGATGGGAGCACGGCCGCGGACCTCGAGAGTACCGGGCGAATAGTGAACTTCGGCAGCCTCGACCGGGCGGTAAGGGCGCTGTCTAGAATGGCGAAATACGCCGAATACGTGGAAACAAGAAATGACGAATGACGAAGCCCGAATGACGAATGACCAATCAAGGGGAAAGGGCGAGGCTGGAATGACGAATCAACCACCGACGCCGCGACGGCGCGCCATGAGTGATGAAAATGTCATTCTGAGCGAAGCGAGCGCAGCGAGCGTAGTCGGAGAATCCTTCGCTGCGCTCAGGACAAGTTCTTCCGGGGTGGGGTGCCGGACGAAAGACCCTTCGCCTGCCGCTTCGCTGCGCTCAGGGCATCGGCTCAGGGTGACAGCAGCCATTGATCAAATCAGGCGCCGGCTGGCCAGGCGGGCCAAGGCGCACCTTACGGAACCGGGCAGGATTCCGTCCGCGGTGCTGGTAGTCCTGTTCGAGAAAGACGGCCATACCCACATCCTTTTCACCCGGCGCACCCAGGTGGTGGAGTACCACAAGGGACAGATATGCTTTCCCGGCGGCGGTTGCGAGGAGGGGGAGACGAGGGCAATGACGGCGCTGCGGGAGTCTTTTGAGGAAATCGGTCTGAGAGCGGAGGATGTGGAGTTGCTGGGCGAACTGGATGATATCAAGACGCAGACCAGCCATTTCATCGTCTCTCCGTTTGTGGGCCGCATCGGTTATCCCTACGAATTCAGGCCCTCCGCCATCGAAATAGATGAAATCCTGGAATTGCCCCTGGATGCCCTGCGGGACCCTGCCAACTGGAAAGTAGAGGTGCAGGACATGGAAGACGGCACGAAAGGGGAAGTCCATTCCGTTGTAGTTAGCGGCCATGTGGTATGGGGCGCCACGGCCAAGATACTGAAGCAGCTCGTGGACCTGCTTGGAGAAGGCCCCGGTGTCGCGAAGGACGGGGCGCGCGAAACCACGAATGAACACGAATGAACACGAAACCAAAAAAACCCCCCCGCGTTCTCTGTGCCCCCTTTTTCAAAGGGTGAGGGAATTCGTGTCAATTCGTGTTTATTCGTGGTTCCCGAATCACTGTGACTGAGAGCTAATCAAGGATATCATGCCCGAACAAACTCCTCGTCTGATGCTCATCGATGCCAACGCGCTGGTGCATCGGGCCTATCATGCCATCCAGGGCGCGCTGACGGTCAGAAAAACCGGGGAGCAGGTCAATGCCGTCTACGGCTTCACCGAGATGCTGCTCAAGGCCCTGGCCGAGTTGAAGCCACGATACGTCGCGGCCGCTTTCGACACTGCCAGGCCCACCTTCCGGCACGAACAGTTCGAGGAATACAAGAAGAACCGGCCCAAAGCGGCGGAGGACCTGGTGTCGCAGTTTCCCCGGGTGCGGCAGGTGCTCGAGGCTCTCAGCATACCCGTGTTCATGCTGGATGGCTTCGAGGCTGATGATATCCTGGGGACGCTGGCCGTCCAGTCAGCCGGGCAGGGGGTGGAAACGGTCATCGTCACCGGCGACGCCGATGCCATGCAACTGGTCAATCCGGTGGTCAAGGTCTTTACTCCGGGGAAGACTTTCAGAGACGTCAGGCTGTACGACGCGTCAGAAGTCCTGCTCAAATACGGTGTCCATCCGGGTCAGATTCCCGACCTGAAGGGCCTGGTGGGGGATCCCTCCGACAACATTCCCGGGGTCAAAGGCATCGGGGAAAAGACCGCGGCGAGGCTGCTCAATCAGTTCAAGACGCTGGAGGAGATATACCACCATCTGGACGAAGTGGGTCCCCCGAAGGTCCAAGAGATGTTGAGAGCACAGCGGGACATCGCCCTGAAAAGCAAGGGCCTGGCGACCATAGATACGAACGTGCCGGTGAAGCTCGACCTGGAATCCTGCCGTCTATCGTCATTCGACCGGAACAGAGTCGCCGCCCTTTTCAGGGAATTAGAATTCGTTAGCCTGCTGAAAAGGCTACCGTCGCCGGGGGCCGAGCAGGCCATGCTGCCGGAAGAGGCGGTGGTCTCCAGGGTGGAAGGCAGCTACCGGCCAGTCACCACGGAAGCTGAGCTTCAGGAATTGGGGTCGCGTCTGACCGACGCCGCCTATTTGGCGGTGGGAGTGGAAACTTCCGGCAAAGACTCGATGTCGGCGCCCCTGGTCGGTGTTTCGCTCTCGTGCCGAGAGGGTGAGTCCTTCTACATCCCCCTGGGCCACCAGGGGCTGGATGGCATGCTGCAGTTGCCTTACGAAAAAGCCCTGTCCTGGCTGCGGCCGGTCCTGGCCGGCGGAAGGCTCCGCAAGGTCTCCCACAACGGCAAGTTTACCATGAACGTGCTGGCCCGCCACGGCGTTGAAATCTCCGGATGGGACTTCGACACGGCGGTGGCCGCCTATCTCCTGAATGAGAAGTCCTTGACGCTCCGCGACCTGGCCTTCAAGAGGCTGGGCCTGGAGATGCCGCCCATCACCGACCTCACGGGCGCGGGTCAAAAGCAAACCCCCATTGCCATGGTCCCTTTTGAAAGACTCACCCAGTACGCCGGCGCCGGGGTGGACGTGACTGCCAGGCTGTACCGCCTGCTGGAAGCCGAACTGGGGAAAGAGGACCTGTGGGACCTCTTCAGCCAGGTGGAAATGCCGCTGGTACCCATCCTGTCGCGCATGGAAAGAACGGGCATCGCCCTCGACCTCGATGTGATGCGGACTTTATCCAGGAATCTCAACCAGCAGGTGAATAACCTCGAGGGCGATATATACCGGAATGTCGGCCATGAGTTCAACATCAACTCGCCGCAGCAGTTAGCGGCGGTCCTCTTTGAGGACCTGAAGCTGGAGGGGAAGCGCCGGACCAAAAAGGGCTACTCCACCGATGCCAGCGTGCTGGAAGAGCTGAAAGGCGCTCACCCTGTCATCGAGCTTATCATGACCTACCGCCAGCTCTCGAAACTGAAGTCCACCTACGTCGATGCCCTTCCGGGGATGGTCAATTCTCAGACGGGGCGGCTGCATACGACGCTGAACCAGACCAGCGTGACCACCGGGCGCCTGTCCTCCAGCGACCCGAATTTGCAGAACATCCCGGTGAGGGGAGAGCTGGGGAAGGAAATTCGCAGGTCGTTCATCGCGGAAAGCGGCTGGTCGCTGGTGGGGGCGGACTATTCGCAGATCGACCTGCGCGTCCTGGCCCATCTTTCGCAGGACCCGCGGTTGGTGGAGGCCTTCCGCCACGACGAGGATATCCACACGGCCACGGCGCGGGACATCTTCGGGGTGTCCCTGGAAAAGGTGACGCCCGACATGAGGCGGCTAGCCAAGACGGTCAATTTCGGCGTCATCTACGGGATGAGCGACTACGGGCTGGAGCAGGCTACGGACCTGTCCAGGGAAGAGGCGGCGCAATTCATCCAGTCCTATTTTGAGAAATATCCCGGGGTCGCCGCCTATCTGGAAAGCACCCGCCGGCAGGCCAGGGAGCTGGGCTATGTCCAGACCCTGCTGGGGCGGCGGCGTTACATTCCCGAAGTGAACTCCCCTAACCGGCAGCTTCGAGAAGCGGCGGAGCGGATGGCGATAAACATGCCGGTGCAGGGCACGTCGGCGGACATCATCAAGGTGGCCATGGTCCGGCTGCACCGGGCTATCTCCGACAAGAAGCTCAGGACGAAGATGCTGCTTCAGGTGCACGATGATCTTCTCTTCGAGGTCCCGCCGGAAGAAATAGACGAGGTCAAGCGCCTGGTCGGGGAGATCATGCCCCAGGCCGTGCCTCTGAGCGTGCCGGTCAAGGTGGATATCAAGGTGGGGAGGAACTGGGGGGAAATGGAATGACAGTCGGCAGTCGACAGTCGATAGTCGATAGTCGGCGGCGCACCGTCATTGCGAGTCCCGTTTGTATCCGGACGAAGCAATCCCCCGGGCTGGTAAGTCAAGGACTCCGAACAGTCCGTAGCGGCGCGGTCTCTGCGCCGGGGTGGGGAATCTTCTAATCTTGAATCTTGAATCTGCAATCTTCGCATCGTCTTATGCCTGAGCTTCCTGAAGTCGAAACCGTAAAGAACGACCTGGCGCCGAATGTGACGGGCCTTACCGTGACCGGATTGGAAGTCACCTGGCCGAAGGCGGTGAAGGGGAGTTCGCCGGAGGGGCTGAAAACCGCCCTGGTAGGCCGCAGAATCGTCGAGGTGGCGAGGCGGGCCAAATACCTCCTGTTCCGCCTGGACGACGGCCGGACCCTGGTGGTCCATCTGAAAATGACCGGCGCTTTGCTGTGGACGGAAGGAAATTGCAGAAGCGGCGGGCCTTACATCAGGACGGTCATCTACCTGGACAGGGGCTGCATCGAGTTCCGCGACCCCCGGAAGTTCGGCAGCCTGTGGCTGACCGATGACGAGACCGGCTTTCTCCGCGGCCTCGGCCCCGAACCCCTGGAGCCGGCCTTCACCGCGGAGGTGCTGGCCCGGATACTCAGCAGGCGTTCAGCTCCGGTCAAAGCGGTATTGCTTGACCAGACCGCACTGGCGGGACTGGGGAACATGTATGCCGATGAGGCGCTTTTCGAGGCCAGGATACATCCCCTTAAAAAGGCTGGCGAGTTGGGTGGGGATGAGACCAAACGCCTGCACCGGGCCATCAGGCTTGTCTTGCGGAAGGGCGTCGAGGCTGGAGGGGCCAGCGTCGCGACGTATTTCCGTCCCGACGGCAGCAAAGGCTACTCCCAGGAGCAGTTCCGGGTGGCTCACCAGCGCAATGGCGTCTGTCCGAGATGCGGGGGCGGGCTGGAGTACATCAAGGTGAGGGGAAGGGGGACCATCTTCTGCCCGAAGTGCCAGAAGCTGTAAGGGGTCTGCAACCCGGTGGCACAGGCGTCAGCCTGTGGGCAGCTTTGAACTTAGAATCTGCCATCTGCAATCCGTTCCATGGGTTTGGCGTTGCAGCCTGGTTGCTGGGCCTTTCCCTGGTGCCTGGGGCTGGCGGTGAGGGGGGGAGCGGTTGTCGCGGTGGCGGCTATAAAGGTAGATGGCGTCATATTCGGTGATCAAGGCCGCGCGGGCCAGTTCAGTGGCCACCCGGAGCCGCTCGGCGCTGGCAGAAAACACGGGATAGGTCGAGCTCAAAGAGCGAGGTTATGGCCTCCGCTATTTGCCCCATGGAAACGGATGATTTGTGGACCAGGGCGTTGCTTATCTCGTGAAAGAAGAGGTCGGGGACGATTCCGCGGAGGTCGCCGAGCATATGTTCCATCAACAGTGTTCTGGCCTCCGGGACATTGGCCTCGCCCAGGCCGCTGAACCATTTTACGCCAACGGAAGCGTCCAGCACTAGCGTTCTCGTCGCCATCGATGGCCTGGGCGATGAACGCGCTGCGGGAAGCGTGGCCCTCCCTGGCAGCCCTATCGGCGCTTTCCAGGAGCTCTTTCCGCAGGGATATGTTTATCTTGGTCACCACGTCTGGTACCTCCTATCGCGGGATAACAAGATTATACACCAGTGGTGGAGTTCAAAGGATGAATGACGAAATTCGAAGTCCGAATGACGAGTCAAATTCCAATGACGAATGACGAATGCAGGCGTCGTTTGAACATTTGAGTTTGGAGCATTAATCCCGGATTATGCATGCCGCTGGGCGGGGCGTAGCCCATGGCTTTAGCCTTGCGGGACGGGGAAAAGTGAAGCCGCCAGATAGCCCATGCATAATATGAGTTAATTCGTTATTCGAGTTTCGTCATTCGTCATTTGCTTCCGGCCTGCGGAGCTACTTCAGCCGCTCGAGGCGGAGGAGAGTGGTGTCCCGTCCGAAAACCAGTGAAAGGAACCAGTCCAGGAGGACGCGGGTGCGGTTGTAGTACCCCTTCATGATGGAAAGATAGGCGACCAGCCATAGCACCCGGGCGGCAAAGCCGTGCAGGCGGAGGAAATAGAGTCTGGCCACCGCCGAACCCGGCCCCAGGGACACAATCTCCCCCGTGTATTTGTAGCGGTAGGGCCTTTGTGGCCGGCCCCTGATGCTGGCAACGATATTCGAGGCGACCCTTTTGGCCTGGCGGACGGCTATGTGGGCCCGGGGTGGCAGAACTTCACCGGTAACCGGCTCCTTGAAGTGGGCGTTGTCGCCGATGGCGAAGACCCCGGGATAGCCTGGCAGTCCGAGATACCGGTCAACGATCGCCCGTCCCATCTCGTCGGCGGCGATGGGAAGCGCCGAGACCACCGGGCTGGCACGCACCCCCGTAGACCAGATGACGGTCTCGGTGGGGAGCGTTTGCGCACCGTTGATCCTGACATAGGTCTCGCCGAGATCGGTGATGCGGGAGTTGAACATTATCTCCACGCCCTGCCGCCTGACGACTTTGAGGGCGATGGCGGAAAGCCGGGGGTCAAGGTCGCTCAGAATCCGGGAGCTCTCCTGGACCAGGACTACCCTGATGGAATCAGGGGAAATGCGGGGATAGTGCCTCAGCAGGGTTTTCCAGGCGAAAGAACTGATCTCAGCCACCATCTGGACGCCGGTATAGCCCCCTCCGGCCACGACAAACGTCAAGAGGCGAGAGTGGGTGGTGGACCCCCTTTCGGAGTCCGCGTTTTCGAATTTTCTGATGATATGGTTGCGCACCGTGATGCCGTCGTGCAGGTCTTTGAGCATGAGTACCCTCTGGCCGCCTTCAGGCAGGCCGCTGGTGTCGGTGGTGCTGCCGAGGGCGATAACCAGGTAGTCGTAGGAGAGAGCGCCACGGTCGGTGGCTACGGTATGGCCCGCCAGGTCGATGGACTCCACGGTGGCCAGAACGAAATCGAACCGCCTGTTGCCTCTCAGCATGCGTATGGGATACGCGATGTGGCGGGTCTCAATCCGGCCGACGGCCACCTCGTGGAGGAACGGGGTGAACATGAAGAAATTGTCGTTGCTGACCAGGGTAATGGCGACCCGGGGGTCTTTTCTCAAGGCGCGTTCCAGGTGCAGAGTAGCATAGACTCCGGCGAAGCCGCCCCCCAGGACTACGATCTTGATTTTTCCGCTGTTTGTCAATTTTATTTTCCGGTACCACAGGCCTCAGTGCCTGTGAGCGGCGGTATTTTCGAGTTCTCGAAATGTTCTTTCAACGAACGAGGGCGGTGGATCGCGCCCCGCCCCGCAAGGCTGAAGCCATGGGCTACCTCCCCGGCCACGTCGGTGTCGCCGGCCCCGCAGGTGAAAGACTTGTCCCGACATGTCGTCCCGATGCATCGGGATCGCAGAGCGGAGCGACTACCCGCGCCGGGTGAATTTTTCTCTGATAAGTCCGGCCGCGAACCTGAACAGAAAACGGGGATTGAGGCTGATGAACAGTATCCTGGCATAGCTATAACTGCCGGTAAACAGGCCCCATATTATCCTGTTGAAGGGTTTGTACCGACTCTGCTGCTGCTGCTCCCTGCTGGCCCCGCGGGCGTGGGCGCGGATGAAGGCCGGTGATTCCTGGGCGCGGGTACTGATCTTGAAAAAGAGCTTGCCCACATAGTTGTCCCGCGTTATGGCCCGGCATAGAGGCATGTATGACCGCCGGAAGTCCGAGGCGGCTATTCCCCTGTTAACGGCGGTGAGCGCGGCCTGTCTCGCCGTCAGCAGGGCGGACCCCATCCCGTCCTTGTATACCCTGGCGCAGGCGGCGTCGCCGATGACCACGTATCCGTCGCCGCAGGGGTTTTTCGCCGGTCCGACCACCGCCCTGGGCTTGCAGCCACAGCATCGCTGGTAATCAAAAGGTACGACTTTCCTGACCAGATCCTGGGCCAGGAAGTCAGCTATGTCCGGGGCGGTGTTCGTAGCGCCAAGCAGTGACACATTGGCGTAGTCGCCTTTGGGCACGATAGTGCCGAAGACCAGGTGGGAATGGGGGATGAGAAAGACCTGCACGGTGGAACCGAGATAGCGTCGGACTGCTTCGCGACCTATGTAAAGCTCGTCCTGCGACATCAGGTGAGTCGGCGGGGCCTCATAGCCGGTTCCCGTGTATTCCAGCTCCGGAAACTTCACCCCGTGGGCCAGCGCAACCAGGTCGAACTCTTCGGTCTTCCCGCCGGTCAGCAAAGCCGGGCGTGGGGACGCCATGAACTTTTCCACCTTCTGGGTGGCGATTCTGGCGCCCCGCCGCACAGCCTCCCTTTGCAGGAAATAGTCGAAGCTCTGCTCCGGCGGGATGGGACGCAGCAGGGGACCGGCGGCGCGGTAGACGCTGTAAATGTCCTCAGCGGGGTCGGGATTGGAAATGTCGATAGTGCCGAAAGGACTGTGGAGCCGGTAAGAGGCGAGACGGGCCTGGATCACCTCTTCAGGAATGCGGAGGTCAAGTTCTTTAATGTGGCGGAGTAGCCGGGAGGAGAGCACGCCGGCGCAGCGGTTGCAGCCCCTCGGCCCGGAACTGGTGAAACTGCGATGTTCGAAGATGGTGACGTCCAGCCGCAGGTTGCTGGCCGCGGCGTACCGCAGCAGGAACATGGCAAAGAAGCTTCCGGCAGGCCCACCGCCCACGATGCCGACCCGGGAGCCGGATTCCAGCTTTTGTTTTATGCGTTGACTGTGCATCTACGCCGCCAAGAACGCGAAATTCCAAATTCCAAGTGCCAAATTCCAAACAATCACTCATCCCGACGAGTCGGGACAATGAACGATATAAATGTCATTCTGAGCGAAGATGAGCGCAAGCGAGTCGCAGTCGAAGAATCTTTCAGGCGGGGAAGCAAAGACCCTTCGCCTGCACCTTCGCTTCGCTCAGGGCTTCGGCTCAGGGTGACATTTTCAGAGCAAATTCAAAATACCAATGTTCGAATACTGAAAAGTGGTCTATGGTTTCCCGCTTCCGACCTCTGACCTCCCGCCTCCGAAATGTGGGTTCGCACAGCCGCCCCGCCCCGCAGCTACCCCTCTGTGCTTAACCCACCCTACTTAGCTGTGTCTCTTGCGGTGAATCCCGCCGGCTATTTCAAGATCACCAGCTTTTTCAAAGCGGCGTCTATGCGCGTCAGGCATCTCTCCCTGCCCAGCACGGACATGGTCTCGAACAGCGGCGGCGTGGCCGTCTTTCCCGTGACGGCCAGGCGGAGAAGGGCAAAGAAATCTCCGGTTTTCAGTTCCAGTTCCGCGGCCAGGGGACGGAGCAGTCCCTCCAGGGCGGCGGCATCGAACCTGGCCAGGTGCTCGATGCCCTGCCGGGCTGCCCTGAAGGCGCCAAACGCTGCCTCCTTGCTCTTTATTCCTTTCGAAATCAGCATCTGAGGATCGTAGCCAAGCTCTTCGTCAAAGAAGAAGTCCATAAGCTCCACAAACTCTGTCAGGGTCCGCGCCCTTTCCTGGACCAGGGGTATGATAGCGCGGATATAGCCCTCCGGCAGAGAGCGTTGGACCCGGGGTCCCATGCCCTTTTTCAGGAAAGGCAGAATCCTGACGCAGAGATCATCAATGCCGAGTTTCCGGATGTAGACACCGTTCATCCAGTTTAATTTTTCGATGTTGAAGATCGCCGCCGTCCGGCTCACCCTGTCGAGAGAGAAGTTGGTGATGAGCTCCTGCCGGGACATGATTTCCGTCTTCTCGTCCAGGGACCAGCCGAGGAGGGCGAGGAAATTGACCATGACCTCGGGGAGATAGCCCTGCTCTTTGAACTCGATGACCGAGGTGGCCCCGTGCCGCTTGCTGAGTTTGGACCGGTCGGGACCGAGGATGATCGGGAGATGGGCGAAGACGGGCGGCTGGAAGCCCAGGGCGGCATACAGCAGGACGTGGCGGGGCGTGCTGGACAGCCATTCGTCGGCGCGCAGGACGTGGCTGATTTCCATGAGGTGATCGTCCACGACGTTAGCAAGGTGGTAGGTGGGATAGCCATCGGACTTGAGCAAGACGAAATCATCGAGAGTGCCGTTCTCAAAGAACACCTCGCCCCGGATAACGTCATCGAACTTGGTCCTGCCTTCCATCGGCGTCTTGAACCTCACCACCGGGGTTACGCCCCCGGCCCTCTGGCGGGCGACTTCATCCGGCGGCAGGTCCCGGCAATGCCGGTCGTACTTGGGTGGTTCCTTGCGTTTCGCCTGTTCGGCTCGCATGATTTCCAGCCGCTGCGGAGAACAAAAACAGTAATAGGCGTGTCCGGCGGCCACCAGCTTTTCCGCAAAGGAGTGATAGGTAGCCAGCCTTTGTGACTGGAAGTAGGGGCCGTAGGGCCCGCCCGTCTCAGGGCCTTCATCCCAGTCGAGACCCAGCCAGTGGAGGCTTTCCAGGATCGCTTCCAGGGCGCCCTCCTGCTTTCGGGCCATGTCGGTATCTTCAACGCGAAGAAGGAACTTGCCGCCGGAATGCCGGGCAAAAAGCCAGTTGAACAGGGCCGTCCTGATGTTGCCCACGTGGGGCAGGCCCGTGGGACTGGGGGCATAGCGCACTCTAATTGGGAGATTCATGTTGATGTCACCCGTGTTTTTGACAGATTCTAACATCTTGGCGGAAAGGATTCCAGATTCTAAGATTCAAAGATCAGTCCGTTAAGAATCAAATCGTGCAAAAACTGGAAAGAAAGATGGAACCACGAATAAACACGAAGTAATCTGCAAAGGGCTGAGACGGGGAATCGTTATCAGTTCGATAAATCCAAACTGGAACAGGGAAGACTATTCGTGTCCATTCTTGTTTATTCGTGGTTTAGATTATCGCCGCCTATTGGTTCCGGGTTGTCCGGCACGCCCCCGACAGGTCCTGATCGTGTCCCACATCTCTTGGACACAGAACAAAGCCGCTTCTGTGGATTGGCGGTTGCGGAAGGTTGTCACCCTGAGCCGGAGCCCTGAGCGAAGCGAAGGGG